>JAYTVE010000056.1:0-8273 GCA_043744185.1 Gemmatimonadota bacterium | reverse complement strand
CGGCGTTGTACTCCGGCGTGCGGAAGCCGGACATGACGCGCACACCATCGGTCTTGATGCCGCGTGCCTTGAGGTCGGCCAACACGAGCTCGAGCTTGTCGATCAGCTCCTCGCGGAGCACCATATACTTGGGCCAGACGTCGCTCTGGTTGTGCGTGACGAAGTCGCCGAGCTTGAAGTGCTCCGACACGGGCGCGTCCACATTGTCGGCGTTGACCTGGATGAACCCCTCGGGGTTCTCGTAGGCCTCGCTTCGGGCACCGCGCTTTTCGGCGGGCCAGTACCCCATACGGTAGTCACCCACCTTACCACCGAACTTCTCGGAGAACGGCAGCACGGTGATGAGCTTGACCGGCTGATTGACCGAGGAATCCTGGATCGGGTGGATGCCCGGGGTGTTCACCGCCCGCTCGCCGAAAAGGCGCTGCAGGATCGGGATGGTCATGGCGCGCGAACGACTGAAGAGCCGCATGCGGAGCTTGCCGCTCTTGCCGGCCAGCGAATCGGTGAGCGCGCGGAGCTCGCTCGAGTCCACCGGCACCCCGACCGGGCCCGCGTTCTCCAACACCTGCGCCGACACCGGTGCCACGACGCACGCGACGGCCAGTCCCGCCCCGATGAGGGCGCGACGCACGAGGCGGCGGAGAGTGGCGCGAGTGGGTCGCATGGGAGGAGCTTCGGCCGGTGGATGCGGGAAGCGAACAGCGTTCCGTGCGGCTTACGGCGGGTATCCTGCGGCGGGGGCCAACCCCGCGGAAGTGCGGTAGATCACACTTCCTTAACCGTGCGAGGTGGAAGTGCTGTAAAGGTATGTCAGTCTTGGGCTTCGCGCGAGGGGCGTGAGAACGCCCGCCGATGGCGTGACACCCGTGAGCCCCGGCATCGAGGCCCCGGTTCAGTAGATGAACACCGGAGTTCCGATCTTCACGATCTGATACAGCGTCTCGATGTCTTCGTTGCGGACGCGGACGCATCCGTGGCTCGCACTCGTGCCGATCGACGACGGCACATCGGTGCCGTGAATGCCGTAACCGTCGCCCATGTACAGGCGGAATGCGCCCAGCACCCCCGAGTACTTGCGCTGGTTCGACGAGAGCGGCGGAATCACCATGCGCCCGTCGGCCACAATTTCGTGTCCCTCGCGCACGGCGAACGGCTGGATCTCACCGTTGGCGAGCCGCTTGACCACGTCGTTGCCGGACATGGTGATCACGCTGCCATCAGCCAGCTTGATCTCCTGCCCCTTCTCAAGACGTGCGATGCGCAGCCGCTTCTTCTTGGCCATCTCGATGTAGTGCCAGTCCGGCGGCACCCAGGCCGGCTCGACTTCCTTCTTTTCCACCTTGAGGCGTCCGCGCGGCGTTTCGAACTTCCAGTCCTTGCCGCCCGGTTTCTTGAGTGTCTTGCCGGTGCCAGTGGCCACGCGGGTGGTAAAGAGCACGGAGTCGCGGAGCTTGTACCAGAGCCGGTTCTCCGAAATCGAGACGACGATGTAGGGCTGCGTGTCGGGCACGGCCTTTTCGCTGGCCGTGAGCGCGGCCTTGCTCGTGTCTCCGTAGATGCCCGCCGACGACTCGGCGCGCTTGAGCGACGCGCGCGCTTCGTCGAGTTGGTGCCGCGCCGTCGCGACGTCGGCCTCGTTGCTGCGAACCGCGTAGAACAGGTAGCCGAGAGCAGCCAGCCCGAGCACGAGCCCGCCCGCGAGGATGCTGTCGAGGCGCGACCACGGCGTCGGCACCGTGTTGGGAGCAGTCGGAGGGGTGTCCATCAGAAGAGATACACCTTGACGCCGGGCTTGAGATTCGGGAGTACCGCCCTGAGGTCATCGGCGGAGAGGCGAACGGCCCCAGGCCACACGTACAGCGAATCGGCGAGCGGCCCGCTTTCAGGCTGCGCGTAGATGAGCGTACCGTCCTCGAGAAACGCGGCAGCGAGCCCGAGCGCGCCCTTGAGCTTCCGGTTGGCCGGGACCTCGAGGCCGCGCTCGCGATAGAGCCACTCGGGAAGTTCGAACAGCTGCCCCTTGGCTACCACCGACTTGACGGTGCGCACGCCGCGTGGCGTGGCGAGCCGCTGCGTATCGGGCGCGGCGCCCACGAGCGATTCGGGGCCGAGCTCCACGTCCAGCGTGCGAAGCACGAGTCCGTCGCGCTCGAGCGTGGCGGTGCCGGAGTCAACCTGCACGCTCAGATGCAGCCCGCGATCGGCGGCGGCTTCGACGCGAATGCGGTCGAGGATGCCCTGCAGCCGAGCGCGCTGCGCAGCCATTTGTGCATCGGCGGTGGCCGTAGCGGTGCCGAACGCATCGGTGCGCCGCTGGCGCGCCTCGGCCTGCAACGACTGCACGCGCAGCGCGAGGTAGCCGTCGCCAGCGAGCACGACAGCGAGGCCGGAAGCGAGGGCGAGGCTGCGCGCCGGGAGCGCGCCTCGGCGATTCACGAGACGACTCGCGAGACGACTCGCGAGACGACTCACTTGCGGGCCAACTGCTGGATGTCGAGCACGGGCACTCCGGTGGGATCGCTGCGCCCGGTGCGGACGCGCGCGGTGATAATGACGGTGGCGAGCGGCGGCAGCCCCTTGGCCTGCGCCATGAGGGACGGCGGCACGGCCAGATAGAGGAGCGCATTTTCGCGACCCGGCCCGCGGGCGAGCAGATAGGGCTCGTCCGGCGTGAGGTCCTTGCGCAGGGGATCGGCGAGCTGGTACGAGATGACCTCGACTTCCCAGCGCACGACCTTGCCGCGTGAGCCCGCCGGGTCAGCGCGGAGATCGGCCGCAGAGAGCGCGGTGCGGGCGTTGCTGTCCGCCGGAGCGACGTCTCCCTCCTTCACCCAGCCCTCGATGCGCACGCGCACCCAGCCGCGCTCGCGCGCAAGCGGAACGATTGCGGTGTTGTTGGCAGCCGTGCCCATGGAGGCGCCGCCGTCGGGCGCGGTGCGCACCTCGGTCGGGCGCGTGGTCACGAGCGTACCCTCCGGCAGCGGCGGCGCTGGTTGCGCCAGTTCGGCCACGAGCGGAGCAGGGGTCGAGCTCTGCGGCGCGGACTTGGACGGGGCTGGCACTGGGCCGGACTTGGGCACGGGAGCCGTCGGCGCCGCAGCGGGCGTGCGCGTGGCTGTGGGAGCGGATGCCTCGCTGAACGCAGCATTCGCGACCCACCCACCGCGCCGCACCTTCACCCACTTGCCGGCGCGCACCACCACCGCGAGCCCGGTGCCGCCCTTGAGCTTTGCCACGGCCGATGCCCCGCCTTCAGCCGACGCGCGCAGTGCGGCGCCGGCGCTGGGCACGACGTGCACCTGATAGCGGCCCTTTCGGCCGCCGAGCGAGGCTGCTTCCACGAACCCTTCGACGATCACGCGGGTATGTCCGGCGCGCGCTTCCTGACGGGTGACCGTGGTGCCGGCCATGATGGTGGCGACTACGGGTCCGGACGGGGCGTCGCGCAGCTCAGCCTCGCGGGAAACGGTGCGCGCCTGCGCTGCGAGCGGCAGGGCCGCGCACGCCAGAAGCGCGAGGGCCCGTCGCATCGCTTGGAGGCCCCCTTGGGGGCGGCTAGATTCCTGCACTCGCATATAGACCGAGAAGTTAAGTCTTCCCACAGCACGGAACCAGAATGGCTGCAGGTGATCGACGCCCGGTGGCGCTCATCGTGCTCGACGGGTGGGGCTACCGCGCCGAGCGCGAGGGCAACGCGATCGCGCTGGCCAACGTCCCGACGTGGGACCGTCTGTGGGCCCGAGCCCCGCGCACGCTGCTCGACGCGTCGGGCCTCGCGGTGGGACTCCCCGAAGGGCAGATGGGCAACAGCGAGGTCGGCCACCTCAATCTCGGCGCCGGACGCGTGGTGATGCAGGACCTGGTGCGCGTGCAGAAGGCCATCAAGGATCGCTCGTTCTTTCGGAACGAGGCGCTCTTGGCCGCGAGTGACGCGGTCAAGAAGTCGGGCGGGACGCTCCACGTGGCCGGCCTGCTGGGCGATGGCGGAGTGCATGCGCACGACGCGCATGCGGTGGCGCTGGTCGAACTGGCGCGCGCGCGCGGTGTCGAGAAGATCGCGCTCCACCTTTTCCTCGACGGACGCGATACCCTGCCCCGTTCGGCAGCCGGCTTTCTCCAGTCGTTGGTCCAGCGCATCGCGGGACGTGCCGTGATCGCGAGCGTGAGCGGCCGCTACTACGCGATGGACCGCGACCAGCGCTGGCCGCGCCTCGAGCTCGCCTATCGCGCCATCGTCGACGGCACCGGCCCCACGGCCACCGACGCGCTCGCCGCGGTCACGGCCGGCTACGACAACAACGTCACGGACGAGTTCCAGTTGCCGTTGGTGATCACCGCCGACGGGCACCCCGTGGCGCCGATGCGTGACGGCGACCAGCTGGTCTGCTTCAACTACCGCTCCGATCGCATGCGCCAGTTCGTGCGCGCACTGACGCAGCCGGGCTTCGACGGCTTCGAGACGGGCGCGCGGCCCAGGATCGGCGTGACCTGCATGACGCAGTACGATGCGACGTTCGGCTTGGCGGTGGTCTTTCCGCCATTCTCGATGGCGCGCATTGTGGCCGAGGTGCTCGCCGACGCGGGCAGGACGCAGTTCCGCACGGCGGAAACGGAGAAATACCCGCACGTGACGTACTTCTTCAACGGCGGCGAAGAGAAGCCGTTTCGTGGCGAGGAGCGTCAGCTGGTGGCGAGCCAGCAGGTCGCGACGTACGACCTGATGCCGGAGATGAGCGCGGCCGGCGTGGCGGACAAGCTCTGCGGCGCGCTTGAGGGACGGCACCACGACTTCGTGCTCTGCAACTTTGCCAACGGCGACATGGTCGGGCACTCGGGCAGCTTGCCGGCGACCATCAAGGCGGTGGAAACGGTGGATGCGTGCCTCGCGCGCGCAATCGCGAGCGCGGAGAAGTCGGGGGCGCGGCTCCTCATCACGGCCGATCACGGCAACTGCGAAATGATGATCGACCCGGCCACGGGCGGCCCGCATACAGCGCACACCACGAATCAGGTGCCGTTCTTGCTGATCGACCCCGATGGCGACCGAGCGCTCCGCTCCGGCGGTGCACTCTGCGATATTGGCCCCACGGTGCTGAGTCTCCTCGGCCTCGACCAACCCGCCGAAATGACCGGCACTTCCTTGCGCCTCCCGGAGGCGACTGCCTGATGCTCCGCCGCTTCAACCTTGCCTGGGCGCTCGCGCTCACCGTTTCGTGTGCGTCCGCCGCGTCGGCGCAGCTTGGCTCGCCCCCCGAGAAGAGTCCGTTCCGCGACGTGGAGTACAAGCACGAGTGGACATTCATTACCGGCTACCTGACCAATGGCGGCGATCCTGCCGGCGTAGCGCCGGGCGGGGGGCCGTTGGTGGGCCTGCGGTACGACATCCACTTCTCGGGCCCGCTCTTCGGGTATGCGCGGCTCACCGAGGTGGCGAGTTCGCGCATCGCACTCAATCCCGGCAAGTCGGGGGCGAAGCGCCTGGTCGGGAACTACAGCTGGCCGATGACCTTCTTCGACGTCGGGCTCGAGACGAGCTTGACGGGGCAGAAGGCTTGGCACGGCGTGATGCCGGTGGTCTCGCTGGGTGCGGGCATGTACTCGGACTTCATCAGCGGCCCCGACGTCGGCGGCTTCACGATCGGGTCGGGGCTCATGTTCACCTTCGGCGGCGGCATCCGCTACGCCCCCGCGCAGAAGTGGCAGCTGCGCGCCGAAGCGTACAACTACCTGTACGCCATCGACTATCCAACGAGCTACGAAAACGCACCGACCGGCGGCTCCACCTCGATTCTGCCTTCAGGCTCGAAGGGCGGCTACCGCAGCAACTGGTCGCTCCAGATCGGCGCGTCGTACACGCTCCTTCGTTAGCGGGCATGCGTGTCGCGCTCGCGCTTTCTCGCCGCGTCGCGATCAGCGCCGCAGCGAAGGTCACGACCGTGACGGTGGCGGAGAACGAGACGCGCTGGTCCACCTGCCACGCGCGCTGACTGATGCGCGCGATGACGCCGAGCATCGGGGCGATTTTGGCCGGCGGCAAAGGGACGCGCATGGGCACGATGGACAAGGGGCTGCTCGAGGTACGTGAGCGCCGCGCGGTGGAGTGGGTGGCGGATGCAATCGCACCGCTGGTCGACGACCTCGTGATGGTGGGCGGTTCGAGGGTGCTCGCGACCGGGCTCGGCGCGCGCGGCATCGATGACCTCAAGCCCGGGCTCGGTGCCATTGGCGGCATCCACGCCGCGTTCGAACTCGCGGGGGATCGCGGCTGCTTCGTGGTGGCGTGGGATCTGCCCTTCGTGAACACGTCGTTGCTGTGGGCGCTGCGGGAGCTGGCTATTGCGGCCGACGCCGATGCGGGACTGGCCGAGCGCGCGGGGTCGCGCTGGGGGGTGGAGCCGCTCTGCGCGTGGTACGATGCGGGGCGTTGTCGCGCCGCGCTCGCTGCGGCGCTCGAGGCGGGTGACACACGCGCCGGAGGCTGGCTGTCGCGCGTGAAGGTGGCGACGCTTGGCGCGTCCGCGATGCGCGCCCATGGCGATCCTGCGCACCTGTTGATGGACATCGATACGCCGCAGGACTACGAGGCCGCGCGTGCCGCGGCGCGGGAGATGCGATGAGCGCGATGAGCGCGATGAGCGCGATGAGCGTGGCGCGCCTGCGCCTGATGTTGTGCGGCCTGGCGCTCGCAGGGAGTGCGCGCACGTTGGGCGCGCAGGGCGTTTCGAGCGCGCCGCCGGGCGGCGCGGCGCGCGCGACCGTGCCCTCGCCATGGACCGCGCTCCGCGCTGGCATCGACTCGCTGCTCGACGATCCCTCGTTCTCGAATGCGCACTGGGGCGTGCTGATCGTGGACCCCGTGCGCGGCGACACGCTCTATTCGCGGAATGCGGGCAAGCTGTTCATGCCAGCGTCAAACGAGAAGCTGATCACCGGCGCCGTCGCGCTCGCGCGGCTCGGGCCCTCGTACCGGTGGACCACGCTGCTCGCCGCGCGCGGCCGCGTGAAGGCGGGCACGCTCGAGGGCGACCTGCTCGTGATCGGCTCCGGCGACCCGAGCATGAGCGATGCGATGCGTGGCGACGTGCGGGCCTCGTTCGATTCGCTCGCCGAGGCGCTCAAGGCGGTGGGGGTCCGCCGCATCACCGGGCGACTCGTGCATGCGGGCGACGCGATGCCGGGCGATATCTACGGCCTTGGATGGGCGCACGACGACTTCGATGAACCGTACAGCGCGCCGGTGGACGAGCTGTTTTTCAACGAGGGGTTCGCGCGCGTGATCGTGCGTGGCGGCGCGAAGGTGGGCCGAATCGCAGCAGTGACCGTGCTGCCGGCTGCGGGCGCCGTACCGATGCGCTCGCTGGTGCGCACGGTGCGCACGCCGGTGGCACCGGCAGACCGACCGCAGCTTGCGTGGGAAGACGGCGCGTACGTGGTGCGCGGCGCGCTGGCACCGCGCGACAGCGCGATGTTTGCCGTCGCCATCCGTGATCCGGGGCGCGCATGGCTCGCGGCGCTGCGCGAGGCGCTCGTGCGGCGCGGCGTGAGCGTGGGCACGCGATTCGCGCGCGATACCGCGCATGTCAGCGTGCGCGACACGCTCGTGCGCTGGCAGTCGCCCACGTTGGCGGAGGTGCTGCCGGTGCTCGAGAAGCCGTCGCAGAACCAGATCGCGGAATTGTTCTTTCGCACGCTCGGCGGTGCGTTCGATTCCGCAGCGACCGAGCGTGCCGGGCGACGCGTCGTGACGGCGCAACTCGTGAGCTGGGGCGTGGATTCGACGCACGCGGCGGTGCGCGACGGCAGCGGCCTCTCCCGCCACGACTACGTGGCGCCCGATGCGCTGATCGCGGTGCTCGACGCCATGCGCCGGAGCGCGGACAGCACGACGTTTCGCGCGTCGCTCCCGGTGGCCGGCGTCGACGGCACGATCGCGAATCGGCTGCGTGGCACCTTCGCGCAGGGGCGCGTGCAGGCGAAAACCGGCACGCTCGACAAGGCACGCTCCCTCTCGGGATACGTGACCACGGCCGGCGGCGCGACACTGCTCTTCAGCATGCTCGCGAACAACTGGACGACGAACGTGCGCGCGGTGGAACGCGTGCAGGACGCGATTGCGCTCCGCCTCGCGGTTCTCCCCTTGGCCCCGAGCCGTGACGCTGACCGCCGCTGAAGCCAGCCGTGCCCTCCTGGCGCGCGTGCAGCCGATGCCGGCGCTCACGCGTGCGCTGCAGGAGGCGCACGCGTACGTGCTCGCGGAGGATGCGTTCGCC
>JAYTVE010000055.1:0-8298 GCA_043744185.1 Gemmatimonadota bacterium | reverse complement strand
TGCTCGATCTGCGGCTTGATCGTCACGGCGCCAAGGGCTCGACGACGCCGTGCCCATGGTGAGCGAGCCAGCGTTCGGCCTCGAGCGCGGCCATGCAGCCGGTGCCGGCCGCCGTGATCGCCTGCCGATAGTAGTCGTCGGTCACGTCGCCCGCGGCGAAGACGCCGGGAATGCTCGTGGCCATGCGCCCCGGGGTCACACTGAGGTAGCCGGCGTCGGTGAGGGCGAGCTGACCATTGAGGAACGCCGTCGTGGGCGTGTGGCCGATGGCGACGAACAACCCGCCGACTTCGATCGTCTGCTCGGCTCCCGTGATGGTGTCGGCAATGCGGAGCCCCGTGATCTCATTGTCGCCGAGCACTTCGACGGCGCGAGTATTCCACAACACCTTCACCCGCGGGTGCTCGAGGACGCGCTGCGCCATGACCTTGGACGCGCGGAACGAATCGCGACGATGCAGCACCAGCACCTGCTTCGCGAACTTGGTCAGGTACATCGTTTCTTCCATCGCGGTGTCGCCGCCACCAACCACGGCCAGCACCTTGTTGCGGTAGAATGGCAGCGCGCCGTCGCACACCGCGCACGCGCTCACCCCTCCGCCCGAGAGCGCCAGCCGCTCTTCGTTCGGAATCCCGAGCCAGCGCGCGTAGGCACCGGTGGCCACGATGACCGCCAGCGCCTCGACCGGCGCGGAGTAGTTGGGTGTGATCACGAACGGATGCTGGCCGAGACGGACCGCCTTGACGTCTTCAGCCATCACACGCACGCCGAAGCGCAGCGCTTGCGCCTTCATCTTTTCCATCAGCTCCGGGCCGGTGATCCCCTCCGGGAAGCCGGGATAGTTCTCGACCTCGGTGGTGATCATGAGCTGTCCGCCGGGCAGGACGATGCCGGACGGTTCGCCCTCGTAGACGACAGGACGGAGGTTGGCGCGGGCCGCGTAGACGGCGGCGGTCCATGCTGCAGGGCCGGAGCCGATGATGACGACGTTTTCCACGAGCAGGGGGGTCTGGGCCGGAGGCAGCGCACTTTGGCGCCGCATCTCATGAATCTAGCGCGGTGGGAAGGGCCTGTTCCCGGACATCAGCGCTACGAAATCACCAACCGCGCCAGCGCTCCGTGGCAGTGCGACACCGTTCCCACGAGAAACTCGGCAGGGCCGCGCCGCGCCGCTGCGAGCACCGTGGCGCCGGCATCACGCACGGCCCGCGTATCAAACATGCCGACACCATAGGCCCGGTGCTCGCAGTGGAATAAGAGGGGGCCGCCGAGTGCACCACCAGCAGCCTGACGGGACTCGACATACGACCGCATCGACGCCGGCATGGTCCAATCGCGCGGACCCTTGGTGTGAGGGCAGGTGGCCGGCTCGATGCAGTTCACGGGGCACGTCCAGGTTGCGAAACTCGCGTAGTGCGGCGCGTCACCGTTGGCCAACTGCCACGGCACCGGAAGCTCGCGCTCCAGTGCCTTGAGGCCAACTGTCCGGTCCGGATGGCGCTCCACCACACGATCGATCAGCCACTCGACCATGAGGTGCGGCATGAGCGGCGACGGAACGATCGCGTCCCGTTCGTCGCAGGTGCCAATCGCGAGCGCGAAGTAATCGCGCCAAGCCACCACCGCCACCTCGGCGCCCGGGCAACTGCCCACCGGTTCGAGGAGTTCGATGTTTCGCGCGACCAGACACTCGCTATTGCGGTCCACAACCACGAGGCGGTCCCATATCAACGCGCCCGCTCGCGCCGCTCGCTGCAGTTGGCGCACGTAGTACACGCCGTAGCAGCCACCGCCCACCACCACGATCGTCCCGTAGTGCTGCCTAGCCCGCTGCGCGCCCGGCCCCGTGACGGCGCTGCTACCGGACATGCCGGCCGCCGTCCACGCGCACGGTCTCACCCGTCACGTAGGGGGCCTGCGCGAGATACAGGATCGCGCCGATCACGTCGTCCGGCGAGCCGAGACGTTTGAGGGGCGTCTTCCGCGCAAACGCTTCCTGGTGCGGCGCGCCCCATCCATCCGGAGCAAGCACGGCGCCCGGCACCACGCAGTTCACACGCACGCGCGGCGCCATCGCCGAGGCCAAATGGCGCGTGAGCGCTTCCAAGCCGGCTTTTGCCACGCCGTGCGGCAGGTAGCCGCGCCACGGCTCGCTGGCCATGTGATCACCGATGTTGATCACTGCCCCCTCGTTTCGCTCGAGCAGCCCAGCGGCCGCCTGTGCGAGCAGCAAGGGCGCGCGCAGATTGAGCGCGAAGATCGCGTCGAAGTCGACGGCGGTGATCGCGCCAAACGGCGTGCTCGTCATGCTGGCGGCAGAGTTGATCAGCAGGTCAAGCGCGCCGAACTCCCCTTCGACCGCTCGCACGAGGGCTTCGATCTGGTCCGGGTTCGACAAGTCGGCTTGGAACCGTGCGGCGGTGCCGCCTGCGGACTCGATCCCGGTCACGGTCGCCTCAGCGCCTGCCTGTGACCCCGCATAGTGAACCGCGACGCGCATGCCCTCCGCGCCCAGTCGTTGAGCAATCGCTTGACCGACGCGCGTACCGGCGCCCGTGACGAGGGCCACCCGCCCGCGCAGGCTCACGCCACCACGCTGCGCCAGCGCTCGGCCCGTTCGCGCTGCACATCCACCCACGCGTACGGCACGTTCATCGCGCCGAGGACGCGGGGCCCCGGTACGCCGTGCCAGTCGGAGCCGCCGCTCTGCACGAGGTTGAACTCCTCGCAGAAGGCGACGAGGCGGGCGGTCTCGTCCGCGGTATGCGACGGGTGCCGCACTTCAAGCCCGTCGAGGCCCGCGGCCACGAGGCGCTCGACGCGGCCGCGATCGCCATCCTTGCCGGGGTGCGCGAAGACGGCGACGCCGCCGGCCGCGTGGACGATCGCGATCGCGTCCGCGACCTCCAGCCGCTCCTTGTCCACGTAGCCCGGCTTGCCTGCGCCGAGCCACTTGTCGAACACTTCGCGCATGTCGCGCGCGAACCCACCGGCAATGAGAGCGCGCGCGATGTGCGGCCGCCCCATGGCGCCGCCCGCACACTCCTTCTGCACGGCCTCGAACGTGACGGGCAGCCCGGCGGCGTTGAGCGCCGACACGATCTGAACCCCGCGGCGCTCGCGACCGGCGCGAAACTCCAGCATGCGACCCTCGATCACGTCGAGCTTCACGAGATGGAGTCCGAGCAGGTGGACCTCGGTGGCGCCGTCGTGCGCGGAGAGCTCAACGCCGGCGGCGACCTCGATTCCCTGCTCCGCCCCGGCCGCCTGCGCTTCGGCCACGCCACCGACGGTGTCGTGATCGGTGAGGCACATGAGCGCGAGCTTGGCCTTCACTGCGGCGGCAACAACCAGGGCCGGCACGAAGGCGCCGTCGGATGCGGTCGAGTGCATGTGCAGGTCGACGGTGCGCATCGGCACCGTGCCCGGTGCGCTCATGAGTGGTAGCCCGTTTCGGGGGCGGTGGTCGAGGGCTGCGAGGCGGCGAAGTAGCCGACCAGTTGCGCGTCGCTCAGGGCGGCGAGTGATCGTTCGCGCGACGACGCGCCCTGGGGCGAGTAGCGCGTGATCCGCACATCGTGCGTGGCCCCGCCCGCACGCACGAAGAGCAGGCCGAACTCGTCGTGATCAGATTGCGTGACGTATCCGGACGGGTACACGTGCCACGTCGCTCCCTCGATCACAACGCTGCGACTGGGCATCAGGTGAGCTCCACTTCGTTCATGATGTGCGTGGCCCCGGGCAGCGGATCGGCGACCGTCGCGTGGGCATGCGCCAGCAGCGCTACGCTTGCCCCTTCCGCAAACTCGGTGAAATCACCGGGAGAGAGCGGATTCTCAAACGCCCAATAATGGCAACCGGCCGCCGAGTAGGCGGCCCGTCGCGCTCGCATACGTTCGAGCAACGGCGATCGTTCGGTCGGAGCGACCTTCGAATGCGCGATCGTGAGCGCCCGGGCCACGCTGGCTCAGAACCCCGACTCGGGAATGGTCTCCAGCGTCTTCTTGAGGTCCGCCATGAAGCGATCCGCGTCCGCACCGTCGACCACCTTGTGATCGAACGAGCACGAGAAGTACGCGCAGGTGCGAATGGCGATCGTGTCCTCGCCATCCGGACCCGTGATCACCTTCGGTCGCTTCTCGATCGCGCCAAGCCCGAGGATGGTCGTCGTGCCGACAGGAATGATCGGCGTGCCCATCAACGAGCCGAAGACGCCGGGGTTCGTGATCGTGAAGGTCGCTTCGCTCACTTCGGCGGGCTGGAGCTTCTTCGAGCGCGCGCGCGACGCGAGGTCGTTCGTGGCCTTGGTGATCCCGGAGAGCGAGAGGTCTTCGGCGTTCTTGATCACCGGCACGATGAGCCCCGTGGGCTCGAGTGCGACGGCGATGCCGATGTTGTAGCGCTTCCGCAGGATGATCGAGTCGCCCGCCACCGACGCGTTCAGCACCGGATGACGCTTGAGCGTCTGGACGACGGCCGAGATGATGAACGGGAGGAAGGTGAGCTTTTGGCCGGTCGTGGCCTCGAACTCCGCCTTCATCTTGGCTCGCACGCGCGCCACGCGCGTGAGGTCGATCTCGAAGAACGACGTCACGTGTGCCGCGACGCGACGGGCCTGGCCCATGTGCTCGGACGTGAGCTTCCGCATGCGCGACATCGGCTCGACCACGTCGCCCGCCCACGGCGTAGGCATAGGACCGTGCTGCTCGGTGCCGTGCGGCGCGTACATGCTCGCTCCAGGTGCGCCCGCGGCAGCCGGCGCGGCCTTGGGGGCGGTGCCGCTCTCGATGACTGCGAGGATGTCCTTCCGCGTGACGCGACCGGCTATACCGCTGCCAGACAGGGCCGCGATCTCGATGCCGTGCTCGGCCGCGATCTTCCGCACGAGCGGCGACGACTTGGTACGGAGACGATCCTCGAGCGCATTGCCGTTGCTGGCGCGCACGGGAGCCGCCTGCGCCGGCACCGCGCTCGCGGCTGTTGCCGTGGCAGCGGGCGCGGACGACGTGGGCGCCGCGGGGGCCGCCGCGGCCGGAGCCGGAGCACTGGCACCGCCGGCCACGAACGCGCCCTTCTCCGTCTCGATGCGCGCCACGATCGTCTGCACCGGGACTGTCTGCCCCTCGGTGACGATGATCTCGGCGAGAATGCCGGCCGTGGGCGAAGGAATCTCCGCGTCCACCTTGTCGGTCGAGATCTCGAAGATCGTCTCGTCCCGCTTCACTTCGTCGCCTACTTTCTTCACCCACTTGCTGAGGGTGCCTTCGGCGATCGATTCCCCCATCTGGGGCATGATGACGTCAACGCGAGCCACAGTCAGTCTCCAGTCTTGGCGTCTTCCGCCACGTGCGTCTGTCGCACGCGCCAGAGCGCCGTCGTCGGCAGGATGGCGACACCAAGCAGCGCCCCCCATCCCGCAAAAACGTGCCAGTTACAGGCCGGCAGCCCCTCGATGGGTTCGCACCGAGTAAGCATGCCGACGACCTTCGCAATCAGCACCGCGATCATGGCGCCACCCATGGCGCCCCCCGCAGTGGTCAGACACCCGATCCCAATGTACTGTGCCCGTCGGTCGAGTGGTGGCGTGTTGGACATGGTCTAGTAGGCCGCCAAGCGGCGCACGGCGGTGAGCACGTCCGCCACCTGCGGCAGCACGTAGTCCTCGAGGCTCGGCGCGTACGGCAGGGGTACGTCCGCCGCTGTCACGCGCAGCACGGGCGCGTCGAGCCACTCGAAGCAGCTCTCGTTGATGCGCGCGGTGATCTCGCCCGCGATGCCTCCCGTGCGCGTGTCCTCGTGCAGCACGAGCACCTTGTGAGTCTTCTTGACTGTGGCCACGATCGCCTCGTCGTCGAGCGGCGCCAGCGTGCGCAGGTCGATCACTTCCACTGAAATGCCTTCGGCGGCGAGCAGTTCGGCCGCCTCCAGCGCCTTGTACACAGGCGCCGCGTACGTGATGATCGAGACATCGGTGCCCTCGCGAGCCACGCGCGCCTTGCCGATCGGCACCACGTGGTCGCCCGCCGGCATCACGCCCTTGATGCGGCGGTAGAGATACTTGTGCTCGAAGAAGAGCACGCAATCGTCATCGCGGATCGCGGCCTTCATGAGACCCTTCGCGTCTTCGGCCGTTGCCGGGTAGACGATCTTGAGGCCGGGAGTGTGTACGAACGCCGCCTCCGGGTTCTGCGAGTGGAATGGACCGCCACGTACGTAGCCGCCACTCGGACCGCGCACCACCATCGGGCAGCCAAGGAACGCGCGATAGCGCGCCGTGGCCACGTAGTTGGTGAGGATGTCGTAGGCGCACGAGATGAAGTCGATGAACTGCAGCTCGCAGACCGGGCGCATTCCCATGTGAGCCGCGCCAGCTGCCGCGCCCACGAACCCCGCCTCGCTGATCGGCGTATCGATCACGCGCGACTCACCGAACTTCTCGAGCAACCCCTCGGTGACCTTGAAGGCGCCGCCATATGCGCCGATGTCCTCGCCCATGAGAAAGACGTTCGGGTCGCGCTCCATCTCCTCGGACATGGCCTCGCGGATGGCCTCCAAGTACGTGATCTCGGCCATCAGTGCTTCCCTCCCTTGGCGTCATACACGCCCCAGCCCACCGGACGTTCGTGGGTATCCACCGCGCTCTTTACCCCTTCCCGGAACCAGAGCGGCCGTTCAACCGGTGGGTCGGCGTAGATGCCCCTGAGCGCGTCGAGCGCCTCGGGCACCCCCGACTTCTCGGCTTCGTCCGTGGCCGCGTCGATCTCTGCCAGCACGCGCGCATCCACCTCCGCGAGCGCTTGGGCGGTGAAGTCGAGCTCGCCCGTGAGGCGCGCGATGTAGCGATCCAGCGGATCGTTCTCGGCAGCCCAGCGTTCACCGAGGCCCTCCGGCACGTACGACTGGTTGTCGTGCTCCGCATGGCCCTTGCGGCGATATGTCATGAGCTCGATGAGCGTGACGCCACCACCCGCGCGGGCACGGTTGACGGCTTCGCGCGTCACTTCGTACGTCGCGAGCACGTCGTTGCCGTCCGCCGTCACGCCGGGAATGCCGTACCCGATGCCTTTGTCCGCGAAGCTCTTTGCGGCCGTCTGCTTCGACGTCGGCGTGGAGTAGGCGTACCCGTTGTTCTCGACAATCACGACCATCGGTACCTGCTGGACCGCCGCGAAGTTGATCCCCTCGTGGAACGCGCCGGTCGAGGTTGCACCGTCGCCGATGTACACCAGCACCACGCGCTTCTCCTTGCGCAACTTGAACGAGAGCGCGACGCCCGCCATCACCGGCACCATGTCGCCGAGGTGCGAGATCTGCCCGACGAACCCCCGCTGCAGGTCGCCGAAGTGGATGTTGAGCTCGCGGCCGCGCGTCGGCGAGTCCGCCTTGGCCATGTACTGCTTGAGGATCTCGACCGGCGTCGCACCCTTCACGAGCATGGAGCCGAGGTTGCGAATGAGCGGCGACAGGATGTCGCCCTGCTCCAGCGCGAACGCCGAACCGACCGCATCGGCTTCCTGACCGAGCGAGCGGAAGAGCCCCCCCACAACCTTGGTCTGTCGGTAGAGGTTCACCAGTCGCTCCTCGAGCGACCGGGTGAAGCGCATCCAGTAGTAGATCTCGAGCTGCTCGTCACGCGAGAGCGCGCTCGCGTGTGGTCCGAGCGCAGCGCGCGTCGGGGCACGCACGGCCGGCGACTTCGTGGCCATCAGTAGGCGGCCTCGATCAGGTGGCGCGGATCCGAGGCGCGGTGCACGTCGACGAAGTACTTCTTGACGTTGCGGTCGAGGCGGCTCTCGCCCATCTGGTCGGTGTGGGCCTCGAGGAACGTGTAGTGTCCGCCCTCAGGGCGCGCCGTCAACGTGAGCGTTCCGATGGCGCCGGTGAAGGTGCGGCTGCGCGATGCCGTGGTCGTCGGCGTCAACCCGATCGTCGGGAAGAACGCGTCCGCGACGGCCAGCGCTGCATCCGGAGAGATCGTGGTGCGATGGAAGTGCTTCATGGTCAGAAAGCGCTCGTCGACTGACGGACACCCTGCATCCAGTCGATGCGCTGCAGGACCTGCGTGGAGTCGCGGCGGAACTGGATCGCGATCGCCCAGTCGCCCGACGTGATGTAGCGGAGCTTGCCGTAGTACGTGCCCGGCTCGGGGCCGGCGATGAGCGCGTCCCACGTGTTCGCGCCGTCGCGGCTTGTCGCGAAGATGCGCCCTTCGCCGCCCTCGATCGGGTTGTTGGTCTCCTTGTCGCGGACGACCACTTTGTAGATGATGTCCTCGCGAGCCTTGGGCGGCTTCGGGTC
>JAYTVE010000054.1:0-2534 GCA_043744185.1 Gemmatimonadota bacterium | reverse complement strand
CGACCTTCGCTCGCCGCCGACTCCGGCTGGGCATCACCGGTGTCGGGGCCACTGTCGGACTCGCCGCCGTGTGGCTGCTGCTGCTCGTCTTCGATATCGTGCCGCTACCCGCTGCACTGCTGGCACCAGCATCGCCGATCGCAACCGTGGTGCGCAACGCCGCGCTCGTCGTGATCATGTTCGGCGTGCACGCCGTGCTGCTGCTGCCGGTCGACGCGTTGGGCGGCTTCGCGGTGGCGCGTTCGCGGCCGCACCCGCGCCATTGGGCCGTGGCTTGGCTTCGGGGTGTTGCGTTGCAGGGCGCCGTCATTGCCAGCGCGGCGGCGGCGCTCTCGCTCGCGACGCAGTGGTTGGGCTGGACCGGCGCGGTGTCGGTTGCACTCGGTGCGGGCGTCGCGCTGCTGGCACTGCAGGGGGTGCTCGCACGCGTCGGCGCCGGCATGACAGTGCGTCCGCTCGACGAATCCTTCCATGACCTCGTGCGCTCGGCGGGCATCGTTCCCGACCGTGTGCGTGTCGTGCACGGCACGAGCGAGGCGTTCGTGGGCGGCTGGGTGGGACTCGTGCGGCCAATGCTCTGGGTGCCGGCCGCGTGGGCGAACGCCGATCACCGCGCGCTGCTCGCCGTGCAGCTGGTGCGCCGCGCGGCGCAACGCGACACGCTCGCCCGTCAGCGAGGGGTTGTGCGTGCAGCGCTCTGGCCCGCACTCGGCGTGGCCCTGCTTGCGCCGCTTCTGCCGTGGGAGTGGAGCGACGCGCGAGTCTGGCTCGCGCTGCCGATGGCGAGCACACTCTGGAGCTTCGTGGCCGTGCTGCTGCTTCCCGCGGCGTCACGTCCGGCGGTGTACGCCGCCGACGCCCTCGCGGCCGAGCAACTGGCTGTGGAGCCGGTGATCGCCGCGGTGCGCACGCTGGATAGCTGCCAGGACGACGAACCCGAGCGCTCGCGCGTGGTGGAGTTCGTTTTTCATCCCGTGCCGTCGCGCGGCAACCGCGAACGCGCACTCAGAGAACCACGGCCACTCGTGCTCGGCGGCGGACATCAGCAGACGCGGCTCACGCTGTACACGTCGTTGGCGGGGCTCTCGCTTCTGGGGCGGATGGTGCACTGCGCTGTGGGGCGCCCCGACCTCTGGGTGCTCTACCCCGGGGACTGAACCGTGCCCGGCGGAGCCGGGACTCTGCTTGTTCGGCCATCGTCACGGGCGGTGCTTCCCGGCGCACGGAGTCCTGCCGGGAGTGCATCCACGTGGTCGACCCGTGCAAAATGATGGCAGCGGATCCCGTTCGTACTCAATCAACCCCATTTCTTCTCCACATGAGCCCGTTTCGCTTCGCTGCTGGTTACACGCTTGCCATTGCGAGTGCACTGCTCGCGACCGCGTGCGCCTCGATCACGAGCCAAACCGTGATTGACTCTGGCCAAGCTTTCAAGCTCGGCGGCGGGCAACCCGGCGCATTTACCGTGCGTGGCTCCAACTCGGGCGCGGTTCCCGTTGTGGTGTTCGTGGATCGAGACGGCGTGCGCGACAGCCTCACGACACTCGCGCCAGGTCAGCCGGTCGACGCGACGTTCCCGGCACGTTCCATGGCAGTATTCGTGAACAGATCCGACACACAGGGCGCATCGCTCACCGTCAAGATCACGGGAAGCGTATCGTCACTCGGCATGACGTACGAGGCCAACAAGAAGAAGTGAGCCTCGATCGGGCACATTACGGCGCTGACGAGCGCGGTCGGCCCGACCGCATGGTCCACAAGCCGAAGGTTTGGCGAGAGACGTTGCGCCGAGCAACCAGACAGCGAACACGATCACGAGGATCATGTTCACGTCCTGGGCGGGGGAGATTCCGCGCACGATGTCGTCGGTGATGTGCAGGGTAATGAGCACCAGCGAGAGCAGCGACACGATCGTCAGCGCCCGGTGGGCGTACATGGTTGTGCCCGTGCTGCGCGGACCGGCTTCCAACGATCCCCCGGCTTCGTCACGTATTTCGCCCACACGTACCGCCACGGGATGACCACGGGGACGATCACGCCCAGCAGGATAGAAGGCGCGGAGCCCAGTGTGTCGGGGTCGATCTGGTGTGTCGACCACTTGGGGAGCAGCACGGCGAGCACCCAGACCAGCTTCCATGCGAATTCGAAGAAGAGCAACGGCAATAGCTGCAGCGGATAGCGAACCCCGATGGCAGCGACGAGCGCCATGGCGCCCAGCATGCTCGTCCCGATGCCATGCCAGAAGGGCAACGTCGACACGTCGCTGAAGAGCCGCCGAAATTGCAGCGTGCCCTGACCGACGAACACCAGCAGGTAGAGTGCCCGCAGCAGGTACAGGCGGAACGTGGAGACGTCGCTCGTGGCGGGGTTCATGTTGGGGTTCGTGTTGATGCGCGCGCTCGGCATGGGTTATTCGCCCTCTGAGGGAGCAGTCAGATCGAACGCGAGCAGGTCGCCGGGCTGGCACTCGAGCGCGGTGCAGAGTGCTGCGAGCGTGGAGAAGCGGACGGCGCGCGCCTTGCCCGTCTTGAGGA
>JAYTVE010000053.1:0-2535 GCA_043744185.1 Gemmatimonadota bacterium | reverse complement strand
AAATCACGCGCGCAATTGCGGGCTTGCCGGAGGAGTATCGTGCGGCGGTCGTGCTGTCCGACCTGCACCAGCTGCGCTACGCGGAGATCGCCGGCATCCTCGGCGTTCCCGAAGGGACGGTCAAGTCGCGCCTGTTCCGCGGCCGGCGCATCCTGCAGAAGAAGCTCGTGGGCTACGCGGTGGACATGGGCTACATCAAGAGCCGCGACGGCCTGGCGATTCCGACCGTGACCGAGATCGAGGAGGCGTAGCAGCAGCAAGACCCGGCGGCACCTGCCGCCGGGAGCGGTGCCGCGCCGCCTTGGCACGATTGCCGCAATCCGCCATCGCGCACCAGCGACGTGAGCGATTGCGCGTGAGGTCGATGTAGACCCGAGCGCAGCCTTGGCCCTGGCAGCGCTTCACGCGCGTCATCTCGCCGGCGACCAGCGCATCAGCCGCGCTCTCGACGATGAGCAACAGCAGGCCACCGAAGACGTCGCCGCCGGCCCGAAAGCTGCGCGCAAACCCCGTCGGCCCCGCCTCGAGGCTGCGCGTGCCCGCCGAGCGGCCGAGCACCCGGTTGATCTCCGCGAGCGCGCCATCGCGTGCGCGCTCCTGCGAGGCTCCCCGCTCGGCCACCGTGCGCAGTGCGTTGCGGACCCGGCGTGCATCGACGAGCGCGGCTTGCGCACCCATGGGCTGCTCCTGCGCGCGCCGCTCGAGCTGCGCAGCGCGCTCCGCATCGAGCACGCCAGCCTCGGCGAGCCACCGCGTCCACGCGGCGAAGTCGACGAGGTGCTCCAGGCGACGTCCGCGGTGCACGTCGTCGGTATTGACGAAGTCAAGCCAGAGCCGGCCGCCGAGACGGGGGGCGCTGGAGGATGCCGCAGAGTCGGGGCGGGTGGACGAGGCGGGCACGAGGGGAGTAGGATGCACCCCTGTCATGCGCTCCGCCATTCTTGCCGTCGTCGCTGCGGCCTGCCTCCTGCCCGCTGCCTCAGCCGCGCAGAGTCCCGATCTTCCGCCACCCGACCCGCGGCCGCGCCTCGAGGCGAGGCGCGCGACCGGGCCGATCCGCGTTGATGGGAGACTCGACGAGCCGGATTGGTTGACCGCACCCAGCATCGTGCGGATGACGCAGGTCGAGCCGAACATCGGCCAGCCGAGCGCGCATCGCGCCACGCTACGCGTGCTGTTCGACGCGGAGTATTTGTATGTCGGCATCTTCGCGGGCGACTCGCTCGGGCTCGCCGGCGTGCGCGTGCAGGACTTCCGACGCGATTACGACTTCGGGCCGAACGACTTTTTCGGGATCACGCTTGACCCGACGGCAGCTGGCAAATACAACCAAGCCTTCCAGCTCACGCCGTGGGGGACGCAGAAGGACGTCGAGGCGTTCGACGGCGGGCAGGACTTCAACGAGAGCTGGGATGCACTCTGGCGCGGCCAGTCGGCACGCACCGACTCCGGCTGGACGGCAGAAATGGCGATTCCGTGGAAGTCGCTGCGCTACGTGCCTGACGGTCGGCCCTGGCTGATGAACGCGTACCGGATCGCGAGGCGCACGAACGAGTTCAGCGGCTGGAGTCCGTGGGCGCGCGCGACCAACCCGCATCGTACTGCGTACATGGGGGAGCTGGTCGGGCTCGAGCCACCGCCACCGTCCACCAACATCCGGTTCCGTCCGTACTCGATCGGCGAGATCACGAGCGAGGGGGCCGGGGCCAACTTTGAGCGCCCGATCGGGCGATATGGCGGCGAGGTGACGTGGGCGCCGACGCCGAACGCCGTCCTCGACCTGACCGCCAACACCGACTTCGCGCAGGCGGACGTGGATCGTCAGGTCGTGAACCTCAAGCGCTTCTCGGTCTTCTTTCCGGAACGCCGTCCGTTCTTCCAGGAGAATGCGACGCTCTTCAGCCCCGGGCTTGGCTCCGCGTTCGATCAGGCGTTCTTCATCCGCCCTTTCTTCTCGCGACGCGTGGGGCTGGACGACAACGGGACGCCGCTGCCGATCGATGCGGGGGCGCGCTTCGTCTATCGCGGCAGTGGCCGCACCGCTGCCGGCATGGTGGTGCGTCAGAGCGGCGCCTTCGATGGCACGAGCGGCGCGGCCACGTATGGTGTGGCGCGCTACGAGCACAACCTCGGGCTGTCGGGCAAGGCGGGCGCGCTCTTCGCCACGCGACTCGGCGACCCGCATGCTGGCGCCGGGGCGACGCAAAGCGTTGTCGGGTCGCTCGACGCGTTCACGCGCTTCAACGAGAAGCTCAGCTTCCAGGCGTTCGGCTCGATGGTGCGATCCTCCGGCATCGGCAGTGCGCGCGACGGCTTTGCGGCGTTCGCGCGCATCGCCAACGAAACGGGCACCGCGAGCTGGTTCGTGACGGCCGGCGTGATCACCAAGGACTACGATCCGGCCACGGGGTTTGTCTCGCGCACCGATGCCACGATGGTGCGGCCGGTCTTCCGGTACGATTGGCGTCCCGCGTGGCGCCCGGACTGGATGCGCGACATCATCTGGACGCTCGACAATCAGGCCTTCACGAGCAC
>JAYTVE010000052.1:0-8364 GCA_043744185.1 Gemmatimonadota bacterium | reverse complement strand
CGAGCGCGGCCAAGATGGCGTCGGACCTGCGCGTGCTGCAGGCGTTCGGCGAGATCGAGGAGCCGTTCGAGAAGGAGCAGATCGGGTCGAGCGCGATGGCGTACAAGCGCAACCCGATGCGCAGCGAGCGCATCAATGCACTCGCGCGATTCGTGCTCGCGCTCGAGCCGAACGCGAACCAGACGCACAGCGTGCAGTTCTTCGAGCGCACGCTCGATGATTCGGCCAACCGCCGCCTCGCGATTCCGGAGAGCTTCCTCGCGACGGACGCGATTCTCGTGCTGGTGGGCAACATCGTGCGCGGACTCGAGGTGCACCCGGCGCGCATCCGTCGCCGCTTGATGGACGAGCTGCCCTTCATGGCCACCGAGGAGCTGATCGTGCGCGCAGTGCGCGCCGGTGGCGACCGGCAGGTGGCACACGAGGTTATCCGTCGTCACGCGATCGAGGCGGCGCGCGCGATGAAGGACGAGGGCAAGCCGAACGACCTGCTCGATCGACTGGCGTCCGATGCGGAGATGACCGTGAGCGTGACCGACCTCGCCGCCGCGCTTGACCCGAAGCGGTTCGTCGGGCGCGCACCCGAACAGGTGGACGAGTTCCTGGCGGAAGCGGTGGAACCGCGGCTCGCGCGCCTCACCGGCGTGGTCGAGCACGAGGAGGTGCGCGTCTGATGCCCGTCGCTACCACCGCACTTCCACTTGCACTGGTGCGTCGCGGCAAGGTGCGCGACGTCTACGAAGTGGACGACGCGCGCCTCTTGCTCGTGGCCACCGACCGTGTCAGCGCCTTCGACGTGGTCATGCGTGAGGTCATTCCGTACAAGGGCGCGGTGCTCACGCAGGTCACCGCGTGGTGGCTCGCGCAGTTCGAGGGCCAGGTGGCGCATCATCTGCTCTCCGCCGATGGCGATGCGATCGCGCGCGAGGTGCCGGCGCTGGACGCGCATCGTGACGACCTGCGCGGCCGCTCCATGCTCTGCCGCAAGACGACGGTGTTCCCGGTCGAGTGCGTGATCCGTGGCTACATCGCCGGGTCGGCATGGAAGGAATATCAGGCGACCGGCACCCTTGCCGGCGAACCGCTGCCGGAGGGACTCACCGAGAGTGCGCGGCTCGAGCATCCGATCTTCAGTCCGGCCACCAAGGCCGAGACCGGGCACGACGAGAACATCACGATCGCGCAGATGCGCACGATCGTGGGTGACGCTACGGCCGCCGAGCTCGAGCGGTTGACACGCCTCATTTACGGCCGTGGCCGCGACGTTGTCGCCCAGCGCGGCATCCTGATCGCTGACACAAAGTTCGAGTTCGGCCACGACGGCGCGCAGATCCGACTCATCGATGAAGTCATGACACCTGACAGTTCGCGCTTCTGGCCGGCCGACGGCTTCACCGCCGGGCGTTCGCAACCCAGCTTCGACAAGCAGCCCCTGCGCGACTGGCTCGACGTCGAACGTCGCGCCGGCCGCTGGAACGGCGAGGCCCCGCCGCCCACGCTCCCGCCCGAGGTCGTCGCCGCGACGTCGGCGCGCTACCTCGACGCCTTTCGTCGGGTGACAGGGTTCGCGCTGGATCTGGAGGGACTCTCCTGATGGTCGCCAAGGAAGGGATTCCATTCATCCTGATCGCCGCCGCCATCGAGGCGATCGCGCTCGTCGCGCTCGTCATGCGGCCGGGTGGCTTCACCGCGATCACCGCGATCATCGTGGCGATCCTCACGGTCTGGGTCATCTGGTTCTTCCGCGATCCCGAGCGCACGGGGCCGCGCGGACCGAACGTCGTGATCGCCCCCGCTGATGGTCGCGTGGTGCAGGTCATGGAGGTCGACGAGCCGGCGTACATGGGGGGTCGCGCCATTCGCGTCGCGATCTTCATGAACGTCTTCAACGTCCACGTGAACCGCTATCCGGTGACGGGGCGCGTCGCGTACCGGCACTACAACCCGGGCAAGTTCATCAACGCCGCGGAAGACAAGGCAAGCCTCGACAACGAGCAGTCGTCGGTCGGGCTCGAGAGCGGAGGCCGCAAGGTGCTGGTGCGGCAGATCGCGGGGCTCATCGCGCGGCGCATCATCACGTACAGCAAGCAAGGCGACGCGGCCGCGCAGGGCGAGCGCTTCGGCATCATTCGCTTCGGATCGCGCGTGGACGTCTATCTCCCGCTTGGCACCGACGTGAAGGTCAAGGTCGGTGAACTCACTTCGGCTGGCACCACCCTGCTCGCGGAGTTCCGGTGAACGACGTCCCACATCGTCCCGGCGTGCGGCGGGCGGTCGTGCTGCTGCCAAACGGGTTCACGCTCTTGAACCTGTTCTTCGGCATCTTCGCGATCGTGGCGGCCGCGCGCGGGGAATATGTGGAGGCGGGCCAGTACATCGTCTGGGGTGGCGTCGCCGACGCGCTCGACGGGCGCGTGGCGCGCGCGACGCGCAGCGGCACGCGCTTCGGGTCCGAACTCGACTCGCTTGTGGACGCGATCTCGTTCGGCCTCGCGCCCGCGATGATCATGTACTTCGCAGTGCTCAACCGCGGCGGTTGGGACTGGATCTTCGTCTGGCTCTACTGCGCATGCGCGGTGATGCGCCTTGCGCGCTTCAACGTCGAGCAGGCCGGTCGCGCCAAGACGTACTTCCGCGGCCTTCCGAGTCCGGCGGCCGGCATGACACTGGCCACCTACTACTGGTTCAGTCAGACGCCGCTCTACTACTCGACGCTGCTCGGCTCGCTGCCTTGGGGCACCGTGCTGCGCTTCCTGATGATCGGGCTCTCGTTCCTGATGATCAGCAATGTGCCGTACTTGGCGGTACCCAAGGTCGGTCTCAAGTCGCTGCGTGAAATCCTCGGCCTCGTGGCTCTGATTGCGTCGATCGTCGGCGTGATCTTCCTGCCGAAGGAGTTCCTCTTCCCGGCCTGCGTCGGGTACGTGCTGCTCGGACTCGCGAACGCCGCCGTGCTCGGCTTGCTCGACCGGCTGCCTGGCGCCTTCGAGGAAGGCGATGAAGCCGAACGCGGCGATGATGCCGAGGCGCTCGCGACCGAAGCCGGCTTCGGCGCGCGTCGCCGTCGTCGCCGCAGGCGTCCTGTCCGTACCAGCCCGAACACACCTTCCACGTCCCCGGAGGACGTCGCGTGACCCGTTATCGCGTTGCCGTGCACATCGTGCCCCGTCGCGGGCTGCTGGATCCCCAGGGCAAGGCCGTGGCCGATGCCTTGCGCTCGCTCGGCTTCGCCGGCGTCGAGGACGTCCACGTCGGTCGCCACATCGTCGCCGAAGTGCAGGCAGCTGATGCGGCTGCTGCGGAAGCGTCGGTGCGCGCAATGTGCGCCAAGCTCCTGGCCAATCCGGTGACGGAGGATTTCGAGATCGCCGGGGTGAACGCCACATGAAGATCGGCGTCGTCACTTTCCCTGGCTCCAACTGCGACGAGGACGCCGTGCAGGCGGTCGAGCGCGTAGGCGCGACGGCAGTGCGACTCTGGCACAAGGCGCACGATCTCGAGGGGTCGGACATCATCATCCTCCCTGGCGGCTTCAGCTACGGCGATTACCTGCGCGCTGGCGCGATCGCGCGCTTCAGCCCGATCATGCAGGAGGTCATCGTGCATGCGAGAGCGGGGCGTCCCGTCATCGGCATCTGCAACGGCTTCCAGATTGCGTGCGAGGCCGGCCTGCTGCCCGGGGCGCTGCTGCGCAACGACTCGCTCAAGTTCGTGAGCGACATGGTGCGACTGCGCGTCGAGAACGCCGACACGATGTTCACGAACCGGTATGCGGCGGGCCAGCTGCTGCGCATTCCCGTGGCGCATGGCGACGGTCGCTACACCGCCGACGCCGACGTGCTCGCGCGCCTCGAGGGCGATGGCCGGGTGGTCTTCCGCTACGTGAACGCCGCGGGTACCCCCGATGCGCTCAGCAATCCGAACGGTGCCATGCACGATATTGCCGGCATCGTGAGCGCCGAAGGCCACGTGCTGGGCATGATGCCCCACCCCGAGCGCGCGCTCGACGCATCGCTCGGCTCCACCGATGGTCTCCCGTTCTTCGAATCGTTGCTCGCCCGTGTTGCCGCCTGATTCTGGAGGAAAGATGCGCCTTCGCACCCTGCTCCTCGTTGCTGTCCTCGCGTTCATACCCGCCGCTGCCCGCGCGCAGTCCATCGATCCCGGCTTCACCCGCGCGCAGGTGGAGGCGCGCCTCGGCAAGCCGGCTGCCGAACGGACCGTCGGCGATTTCACCTACCTGTTCTACAACAACGGCTGCGAGGTAACCTGCGGCCAGCACGACATCGTGACGCTCAAGACCGGCAAGGTGAGCGACGCGGTCTTTCGCGGAAAGACGCGCAGCTACACCGGCAAGAGTTCGAGCCCCGCCGGCCGCACGCCCAAGCACGAACGCGGCAAGAAGCCCGGCAGGAAGAAGGCCGAACCGCGGCCCGTCTGACACGACCCTTCACGCAATTTCCACGACCATGAGCACCGAGCAGAAGCCCAGTTCCAACGAGGACGAGTACTTCGTGCGTCAGGACGCCGAACTGCTCAAGTCGAAGCGCGCCGAACTCGACGCGCAGCGCCTTGCCGCCGAGCGCCACAGCCACTTCATGAAGTGCCCCAAGTGCGGGGCCGCGCTTGTCGAGCGGACGTTCCACCACATGAAGATCGATCGCTGCAGCGAGTGCAAGGGAGTCTGGCTCGACGCAGGCGAACTCGAGCAACTCGAAGCAGTCAAGGACGGCGCGGTTGAGCGATTCGTCAAGACACTTTTCGGAACCGCGCCCGCATGAGTGCAGTGCCCCGTCCCGGCGATCCGGTCATCACCCCGGCCCTCGTGGCCGAACACGGCCTCACAAGCGATGAGTACGATCGCCTCGTGTCGATGCTCGGTCGCATCCCGACTTTCACCGAGTTGGGCGTGGTGAGTGCGCTGTGGAGCGAACACTGCTCGTACAAGCACTCGCGGCCGTTGCTCAAGACGCTGCCCACGGAGGCGCCGTGGGTGCTGCAGGGGCCGGGTGAGAACGCCGGTGTCATCGCCGTCGGGGATGGGCTGGCCGTCGCGTTCAAGATCGAGTCGCACAATCATCCGAGTGCGGTCGAACCGTACCAGGGCGCGGCCACCGGCGTCGGCGGCATCCTGCGTGACGTGTTCACCATGGGTGCGCGTCCCATCGCGCTGCTCAATTCGCTCCGCTTCGGCTCGCTCGACTCGGCGCGCGTGCGCTACCTCTTTGCCGGCGCGGTCAAGGGCATTGGCGACTACGGCAACTGCATGGGCGTGCCGACCGTCGGCGGGGAGATCGTCTTCGACCCGGCCTACGACACCAATCCGCTCGTCAACGCGATGTGCGTCGGGCTCATGAAGGTCGAGGAGCTGATCACGGCGAAGGCCGAGGGGATCGGCAACCCGATCATCGCCGTCGGGGCGCGCACGGGGCGAGACGGCATCCACGGCGCCTCGTTCGCGAGCGAGGACCTCTCGCACGAGAGCGATGCCAAGAGGCCGCGCGTGCAGGTGGGCGATCCGTTCACCGAGAAGCTGTTGCTCGAGGCGTCGCTGGAGCTCATCCGCTCCGGCCACATCGTCGCCATTCAGGACATGGGCGCGGCGGGACTGACCTCGAGCTCTGCCGAGATGGCCGCGCGCGGCGACGTCGGCGTGACCATCGACGTGACCAAGATGCCGCTCCGCGAAGCGGGCATGACGCCCTATGAGATCCTGCTCTCCGAGAGCCAGGAGCGGATGCTCGTCGTCGCGCTCAAGGGCCACGAGAATGAGGTCAAGAAGATCCTCGCCAAGTGGGACCTCGCGGCCGAGGTGATCGGCGAGGTGATCGCGGAGCCCGTCTATCGAGTGACCGAGGGCGACCGGGTGGTGGCCGAATTTCCGGGCTCGCGGCTCGTCACCGACTGCCCGCAGTACCATCCGGTGGCGGCGGAGTCGCCGGACGCGGTGGCGCGGCGCGCGCGCGATGTGCACGCGATCGCCGAACGACCTGAAGAGCGCGACCCCATGTGGACGCTGCGCACGCTGCTCGCAGCGCCGACGATCGCCAGCAAGCGCTGGGCCTATCGCCAGTATGATTCCACCGTGCGCGCCTCCACCATGCAGGGCCCGGGTGGCGACGCCGCAGTGGTTCGACTTCCCGGCAGCGAGAAGTCCGTGGCGCTCGCAACCGACTGCAACGGGCGCTACGTCTATCTCGATCCGCGCGTCGGCGGTCGCATTGCGGTGGCCGAAGCCGCACGCAACGTGGCGTGCTCGGGCGGCCGCCCTCGCGCCATCACCAACTGTCTCAACTTCGGCAATCCGAAACGGCCCGAGGTGTTCTTCCAGTTTCGCGAGGCACTCGGCGGCATGGCCGAGGCGTGCATCGCGCTCGAGACGCCGGTCACGGGCGGAAACGTGTCGCTGTACAACGAGAGCCCGAACGGCGCCGTGTACCCCACGCCGACGATCGGCATGGTGGGCATTGTCGACAAGCCGGAGCATGCCACACCCACCGCGTTCCAGCATGCCGGCGACGCCATCATGCTGCTCGGCGAGAACACGAGCGAGTTGGGCGGCAGCGAGTACCTGCTGACGGTGCACGGCGTCGTGGCTGGCGCGCCGCCCGCCTGCGATGTGAGCAAGGAGCGCGCGCTCATCGACGCGCTGCTCGAGGCAATTCAGGCAGGCGTGGTGCACTCGGCGCACGACTGCGCAGACGGCGGACTCGCCGTCACCATTGCCGAGAGCTGCATCGTGAACCGCGAGCAGATGCTCGGCGCCACGGTTGATCTCGCTCCGTGGGGCGCCCTTCCCCGGCGCGCACTTCTTTTCGGAGAGGCGCAGGGGCGCGTCGTGGTGTCCACGGCCGATCCGGCGCGCGTGCTGGCAGTGGCTCAGGCGCACGGCGTTCCGGCGCGTCGCATCGGAACGGTCGGGAAGGCGGGCGACCCGCTAACGTTCAATCTCGGCGAGGGGCGGCATGTAGCCGCGCTCGATGATCTCGCCGCTGCCTTCCACGACACCATTTCCTCGATCATGAGCGCCGGCGCGTTGCCCGCGGCCGCGCCGGAGCCGGCATAGACGATGTGTGGCATCTTCGGCATTCGCGGTCACCCCGATGCGGCAGCGTTGACGCAACTCGGGCTCTACTCCCTCCAACACCGGGGGCAGGAGTCGTCCGGCATCCTGTCCATCGATACCAAGGGTGGGGCGCACCTCGAGCGCGCCATGGGGCTCGTCTCCGAGGGACTGCGTGCCGACCAGATGGGACACCTGCCCGGTAGCCTCGCGATCGGACACACGCGCTACTCGACCGCCGGCAGCTCGACGATCGACAATGCGCAGCCGATCCTCGCGCGGACGCGCGGGCTGACCATGTCGCTCGCGCACAACGGCAACCTCGTGAACGCCGTCGAACTGCGGAGCGACCTCGAGGCGGAGGGCGCGATCTTCAGTTCGACGATGGACTCCGAGGTGCTGCTGCACCGGCTCGCGCGCTCGCGCGCGGTCACGCCGGAGGAGCGCATGGCCGAGGCGCTGCAGGGGGTCGAGGGGGCGTACTGCCTCGTGGTCACCATGGGCGACACGTTGGTTGTCGCGCGTGACCCACGCGGCTGGCGCCCGCTCGCCATCGGCAAGCTGGGCGACGCCTGGGTGGCGGCGAGCGAGAGCTGCGCGCTCGACATCGTCGGCGCCACCAAGGTCCGTGACATCGAGCCCGGCGAAGTGGTGCGCATCGACAACGACGGCTTGCACTCGATCTTCCCGTTCGAGAAGAAGCCGCTCTCGCGGTGCGTGTTCGAGCACGTGTACTTCGCGCGCCCAGACAGCCAGATCTTCGGCGGCTCGGTTGACCGCGCGCGCCGTGCGCTCGGGCGGCGCCTCGCGCAGGAACACCCGGTGCCGGGTGCCGACTTCGTCTTCGCCGTGCCGGACTCGTCGAACGCGGCCGCGCTCGGCTACGCGGAAGTCGCGGGAATTCCGTTCGAATTCGCGCTCATTCGCAACCATTACGTGGGGCGCACCTTCATCCAGCCTACGCAAGCGGGTCGCGACCAGAAGGTGAAGGTCAAGTACAACGCCGTACGCGAGCTGCTCGACGGCAAGACGGTCGTGATGGTCGATGACTCGATCGTCCGTGGCACGACGACACGTGGACTCGTGAGCATGGTCCGCGCTGCGGGCGCCAAGGCGGTTCACATGCGCGTGTCCTCGGCGCCGATCACCGGCCCCTGCTGGTACGGCATCGACACGCCGCAGAAGTCGGAACTCATCGCCGCGTCCAACAACGTGAACGAAATCGCCCGACTGCTCGGCGTGGATACGCTGGGCTATCTCTCACTGGACGGCATGCTCGGCTCGATGCCAGATGGGCCGGG
>JAYTVE010000051.1:0-8400 GCA_043744185.1 Gemmatimonadota bacterium | reverse complement strand
AGGCTTCGCAGGTCGGGGCACCACCGATATGCGGAAACATCCCGCGCGCACCGAGGCCGGGAAAGCCGCCACCGCGGATGCCGTCGAGCTGGCCGACGGTGCCGGCCGCTGTCACGGCGAGCACGAGATCACTGGTGGCACTCGCCGAGCGCGGCCCGTTCGTGTCGAGGCAGGCGGTGGAGGTCAAGACGGTCGCGAGGGCGACCAAGGCGCGGGCAGACGTTCGGACCATCGGCGGGAACTCCCGGTGCGGCGTTCGGTGGCGGGGGGTTCGCAGTACCCAGGTGCACTGCACCGCCTGCCTACAAGACGGCCACCCTCCTGGAACGTTAGGAAGGTGGCTGGCGGGCCCCGACCGAGGGTCGTCCATCCCGACGCAGCGCGGGCTTACCCCTTCTTCTTCGCAATCGGCTGCGGCTGCATCGCTTCGCCCATGAACCCCTCGAACGGGAGGGTGCCCCAGTTGATGGCCCGGCCGTGCTTGAGGGCGGAATCGAGCGGAATGCCGCGGTACTTCACGAGGTAGGCCGTATAGATGTGGCTTGCGCGGTAGGCGATCGTGCAGTGGAGCAACACCTTCCCCTTCGCGTTCTTGAGCGCGTCGGCGAGCTTGTCCACCGCGGCCGGCGAGTACGGCCAGGTCGAGTCGCCGCGCACGGGAATGTGGATCCAGTTCATGCCGAGCTCCTTCACGAGCTTCTCTTCGTCAAACGGGACGGCCTGGCGATTGGCGAGCTCGGGCGGCGTGCGCAGCGTGATGACCGTGGTGACGCCCTCGGCGCGCAGGGCGCGCAGCGCGGAATCGGTGGGCTGACCGGCGATGTAGAGGTTGGGCCCCACGCGGGCGAAGGCGTCCTGGTACCCGACGTTCGGCAGCTTTTCGGGAAAGGGAACCGGACCCGACTGCGCGGCGAGCGCGGCGGGGACGAGAGCAGCCAAGGCGACGGCCAGACGAATACGCGACATGTCGAGGTTCTCCGATGAGGGCGCGCGGCGGGCGCCGCGCGAGCACACGCTGATGATATTCGTGTGAAGGCGCTTCAACAGGAGTGCGCGCCGAAACCGGTGATCCGACGTTTCGTACGGACACAGGCAGGGGCGCGGGGGTGCCGGCCAGCGGCTAACATCCCCGGTTCCACGCGACCAGTTCCATCCTCACCAGATCATGAGCCTCTACGACATTTCGGTCACGACCATCGACGGCACGGCCACCACGCTCGCGCCGTACGCGGGGCAGGCGCTCCTGATCGTAAATGTGGCCAGCAAGTGTGGCTACACGCCGCAGTACGCCGGGCTCGAGTTGCTCTATCGCGCGCACAAGGATGTCGGGTTGGCTGTGCTCGGCTTTCCCTGCGACCAGTTCGGGCACCAGGAACCGGGGACCGAGCCGGAGATCGCGCAGTTCTGCTCGACGACGTATGACGTGACCTTCCCGATGTTCGCGAAGGTCGAGGTCAACGGGGCCGGCGCACATCCGTTGTTTCAGTTGCTCAAGGCGGCCAAGCCCGGCATCCTTGGCACCGAGGCGATCAAGTGGAACTTCACGAAGTTTCTCGTCGGGCGTGACGGCACGGTGGTCAAGCGCTACGGCTCGGGCGACACGCCGCAGTCGATGACCGCGGACGTGGTTGCCGCGTTGTCGACCTGAGCGAGGTGGAGAGCCTCTTTCAGCTGTCGTCCCGCGTGCACCGAGGCATCTGCTTTTACCGGTCGTCACATTTCACCCCATGAGCATCCCGAACCGCCCGCTCCCAACCCCGGTGACCGAAGCCCAGCGCGACGCCGTCGCGCAGGCGCTGTCGGCGCACTTCGCGAGCGATCGCATCACGATCGAGTCGCTCGATGCGCGCATGGCGATGGTCTACGAAGCGACGAGCCTCGTGGAGCTCGAGGGGGCGCTTGCGGGCATTGCGGTGGCGCCTCGTGCGGAAACCGATCCGGGCCATCCCGCCGTCGTGGTGGACGAGTCGCTCGTGCCGCCGCGCGGCGTGAAGATGGCGATCATGGGCGGCTTCCAGGCGCGCGGTAGTTGGGTGTTGCCGCGCAACCTCGTGGTGAACGCGATCATGGGCGGCGGCGAACTCGACCTGCGCGAAGCGCGCTTCGGTCCGGGGGTGAGCGAGATCAACCTCGCGATCCTGATGGGTGGCGTGGAGATCATCGTCCCGCCCGGCGTGCGCGTCGAGATGCTCGGCTCCGCATTCATGGGCGGCTTCGCGCTGTCGGGGCTGGACGAGAGCGCGTTCGATCCCGCCGCGCCCGTGCTGCGCATCCGCGGCATCGCGATCATGGGTGGCGTGGACGTGAACGTGCGCGGGCCGTCGAAGAAGATGCTCAAGCGGTTCGAGGTAGCGATGCGGCGCGCGGCCATCGAGCGGGGGCGCACGCCGGTGCCGCCGTTGTCGTCCTGAGCGAAGCGAAGGACCTGCTGTTCCCTCTCGTGGCACCACCCCGATGACCACTCCCGGCCGCCCTCTCCCAGCCGCCGTCACCGACGCGCAGCGCGACGCCGTGGCGCAGGCGCTCTCGGCGCAGTTCGCCTCCGACCGCCTGAGCGTCGACGAGCTCGACGCGCGCATGGCCCTCGTGTACGAAGCCGCGAGTGTGGCCGAGCTCGACCGCGCGCTTGAGGGACTGCAGCTGACCCCGCGGCCGGAGCCCGTGGTCATGCCGACGGGCGTCACGGTAAGCGAGGCGCTCGTGCCCAAGCGCAGCGCGCTCATGTCCTTCATGGGCGGGTTCGAAGCCAAGGGGAGCTTCGTGATGCCGCGCGAGCTCAAGATCGTTGCCTTCATGGGCGGCGCGTCGATCGACCTGCGCGAGGCGCGATTCGGCGAGGGGGTGAGCCAGGTTGACGTGTACTGCGCGATGGGCGGGGCCGAGCTGATCGTGCCTCCCGGCGTGCGCGTCGAGGTGGTCGGGTCCGGGGTGCTCGGCGGATTCAGCGTGAGCGGCCGCGAGCGGAGCACGAGCGATCCGTCGGCGCCGGTGATTCGCGTGAGCGGGCTCGCGGTCTTCGGCGGCGTGGACGTGCAGGTGAAGGGGCCGTCGAAGAAGATGCTGCAGCGGTTCGAGGAGGCGCTGCGGCGAATCGGGTTCGGGAGGAGAACATGACGCGCTACGACGTGATCGTCGCCGGCCTGGGCGCCATGGGGAGCGCCACCGCTGCCCACTGCGCGCAGCGCGGTGCGCGCGTGCTCGGCCTCGAACGGTGGCAGCCCGGGCACACGCACGGCTCGTCGCATGGCGACAGCCGGATCATTCGCGAGATGTACTTCGAGCATCCGATGTACGTGCCGCTGGTGCAGCGGGCGTATGCGCTGTGGGAGGCGCTCGAAGAACAGACCGGCTCCTCGCTGCTCACCATCACGGGCGGACTGATGGCGGGGCCGAAGGAGAGCGAGATCGTGACGGGCACATTGCGCAGCGCACGAGAGCACAACCTGCCGTACGAACTGCTCGATGCGCGCGGCATCCATGCGCGCTTTCCTGCTTTCGCGCCGCTCGATCACATCGTCGGCGTGGTGGACCCGCGCGCTGGCCACCTCAACCCCGATGCTGGCAACGCGGCGCATCATGCGCTGGCACGCGAGCACGGCGCGGTGCTGCGCTTTGGTGAAGGGGTGGTGAGCTGGGCGGCCGATGGCGATGGCGTGAAGGTGACGACCGCGTCGGGGACGTACGTCGCCGACCAGCTGTGCCTGAGCGTGGGCGCCTATCTGGCGCCGTTCGTCGAGTCACTCAACATCCCGCTCACGGTCGAGCGTCAGGTGCTGGCGTGGTTCGACGTTCCGGCGGGCGATCGTGCGTGGGACGCGCCCGACTGTCCTATCTGGGCCTACGACAATGCCGCCGGACAGATGACGTATGGCTTCCCGCGGTTGGCGCGCGGCGTGAAGATGGCGGTCATGCACGAGGGAGAGCGTTCGACGGACGGCAACGCGGTTCGCGAGACCGCGGATGACGCCGACCTCGCGCTCATCCGCGAACGGTGCGGCGAGTTGCTGCCGGCCATTCGTGCGGCCACGATGCGCGAGATGGCGGTCTGCCGCTTCACCAACACGCCGGACCTGGACTTCGTGCTGGACCACCACCCGGAGTATCCGCAGGTGCTGGTGTCCAGCCCGTGCTCAGGGCACGGCTACAAGTTCGCGAGCGCGATTGGCGAGGTGAGCGCGGAGCTGCTGCTGGATGGCGGGACGGCGTTCGACACTTCGCCGTTCGGGATTGCGCGGCTGACGGGGAAGTCGATGTAGCGCGGCTCGATGTGCGAGGTTGTCGTCAACGGACGCGTTGCTTGCCGGGCGCCAGGTTGCGGCAATTGCGTCATGCGGTTGTTCAGCGGTCAGCAGCGCTGCAGGACGGCTGGATAGGGCGATTGACCTATTCGTTCCGCCGCCAATGGCGTGACAGTATCTGGTGGGGCCTGTCTGCAGCTTGTGCCCCGTAGCGCCACTCGCGCGCCAGCCTGATGCTCCGCGAAGATGTGGAGTGCGACGCCACCGTTGCCGGCTGCTGGAGTGCGACAGGTCAGTGGAGTACAGATGCGACTGTTAATTGTGGGAGCGCTGGTTGTAGCGGGCCTCGTGCCGCTCGTGATGGAAGCCCCCGTGAATCGTGCCGGGGGGGGGGGGGCGAGAACGGCAGGTGAATCAGCAGCCATAGCGGGCGAATTGGCAGACGCGCGTCCGGAGGTGCCGCGGGAGGTGATCCCGCTGTCGCCGATGCGCCTCGCCTGCTCCACGTCGCAATCGGCCATCACTCCCTGCTCCGGCGCGATGAACGCGACGACGAATCGAATCGAATCGGAGCGGCACGTTCACGTTCACGATCCAGAACAAGACGATCGAGAACACGAACTACATCCTGACCTGCGGGCGCACGGGCAGCATCGCGAGCTGCGCGTCGCCGGGCACCCTGGTGGTGAACCACAACTCGTCGCGGAGCGTGAGCGTCAGCTGGACCAGTAGCGGCACGCCCGGATCGGGCACGCTCACGTTGTCCGCCGATGACGACCTGACACCGGTAACTGGCACCGAGACCTTCACCGTCGCGGCGCCGGCGACGACGCCGCTGTACGTGGCGCAGGTGAGCCCGCACCTGCAGCGACATCTGGTGCACTCTGGGCAGGTGGACACGGCGCGATTCGTGGTGCGGAACGCGGGCGCGGACAGCATGCGGTGGTCGTGGGCCGTAACGTGCAGCGGCGCAGCCTTGGTCGGCGGCACTTGCCCGGCCCCGCTTTCGGGCAAGGTCGGCTTGGGGGCGGGCCAGCAGACAACGATTGCCGTGCCCTTTACCGTCACCGGGGCGGCCAACGCGACTGGCAGCGTCCAGCTCGCACTTTCCGACACCGTCACTGGCCAGCGCCGCGATAGCGGCACCGTCGAACTGCGCGTCACCCGCACCGACTCCCTCGTACAGGTGAGCCAGCAGAACCCGGGCGAATCCGTGGAGCCGGACCAGTGCGTGACGGTGAGCGTGGCGCGCGGCCTCGCCGCCGACTGCGGCGCGCTGCGCGCCACGCACACCTTTCCAACCTTGCGCACGTACAACAAGGTGCGCGCGCCGGTCTTGCTGTACAACAGCCAGCAGGCGCACCCCCGGCCCGTGGTCCGCGCGGACGTGACGCTGCCGGACACGCGCATCCCGGATTCTGTCACCGCCACCCTCTACGATTCGACGGGCGCGGTCTTCAGTGGCGCGACTGGGACGTTGGCCGGGAGTCAGTGGCGCGCGCGCAGCACGCGGCGCATCGCCGTGAGTTTCGATGGGCTCTCCAAGCCCCAAGGGATTCATCGGTACGCGCTGCGCGTGCGCCGGCACTATCCCGGGTCGATCGATTCGGTGACGGTGTCCGGCTCGCTGTTCATCGTCCAGCGCGCGGGGAGCGACTACGGCGCGGGGTGGTGGGTGGCGGGCCTGGAATGGATCACGGGCCTCGCCAACGGAGACTTCTTGTGGATCGGCGGCGAGGGTGCGGCTCGACGCTATGTCAGCGCCGGTGGAGGCGCCTACGTCACGCAGAACCTCACCTACCGCGACACGCTCTTCGACACCGGGTCGTGGATCGAGCGACGCCTCCCGCATGGCGTGCGGGTCCGCTTCAATCGATCCACGGGGTACCACGCCCAGACCGTCAACCGACTGGGCCACGTCACGCGCTTCGTGTATCAGGCGGGGACGTTTCGCCTCGACTCGATCGTGCCGCCAACCGGGGTGCAGGCGGCCGCGTGGAAGTTCCGCTACGATGGGAGCAATCACCTGCGCGCCGTGGACGCGTCCGTCGCGGGGCTCTCGGGTCGACGCGACAGCCTCGTCGTCAACGGCAGCGGCGACCTCACGACCATCGTCCAGCGCGATGGCAATACGGTCCAGTTCAGCTACGATGCCGGCGAGGCCCACCGGCTGCGGACGCGCACCGATCCGCGCGGCGTGCGTGACTCCATCGGCTTTGTGGCCGCCAGCGTCGTCAGCAAGGCGAAGGTCGCGCGTGACCTGGCGAATACCACCTACGATTCGCTGTTGCTGACGGTCGCCGAGACGCGTGGGCTGGCGGGTACCGTGGCCGTCCCGCTCGACCGCGCCTCGACCGTGATCGACGGCTTCCGCACCGACGTCGCGGATACCACGGCCTATTTGATCGGCCGCTGGGGCGCGCCGACGCGCGTGCGCAACGCGCTCGGCGACGAGACGCAACTCACCCGCACCAACGGCTCATTTCCGGCGCTCGTGACCTCGCTGCGCGTGCCGAATGGCCGCGCGCTGGTCGCCACGTACGACACCGCGGGCAACATCGCGTCATTGCTCGACTCGGCCACGACGAAAGCGGGCCCCACGTACGCGGTCACCAGCTACACGTGGGACCCGAAATGGAGCTTTGTCACGAAGGTCGTGAATCCGGAAGGAGACTCGACGCGCAGCGCCTATGACGCCACCACCGGCAACCTGCTCTGGCGGGAGGATGGGCGCGGGTCGGCGACGCGGACCTCATTTACGTATGACGGCACCTCGGGGCTCCTGATCCGGTCGACCACCGCGATGGGCGTGACCGACACGCTCCTGTACGAGACCGCCCTTGGCAACGCCTACCAGCACACCAACGTCCTGAACCAGTACGACCTTTGGACCCAGGACGGCGCCGGGCGCATCTACCGCACCGAGCGGCCGGTGGTCTCTGGTGGCGCGGTGCTGGTGGACAGCCTCGTCCTCGACGCGATGGACCGCCCCACGCTCACCACCACGCGCTCGGGCACCGACACGCTCGTCGTCGCGCAGACGTACACCGCCGCAGGGCAGCTCCAGCGCCTCACGAAGCGCAGCGCGAACGACGCTTCCAAGGCCAACGTCGGCACGCTTCGCTCAGCGTTTGTCTACGACGGGCGCAATCGGGTCGTGACGGAGTCGGCGCCCTCGTTCACGACGCTCTTCTACACTTACGACGCGGCCAGCAACCTGACCTACGGCGGCCGGAATCCCGCGACGGTCGCCTACGACGTACTCAACCGCCCGCTGACAAAGATCTCGGATGACACGAGCCGGTTCGTCTACGACGAAGTCGGGAACCTGCGTCACGCGTTCAACCCCGTCGGGCGCGTGGCGCGCACCTATGGCAAGAATGGCACCCTCCTCACCGATTCGCTCCGGATTGCCACCCGGCGTCGCAACGAGCGAGTCTTCAGTTCCAATGTGTTTGGTATCGGCGCGCGGTATGACCTCAACCTCCGGCGCGTCGCGTTCCAGCACCCCGGGACGGTGGCGCCCATCGGCGCGGACAGTCAGCGCGTCTGGTTCAACGGCGCCACCGGCTTCATGGACTCGGTGGCGGACGTCTTCGGCAACACGTTCCGCTTCCTCTACGACAACGATGCCCGGCCCATCCAGACGATCCGCTTCGCGCAAAGCGCCTCGGCGATGGCGGAGACGCTCACGTACGACGTCGTGGGCCGGCTGCGCAGCCGGCTCCAGCGCACCGCCGGCAACGCGGACACGCTCCACCGCGACTCGCTGATCTACGACCTGCGCGACCGGATCACCCGCAACGTCGTCACGAACGACAATGCGGGCTACAACCCGCTGGGGCCGCTGGACACCGTCGGCTACGGCCAGGGCGGGTACGAGGCCTATCGCACCGACGCGCTCGGCCTCCGCTACTACGGCAACGGCAACGCCGCCTTGAACGGCACGGCTATCTACAAGTACCTGAGTGGCTCCGAAAAGCTCGACCAGATGATCATCGCGTCGCAGACGCCGACGACCGTCTCCCCCGACAGCACGCTGTACGCGTGGGTCGGCAGTGCGCTCTATAGCGAGACGCGCCGCAAGTGGTTTTTCTCGAATTGCTCACTCTGCACGCCCCCGTTCAACACGCGCGAGGTGCGCACAACGGGCAACTCGTAT
>JAYTVE010000050.1:0-8414 GCA_043744185.1 Gemmatimonadota bacterium | reverse complement strand
CGCGGTGGAGCTCACCTTCCTCGAGGTGGATCCGAAGCTCCCCGAACCGCTGGCCGGTTTGCAGCGCATCAAGTACGTGCGCACCGTCGTGACCAGCATCGCGTATATCGGCTCGCTGCTGCGAGCGGTGCCGGGCACCGATGTCGTGCACGCGTTCTCGGCGTCTTACTGGTCTTTCCTGCTCGCGCCGCTGCCCGCGCTCCTCGCCGCGCGCCTGTTCGGCAAGCCGTCGCTGCTCAACTATCGCTCCGGCGAAGCGGGGGACCATCTCGCCAACTGGCCCTCGGCGCGATGGGGGGTGCGCCAAGCGACGCGCATCGTCGTCCCGTCCGGGTACCTCGTCGACGTCTTCGGTACGTTCGGGTTCCGCGCCGAGACACCGATCCCGAACCTCGTGGACCTCTCGCGGCTCACATACCGGGCCCGCACCGCGCTGCGCCCTCGCTTCCTGAGCAATCGCAATTTCGAGGCGCATTACAACGTCGCTTGCACATTGCGCGCCTTCGGACTGGTGCAGGCACAGCACCCCGACGCCGAGCTGGCGCTGGCGGGTGACGGCCCGGAACGCGCGAACCTCGAAGCACTCGTCGCCTCGTTGGCACTCCGAAACGTCCGATTTCTCGGACAGGTGCGGCCCGACGCCATGCCGGCGCTGCTCGACGACGCCGACGTGTATCTCAACTCGCCGCGCATCGACAACATGCCGACTTCGTTGCTCGAGGCCTACTCGTGCGGGTTGCCGGTCGTGAGCACTGCGATCGGCGGCATCCCGTACATCGCGCGCCACCGCGAGATCGCGCGACTCGTGCCCGATGACGACCCTGCGGCCATGGCGGCCGAGGTGCTGGACCTGATCGCGAATCCGGTGGAAGCCTTCGCGATGACCGAGCGCGCGCGCGAGGAGTGCCAGACCCGCTACGCGCACGACGTGATCGCGCGCGACTGGGAAGCGCTGTACGCCGACACTGCGGCGCGGGGTCGCTGACCCATGGCCGGCCGACGCCTGCGCATCGCGTTCTGCCTCGACAACCTCGACGTCGGCGGCACGGAAACCAACGCCGTGCGCACGGCGGAACGACTGGATCGCTCGCGCTTCGACGCGATCCTCTGCACGCTGCACGCGGACGGGCCGCTCAAGGCGCGCTTCGTCGCCGCGGGCATCCCGGTGCATCCGTTTCAGATCAACGGTCTGGTCTCGCGCTCCGCGCTCCGCGAAGCGCGCCGCCTCGCCGCGCTCCTCCGCACCGAGCGCATCGACATCGTGCACGCGCACGATCGCTACACCAACGTGTTCGCGGCGTGGCCCGCGCGCATGGCCGGGGCCCGGCTCATCACCAGCAAGCGGTGGGGCACCAGCACGCGCGCGCACGCCGTCCTCAACCGGATCGCGTGGCGACGCTCGGACGCGGTGCTCGCGAACAGCGCGGCAGTCGCCCGCGACCTCATGGCGAACGACGGCGTGCGGTCCGACCGGATCGTCACGATCCCCAACTTTCTCGACGACGCCGACTTCCTGCCCATGCCGGATGCGGAGCGGACCGCGCTGCGGGCTGCGCTTGGCCTCGGAGCCGACGCCCTCGTCGTCGGCTCGGTGGCCAACCTGAGGGCGATCAAGGATCAGGCGTCGCTGGTCCGTGCCGTGGCCCTGTTGGCGCCGACCTGGCCGTCGCTGCGGCTTGTGCTGGTGGGCGAGGGGGACATGCGCGGACCCCTGACCACGCTGGCCACGGAACTCGGCATCGCGAACCGGGTCACACTGGCAGGTGCCCGCCCGGACGGCCGTCGACTGCACGCGCTGTTCGATGTCAGTGTGCTCTGCTCGCTCTCGGAGGGGTTCCCCAACGCCGTCATTGAGGCAATGGCGGCCCGCCGCGCGGTTGTCGGTACCAACGTGGGTGGCATTCCGGATGCGGTCCGACCGGGCGAAACGGGGCTGCTGGTCCCCCCGGCGAATCCGGGCGCGCTATCCGAGGCGATCGGACGGCTACTTGCCGATGCTTCCCTGAGGACGACCATGGCCTCGGCCGGACAGGCGGTGGCGCGGCACGATTTTGGCGTCACCGCGGTCATGGATAGTCTCCAGAGCCTGTACCTGCGGCTGGCTGCGTCAGGAATTGGGTGACGCCGCACAATCGAGGTGCGTCTTTGCTCACAGTGCGATTAAGGCCATACCAATATGTGATGCTTGGGCTTGTTACCGATTCCGCTGACAAATAGTTATGTCCGTAGAAGGTCGGCAAGAGCACCTCATCTGTTTCCTTCGCTCAACACAGGACAGGGCACCATGGTCAGGCACCTGACTTCCGACATGTCGAGCGCGATGGCGTTGCGAAGCCGCGAACCGTCCCAGAGCCCGCTCCGCAGCACCCGACTCGCTGCCGCTGGCCTGTCCTACGTCGCACTGACCGCCGTGGCCCTGCTGGCCGCCTGCAGCCCCGCCGAGGACTGCGCCGCAACCGCCGCGGGGTGTGGGAGCGTGCAAGTGCAGGCGCAGGTCGCCCAGGTCATCGTCACACCGGCTCTCGACACGATCAACGTCGGTTCGTCCGCGCTCAAGACAGCGTCGCCGCGCGATGTCGCAGGTGCCGTCATCACAGCCCAGATCCCCCTCGTGCGCTGGTCGTCGAGCGCGCCGGCCGTGGCTCGTGCGGACTCGCTGACCGGCCTCGTCACGGCACTCTCGGTCGGCGTCGCCACGATCACCGCCCGTGCAGCAAACAGCATCACGGGCACGGCATCCGTGGTGGTGAAGGCAACGGGAGTCATAGCGTCCATCAGCATCTCGCCGCCGAACAGCTCCGTGCAGCTCGGCCGTCAGGTGACGCTGGTCGCCGCTGCAAAGGACGCGAGCCTCAATTCGGTCGCTGCCACCTTCCGGTGGGCGTCGTCGAATGCCGGCATCGCGAAGGTCGACTCCGTCACGGGTGTCGTCACGGGCATGGGCGTCGGCGCCGCGACGATCACCGTGAGCACGCTTCCGGCCACGCTCCAGGCCACGACCTCCGTTTCGACGGTCGCCTCGACCTCGCTGGTCGCCGAGCTGCCGCGCGTCTTCCTCAACACCACCTACGTGGCCCCGACGGGCGCGCAGATCGTGGTACCCGTCGGCGGCAACTTCCAGACCGCGCTCAACAATGCGCAGCCGGGCGACGAAATCCTGCTCGCCCCGGGCGGGGTGTACACAGGCAACTTCAACATCCCGGCCAAGACCGGCAACGGAGTCATCCACGTCCGCACGAACGTGCCCTACAGCTCGCTGCCGGCAGAAGGCGCGCGCATGACGCCGACCATCGCGGTCGCGCTCAACCTCGCGAAGATCCAGAGCACCAACGGTTCGACCGTCATGCAGACGGCCGTTGGCGCCAGCAACTACCGGTTCATTGGCCTCGAGGTGACGGTCGGGTCCGCGACGGCCCTCAACTCGCTCATTCGCCTCGGCGACGTGAACCAGACGTCGCTCGCCAATGTGTCGACGAACCTCGTGTTCGACCGCATGTACATCCATGGCACGGCGACGAACGACGTGACGCGCGGCTTCATCCTCAGCTCCGCGAGCTCGGCCATCATCGACTCGCACATCTCGGACTGCCACACGGTCGGCGCCGACGCGCAGACGATCGTCGGCTGGAACGGCCCCGGCCCGTACAAGATCGTGAACAACTACCTCGAGGCCTCGTCCGAGAACATCAACTGGGGTGGCTCTGATCCGGGCGTGCCGCAGCTCGTGCCGAGCGACATCGAGGTCCGGCACAACCACTTCTTCAAGCCCCCGGCGTGGAACGGCGGCTCGCCGGTCTGGCTCATCAAGAACCTCTACGAGTCGAAGGCGTCGCGGCGCGTGCTCATCGAGGGCAACATCTTCCAGAACAACTGGCAGAGCGGCCAGACCGGGTTCGCGATGAACTTCAAGTCCACCAACCAAGGTGGCGCCTGCACGAGCTGCATCACGGCCGATCAGACCATTCGCTACAACTACATCTTCAACTCGGGTGGCGGGATCGGCATTGCCGGTTCGCCGGACCCGCAGCCCGTGGATTCGACGGCGCGCCGGTTCGTGATCCAGGACAACGTGTTGGACCGGATCAACATTCCGGGATTCAACGGCGTGGCGTCATACATGCAGATCATCGACGGCGCGAGCGACATCATCGTCGATCACAACACGTTCGTCTCCACCGGGAGCATGGGCAATGCGGTGATCATGGCGTCGCCAGCCATCTCGGGACTCACGTTCACGAACAACATCGTTGGCAACACCTCCTTCGGCGTGAAGGGCGGTGGTACCTCCGACGGCACCGGCACGCTCAACGTCTTCGCGCCGGGTTACACGTTCCTCAAGAACGCGATGATTGGCTCGACCGCCGGCAACTATCCGGCCAACAACTTCTTCCCGGCGAACTTCGCGGCCGTCGGCTTCACCAACTTCGCCGGCCTGAACTACGCCCTGCTGGGCACGAGCGCGCTCAAGAATGCGGGCACCGACGGTCGCGACATCGGCGCGGACGCCACGGTGGTCGCCCTCAAGATCAACGGGGTCATCGTTCCGTAAGGCGGTAGCTCAGACGCGCGCCCGCGCCGGTCAGAACTGGAAGTAGAGGAACGGCGACGAGCGATCGCCGGCGATGATCGCGATCGCGGCGCCGAACACCGCAGACATCGTGAGGCGCCACGACCACGTGATCGGCTGCTCGTCGATCTCGAACGCGTTGCCGCCCCAGATGGACCAGGCCCCCGCTACTGCCACGAGCGGCAGCACCAGTGCCGACGCCACGGGGAGCAGGCCCGCCGTGGGCACGAACATCGCGCGAATCAGGCCGAAGGCCATCGCCATGTCGGTCGCGCGGAAGAAGGCCCATCCAACCACCACCGACACCAGCATCACGGGACGTCGTACCGCCACCGGCAGCGCGTCCCAGCGCCCCGCGTTCAGTTGGTAGAGGATTAGCAGCACCGCGTGGTAGAAGCCCCATACCACGAAGGTCCAGGCGGCCCCGTGCCACAGCCCGCCGATCAGCATCGTCAACATCAGATTGCGGTATGTCGCGGCGTTGCTGCCGCGGTTTCCGCCCATCGAGATGTAGAGATAGTCGCGCATGCACGTCGACAGCGAGATGTGCCAGCGGCGCCAGAACTCCGACGGGTCGAGCGAGCGATAGGGCGAGTTGAAGTTCTGCGGGATGCGCAACCCGAACAGCATTCCGAGCCCAACCGCCATCGAGCTGTAGCCCGAGAAGTCGAAATACAGCTGCAGGCTGTAGCCCAGCATCGCGAGCCACGCGCCGGCCGTGGACAGCGTCGAGTGCGCCGCCATCGCCGGGTCCACGAACGCCGAGAGCGAGTCCGCCACCAGCACCTTCTCCACGAGGCCGATCGCGAAGAAGCGCAGGCCGCGCCCGAGCCAGCGCGTGCGGCTCGCCGCACCCAGCGCCTCCAGATCCTCCTCGATCTGGCGAAAGCGCACGATCGGGCCGGCCACCAACTGCGAGAAGAGCGACACGTACGCTGCGAACTCGAAGAAGTTGCGCGTCGGCTTGATCGAGCCGCGATACGAGTCCACGATGTAGCTGATCGTGTGGAACGTGTAGAACGAAATGCCGATCGGCAGGACTACGTCGAGGTGCGGGATCGCCACCGTCGCGCCCATCCAGTGCGCCACCGACTGCGCCGAGTCGAGCGTGAAGTTGGCGTACTTGAAGAAACCGAGCATCAGCAGGTCAACCGTGATCGGAATGACCATGCACAGCTTTCGCCGCCTCGCGTCCTGCCAGCGAAGGAAGCCGAGCCCCGCCGAGTAGCTCACGATCGTCGAGAACAGCATCAGGAAGCAGAAGCGCCAGTCCCAATAGCCGTAGAAGACGTAGCCCGTCACCGCGAGCCAGACATACCGCGACCGCGCCGTGCCGAGCGCCCAGAACACCGCGTAGCAGACGGGCAGGAACGCGAACAGGAAGATGAAGCTGTTGAAGAGCATGACTACCGCGCCCCCGCTGCGTACGGCAGGACGGTGACGGCGATGAGGCGCGCCAGCTGCCCCGCGCCCGCATCGCTGAAGTGCGAGAAGTCGCGGAACACCGCCGCGCCGTGCTTCGGCGCCTCGGCGTGCCAATCCACGAAAGGCACGGTCGAATCGGCCGCCACACTCGCCACTCGCGCGGCGGCGCGATCATCGAAGTCCACGATCACGTCCCCGCTTGCGCGCGGGTAGAATCGTACCCAGCTGTTGATCAGCACCGGGTCGCGCGGCTCGCCGGGACGGAATGCATTCGCGTGCGAGATCAGTACCGGCCGCGCACCGACCTCGTGGATCACGCCCACGGTCTGGCGAACGTCCGACTCGAACTGTGCGAGGCGATCCTCGGGCACCTGCTCATATTGCCAGCCAGCCGGATGCTCGGACGCAACCTGGGCAATCTCGCGGCGGCGCAGCCAGTCCTTCGCCGCACTTGGCAACATCGTCTTGGTCTGCTCCCGCAGGCGCGCCGCCACGCGCGGGTACACCCAGTCCGTGGGCGCGATGCGGGCAGCGCGCCCCGACGAGTCCGGGCGTGCGGCCGTGGGCACATTTTCGCTCAGGTACGCGGGCGGCGTGGGATAGACGACGATGGCGTCGGCGCCGAAGCGGCGGAGCCGGTTGCGCACGTCCTGGCGCGCGGTCGGGAGCGTCATGCCGAGCATGGCGGCGTTGAGGACTTCGAAGCGAGCAACGCCCGGGCATCCGCAGCGGCCGTCGCGGCGCATCGCCTCGAGCGAGTCCTCGAGCTGGCGCGGGTACTCGCGCCCCGGCCTTTCGTAGAGGCCGAACGTCTCCGACGCCCCCACGGTGATGATGCGGTAGGTGCCTGGCGCCTTTCGCTCGCTGGCTTCGGGCCCGCGCATGCCGTTGCCGTTCAGCACCCACTTCTCGAAGCGGGCGTTCGGACGGCCGTGCATGCCGTCGGCATCGCGCACGAATAGCTGCGCCTGGTCGTGAAACGGAGAAACGACGGGCGTGCCGAAGCGAACCAGCTCCTCGACGCGCACCATGCCCTCGAGCGCCACGACAAAGACGAGGCCAAGAAGCAGCCCGCCGACCCAGCCCTGCGGTCGGGCGCCGAACTCACTCATGCACGGTTTCGACTCGGAAGGCGGCGGAAAAACGGGGCCCGGTTCGGGCGGAAGCGGCAGCGCACAGCGGCAACACCGCACCGACGCGCTCGCCCGTCAGCTCGCAACAGGAACGCGCCATCCGCGCGTGATGACCGCGGCATCCCTCCGTGAACTCCATGGGGCGGAACGGTGCGTCGACGTCGCTGGACGATCTATCGACCGACGCGCCGTCGCGGCGCGGCATCCGGCACCGACGGCGCGCCGCCGCCGGCCAGCGCGCGCTCGGCCAGGGGAACGTAGATCTCCCCGAACAGGAAGAGGATCGCCACGTACAGGTACATGTACGCCAGTCGCTCGTACGATCCCCAGATGGACGCCACGAGGAAGCCGACGAATCCGAACCTGAAGAACGCGAATTGCATGGCAAGCGGCGGCGACCACTTCTCGATTGTCTTGATCGCCTTGCCACTGCGCCACAGCGCCGCCACCCAGATGGTGATGAGTAAGGCCAGCCCCACCACGCCAGTCTCGGCCATCGCGTTGAGGTAGGTGCTGTGCGTGTCGCGACCGCCGCGCGCAATCTGCGGGAGGTCACGCGTACGGGCATAGAGGCGATGAACGGATGGATAACCGCCCATGCCCACTCCCATCACCGGGTAGTCCGCGATGATCTCACGCGCCACCTTCCAGATTGCCAGTCGCTGGGCTGCAGAGCCTTCAACGTCGACACCCTCCATGTCCTCGGAACCAACCGCCTTTGTGAGGCCACCGAGGCGCTCCCACGTCTTGCCCGGTGCCACCGTCACGACGATGGCTGCGATCACCGCATACATCGCGATCGTCTTCGGTCGAGGGCGCTGCCGGATGATCATGAGCAGGATCGACACGGCAATGGCCACGATCGCACCGCGCGACTGCGTGATGAAGATGATCGCGAGGAGCCCGATGAACATGAGCAGGGCGCCCACCTTGATGAAGCCGCGCCGCTCCGAGACGAAGACGCCGGCCGCCATCACGGTCGGCATCATGCACAGCGCCGCAAGGTCGTTCGGGTTGCTGAACGTGAAGTTCCAGGCGACGCGGCCGTTCGTGGTGATGCCTGCCGCGTAATTCAGCAACGTTCCGCGCATCGGGTACAACGCAAAGAACGCGAGCCAGAGCAGAATGAGCGTGCGCAGTTGGGCCGGCGTGCGGATGACATTCACCGCGACCAGGAAAATCACTCCCAGTTTGCAGTAGTCCAGCCATGCCTTCACCGACGTCGGGGGGTCGAACCCTTCCACTGCGCCGATCCCACCTGCCACCAGATAGAGCCCGAAGATCACGAC
>JAYTVE010000049.1:0-8424 GCA_043744185.1 Gemmatimonadota bacterium | reverse complement strand
CTCGGCGGTGAGGCGCTGCCTGTGGAACTGGCGCGCACCCTCGTGGCGGCCAACCGGTGCCGGGTGCTCAACCACTACGGACCGACGGAGACGACCGTCGGCGTGCTCACGTTCGAGGCCAACGGCACCTCGCTCGACGCCGTCACGACGCTGGGAGCGCAGACGGTTCCAATCGGGCGACCGCTCGTCAACACGAATGCGTACGTGGTGGATGCCTTTGGCCGCGAGCAGCCCGTCGGCATTCCGGGCGAACTCTGGATCGGGGGCGATGGGGTCACGCGCGGATACCTCGGTCGCGACGACCTCACCGCCGAGCGGTTCACGATGCACGACGCGATGCGCGTCTATCGCACCGGCGATCGCGTGCGCCGGCTCGAGGACCAGTCCATCGAGTTCCTCGGACGCGTCGACGAACAGGTGAAGGTGCGCGGCTTCCGCGTGGAGCTCGGCGAGATTGCGCACGCGCTGCGTTCGCACGAGGGCGTGGAGGCAGCGGAAGTGCTGCTGCGTACGGACGAGGAGGAGCCGGTGCTGGTGGGCTACGTCGTTGCCAGACGAGCGGGCTACGCCGCGAGCCACGCCGATCGCATGACTGGCAGTGCGCTCATGGAATGGCTCGCGGCCCGGCTGCCGGACTACATGGTGCCAAGTGCCATCGTGGTGTTGGACGCGCTACCCCTGACTCCCAACGGCAAGGTGGACCGGAACCGACTCCCTGCGCCCGACACGCACGGTCGCGCATCGGAGATCGTGGCGCCGCGCACGGAAACCGAGCAGCGGCTGCTCGACATCTGGCGCGACGTCCTCAAGCAGCCGAACATCGGCGTGACGCAGAAGTTCGTCGATCTTGGCGGTCACTCACTGTTGGCGATCCGCATCCTTGGGCGCATCAGCAAGGCCTTCGGCGTGCGCTTGTCGCTCGGTTCGCTGTTCGAGACGCCGACCGTCGCGCAGCTGGCCGAACTGCTCGACGTCGAGGTACAGCTTGCGATGATCAGTGCGATGGGCGCCGAGGGAGCTCCCGGCACGTGACCTACGCTCGCGCGGAACGCGCTGCGAGGCGGCGATGACGGGCGTGGATCCGATTGCCGCGCGTCGCGCGGAACTCGAGCGCCGCATGGCAGCGCTCTCGGCCGAGCAGCTCGTGCGGTTGGCGACGCCAGGGGCGATTCCGGCAATCGTCGTGCCGGATCTCCCGATGCGGGACCCGGACGCACCGATCCCGCTCTCGTTCGCGCAGGAGCTGCTGTTCCAGCTCGAGCGCGCGAGTCCGGGATCCGCGTACAACGTGCCGCGATCGATGCGGCTCGAAGGGGCGCTCGACGAACCGGCGCTGCAACGCGCGCTCGATGCCCTCGTCGTCCGACATGCCGCGCTGCGCACGGTGTTCGTCCTCGAGGGCGATGCGCCACGGCAAGTGGAGCGTTCGGCCGCGCCGGTGCATATCGAGCACACCGACGTGTCGCAGCTCCCCGCCGCTGAGCGCGAGGGAGCCGCCCGGACGCGGCTGGCGGAGTTCGCGCGCAAACCCTTCGACCTCGAGCACGATGCGCAACTGCGCGTCTCGCTCATCCGCCTCGGTCCCGAGGATCACGTCCTGCAGCTCGTGTCGCATCACGTCGTGTCCGACGGCTGGTCGGGCAACGTGCTGCTGCGCGAACTTGGCGTGCTGTACGATGGCTTCCGGCGGGGCGAATCGGTCACGCTGTCGCCGCTGCAGCGCAGCTACGCCGATTTCGCGGTGTGGCAGCGCCATGCGCTCGCCGGCGAGCGACTCGACGAGTTGCTCGCGTTCTGGCGCGCGCAGCTCGACGGAGCCTCGTCGCGGATCGAGTTCGCGGGCGAGCGCGCGCGCCTCGCGACCACGGAGGGTGGCGGGGCATTCTGCATCCGCACCCTGCCGCTGGCGGTGTCGCAGCAGATGCGAACCCTCGCGCGATCGATGGGCGCCACCAATTTCATGGTGCTGCTCTCGGCGCTCTACGTGCTGCTGGCTCGCTACACGGGCGAGGAGGACTTCGTCGTCGGCACGCCGGTGGCCGGCCGCCCGCATCCGCAGCTCGAGGGGATCGTCGGCTTCTTTGCCAACACGCTGCTGCTGCGCGGATCGCTCTCCGGTGCGCCGACCTTTCGCACCCTCATCGAGCGCGTCCGCACGCAGTGCCTCGCGGCGTACGATCATCAGGAAATCCCGCTCGAAACTCTGCTCATGTCCACGGGACCGGATGGTCGCCCGCTCGTTACCGTGCCGCAAGTCGTGCTCTCGACCGAGGACCCCGACCGGGAGCGGATCAAGCTCGCAGGCACCTCCGCGACGCCGTTCGGCGCATCGCTGGGCAATGCCAAGTTCGACCTGATGGTGTGGGTCGCGGAGCGGGCCGACGGGCTTCGCGTGGTTGCCGACTACCGCACGAGCGTTTTCGAGGAGCCCACCGTCGAGCGCATGCTGCGCCACTTCGGTGTGCTGCTCGCGGCCGCCGTGGACGCGCCGGACACCCCAGTGGCGGAGCTGCAGCTCCTCGATGCCGAGGAACAGCAGCGTCAGCTCGTCACATGGAACGACACCGCCGCCGGCTACCCGGCCGACGCCACCATTCATGGGCTCATCGAGGCGCAGGTATTGCGGCGGCCCGCGGCCGTGGCCGTGGAGTGCACGCGCAACGGGGCGACCGAGCGGCTCACGTACGCGGAACTCGACGCCCGGGCCAATCGCGTGGCACACACGCTACGGGACGCGGGCGTCGGGCGCGATGCACGGGTGGCGCTCTGCCTCGATCGCTCGGTGGACACCGTCATCGCCATCCTCGGCGTGCTCAAGGCGGGTGGTGCCTACCTGCCGATCGATCCCGACTATCCGGACGATCGCATCGAGTTCACGCTGCGCGATGCCGGCGCCGTTTTCCTGCTCACCGACACCGCGCGCCAGGGGCGCCTGACCCGCCTCGCGCCCGAGCTGCGCGCGATGACCGTGGCCGAGGCCGTCGCGGCGGGCGCGAGTGACGGCGCGCCCGGCGTGGCGGTGGCGCCGCGCGACATGGCCTACGTGATCTACACCTCGGGGTCCACGGGGCGTCCGAAGGGATGCATGATCGAGCATCGCAACGTGACGCGCCTGCTCGTCAACGATCGCTCCGCGTTCGACTTCAACGAGCGGGACGTCTGGACCGTCTTCCACTCGTTTGCGTTCGACTTCTCCGTGTGGGAGCTGTTCGGCGCGCTCATTTTTGGCGGACGCGCCGTCGTCGTGCCGCGCGAGGTTGCGCAGAACGCGCCCGACTTCCTCGCCCTGCTCGAGCAGACCGGGACGACCGTGCTCAACCAGGTGCCGTCGGCCTTCCAGCCGCTCATGGAGGAGGCGGTCGCGCAGAACGCCGCGCTCAAGGTTCGCTACGTGATCTTTGGCGGTGAGGCGCTCAAGCCGGCGCTGCTCCAGCGCTGGCGGGCGTATCGCCCCGAAGCCCGGCTCATCAACATGTTCGGCATCACCGAGACGACGGTACACGTCACCTTCAAGGAGATCGGTGAAACGGAGATCGAGTCGGGACTCTCGAACGTCGGGCGCCCGATTCCGACGACGACACTCTACGTGCTGGACCGGATGCTCAAGCCCGTGCCGATCGGCGTGGCCGGCGAACTCTGCGTCGGCGGCCTCGGCGTGGCCCGCGGATACCTCAACCGACCGGAGTTGAACGCCGAACGCTTCGTGCCCGATCCATATGCGAGCGAGGCGGGGGCGCTGCTCTACCGGTCGGGCGACCTCGGCCGCCAACTCCCCGACGGCGAGGTCGAGTACATCGGTCGTCGCGACCATCAGGTGAAGTTGCGCGGACATCGCATCGAACTCGGCGAGATCGAGGCGGCGTTGCTCCAAGAGCACGGCGTGCGACAGGCCGTCGTGCTCGTGCGCGAGGACACCACCGGTGACCAGCGCCTCGTGGCGTACGTGGTGCTGGCCGCCGGCATCACGGCCACGGCGGCCGTCTTCCGCGACGCGCTCAGAGCATCGCTGCCGGAGATCATGGTTCCCTCCGCCATCGAGTTCCTCGATCGCATTCCGCTCACCGGAAACGGCAAGGTGGACCTGCGCGCGCTGCCCGTGCCGCGCAGTGCGGCCAGCGGCAAGCCCTATCGCGGGCCACGCCACACGATCGAGCACGAGATCGTGCAGATCTGGGAGTCGCTGCTCTCGCCGGGACGCCCGATCAGCGTCCTCGATGATTTCTTCGACATCGGCGGCCATTCGCTTCTCGCGATCAAGATGCTCGCGCAGATCGAGCGCATTCGCGGCCAGCGCGTGCCGCTGGCATGGCTCTTCGAGAGCTCCACCGTGGCCGCGCTCGCGGCGCGCCTCGAGACGCAATTCGTCAGCGAGCGCGAACCCGCGCTCGTCACGCTGCAGGCCGGACGCAGCGGCACGCCGGTGGCATTCGTGCACGGCGACTGGACTGGCGGCGGATGGTACGTGCGACGCCTCGCACCGCTCGTCTCGGCGGACTCGCCGTTCATCGTGTTCCCGACGCTGGGTGCCGACGGGGATGAGTTGCCCTGGACTGTCGAGAAGATGGCCGCGCACAACATCGCGGAGCTCAAAAAGGTCCAGCCGCGCGGGCCGTACCGGATCGTCGGGTTCTGCATGGGAGGCCTGGTGGCATTCGAGATGGCGAGACAGCTCCGCGGCGCCGGCGACGACGTGGCGCACGTGGTGGTGATCGACACCATTCCCGCCAACGCGCGCATCAAGCCACTCCGGCCGCTCGTCGCGTTGCTCCCCGCCGGCACCACGAACCGTTCGCTGGATCGGCGTGCTTCGATCGTCTCCCTCGTTCGGCGGGCGGATCTCGCCCGGAGGCGACTCCGCGGCATGCCGCTGGGCGACCAGGTCGCGTGGATCAGCCGCCAACTGTCGCAGCGCGTGCGCCGCGCGTTCGGCATGACCGAACCCGAGCCGATCGGCACGCAGCGCGTGCGACTCGAGCCAGACGACCCGTCGCGCGACTTCGAGGAAATCGTCTCGCGGGTCCAGCAGCGTGCCTCGTCGGTCTACATGCCGGGTGAGTATCCCGGGACGCTCGACATCATCTGGGCAGAGGGGCCACCGGAGCGAAAGCGTCGCGGGAACCCGGTCGGATGGTGGGCGCCGTCGGCCCGGCGCGTGGAGCTTCACGTGGTGCCGTCCGAGCACATGGGGCTCATCACCAACAACCTCGACCTGCTCGCCGCCTCGCTACGCCGCGTGCTCAGTGTCGGCGCGCCTTAGAAGGCACGCCGCTCCCGGCGAACGAACAACGCACTGCCTCCAACCCTCCCGGATCTCCTGCATGCGCCATCTGCTCCGCCTCGTTCTCATGCTTCCGCTGCTCGTCGCCTGCGGACGTGACTCCGCCGCACGCGGGCGCGTTCAACCTGCCAGCGAGGTCACGCCCGGCGCATTCGCCATGCGGCTCGTGGCGCTCCACGGTCAGACGTATCCGTACCAGCTCTTCGTGCCACGAGCGTACACGCCGTCGAAGGCCTGGCCGGTGGTCACGTTCTTGCACGGTGGGCGGGAACGCGGCACCGACGGCGCCAAGGTGCTGACCACCTGCTTCGGCGAGGCGATCGTGGCGCAGGCCGACACCTTTCCCGCGATTGCCATCATGCCGCAGCTGCCACGAAACGAGGGCGGTGATCGGCAGCTGCTCTACGACATCGTGACGACGGCGCTCGATTCCGTCGCGCGCGCATTCAACGTCGACACGAACCGCCTCTACCTCACCGGCTTTTCATTCGGTGGTGGCGTGGCCTTCGAGATCGTGTACCAGAATCCGGCACGCTTCGCCGCGCTCGCCCCCGTGTCGACCATGGTCGTCGCGAGCGGCATCACGGGCATCGCCCGCGCACCGGTCGGCTCGGCGGACTCGCTGGTGGCCGTGCGGCTCGCGGCGATGCCGATCTGGAAGTTCCATGGGACGGCCGACTCGATGGTCGCCGTGGACATCAGTCGGCGCACCGCCGATGCCTTCCGCGCTGCGGGCGCCAAGACGTTCACGTATACCGAGGTGCCGGGAGGATCACACACCTGCGCTGCCCAGTACAACGACGGACCGCTCTTCCGGTGGTTGTTCGCGCAGCACCGGTGAGCCGCTCCGCCACCACCATGGTGCGCGCGCGGGCGCTCACCGCGTGACGACGCATCCGACACCACCTGCTGGCGTTGCCTGGCCGGTGCCGTCGACAATGCCCAGCCTTGCCGTCGACGAGGTGCACTGCTGGGCCGCCTCCGTCGCACGCTGCGCGTCGAAGATCTCGCGCTGGCAAGCGCTGCTCTCGGCGGATGAGCAGGAGCGACGCGCACGCCTGCAGCACGACGCCGACCGGGATCGCTTTGTGGTCACGCATGCGCTCAAGCGGCTGGTGCTCGCGCGCCATGCGGGCGTCGCGCCGCCTGCGCTCCGGTTCACGACGGGTCCGCACGGCAAACCCGCCCTTGAGCTAGGCGGCCGTGCGCTGCACTTCAACCTCAGCCACTCCGCCGATCTCGTGTTGCTGGCCGTGGCGGTGGTCCCCGTCGGCGTGGACATTGAAGCGTGGACGCCGCAGACGACGTTCGCGGAACTCCTCGACTTGGCTGAGGTGGCGTTCGCGCCCGCAGAGCGCGCTGCGCTCCGCCTGACCCCGGAGCGTGACCGCACGCGCCTTTTTTTCGACACCTGGTGCCGCAAGGAGGCCTACATCAAGGCCACGGGCGACGGAGTGAGCGCGGGGCTCGACCACTTCGACGTGTGCACCGATCCGGCCGACGCCACCTTGCGTGCGGATCGTCGCGACCCGGACGCGTGCCACCGTTGGCGCATGCGTGCGCTCGCGGTGGCGCCAGGCTACTCTGGCGCGATCGCGTGGCTCGGGAACGAAGAGACTCGCGCCGCGTCGCTCCGCACATTCCAGTTCGATCCTTTGCTCGGTGCCTGAACGACGTACGCACCACGATCCGTACGCACATCCGCTGATCGCGCTCGTTTCCCGCACGCTGCCGCCGCCCGCCATGCCAACCTGGTCGCAGACGTACGACCCGCTCGGTAGTCGCGTGCTCTCCACGCTCGTCGCCGCGCTGCCGCTCGTCGTGCTGCTCGGACTGCTCGCGTCGCACAAGGTGCGCGCGCCGATTGCGGGGCTGCTCGCCGTGCTCACTGGCGGGATCGTGGCGGCCACCGTGTTTGGCATGCCACTCAAGCTCGTCGTGGCCAGCTCCGCCTTCGGCATGGCGTACGGCCTGTTCCCGATCGGCTGGATCGTGCTCAACGTCATCTTCCTGTATCGCCTGAGCGTCGAGCGCGGGCACTTCGATCTCGTGCGGCAGAGCATCGCCGGCATCACCGACGACAAGCGGCTCCAACTCCTCCTCATCGCCTTCGCCTTCGGCGCCTTCTTCGAGGGCGCCGCCGGGTTCGGAACCCCCGTGGCCGTCACGGCGGCGCTCTTGCTCGGCCTCGGCTTCACGCCGCTCGAAGCATCGGGACTCTCGCTCATCGCCAACACGGCGCCCGTCGCGTTCGGCGCGCTCGGCACGCCGGTCATCGCCCTTCAAGGCGTCACGGGTCTCGACGTGCGCGCGCTTTCGGCCATGATCGGGCGACAGCTGCCATTCTTCTCGGTCGTCATCCCGATCTGGCTCGTGGCCGCGTACGCGGGGTGGCGGGGGGTGCGCGAAACCTGGCCAGCGTTGCTGGTTGCGGGCCTGAGCTTCGCGGTGCCACAGTGGGCCATGGCCACCTTTCACGGTCCGTGGCTCGTGGATGTCGTGGCTGCAGCGTCATGCATTGCCTGCACGGTGGCGTTCCTCAAGGTCTGGCAGCCCCGGCGCCGCATCGCGCCAACAGTCTCGGCGCTCGACCGTCCGAGTGCGGGCGCCGCTGCCACGGCTGCGTCCACTTCCACCCACCCAGCCACCACCGCGGCTGCGCCACTCGATACCGCCGCCGTGATGCGCGCGTGGCTCCCGTGGATTCTCCTCTCCGTGATCGTGTTCGCATGGGGACTGCCGCAGGTGAAGAGCGCGCTCAATGCGCTCAGCGCTCCGAAGCTCCGCGTGCCGTTTCTCGACGGCGTCGTGATGCGCATGCCGCCGGTGGTTCCCGTTCCGACGCCCGAGCCCGCCGTCTTCCTCTTCAACTGGTTGTCCGCCACCGGCAGCGCGATTCTCGTCGCGTCGCTCCTGAGCGCGCCCATCCTCGGCCATGGCGTGCGTGACGTTGTGCGCATCTACCTGCGCACCCTTCGCGACCTCCCCGCATCGCTCGTGACTATCGCGGCCATGCTCGCCATCGGGTATCTCACGCGCTTCTCCGGCATGGACACCGTGCTCGGGCTCGCGTTTGCCGCCACCGGGCCTGCCTACCCGTTCTTCGGCGCGTTGCTCGGTTGGCTCGGCGTCGCGATCACCGGATC
>JAYTVE010000048.1:0-2583 GCA_043744185.1 Gemmatimonadota bacterium | reverse complement strand
ATGTATACCGCGAGCGCATGACTTCGGTCCCGCGCGGCGCTCTACTCGCTCGGCTCCGTCACCTGCGGCAGCCCGGCCCACCACCCCGGAGATTCGACAGATGGCTGACAAGGTGATTGGCATTGACCTCGGCACGACCAACTCGGTCGTCGCCGTCATGGAGGGCGGAGACCCCGTCGTCATTCCGAACGCAGAAGGCGGGCGTACAACCCCCTCCGTTGTGGGCTTTACCAAGGACGGCGAGCGCCTCGTGGGCCAGATCGCCAAGCGTCAGGCTGTCACCAACCCGCACAACACCGTCTTTTCGATCAAGCGCTTCATGGGCCGCAAGCTCGGCGAAGTGTCCGAGGAAGCAAAGCGCGTGCCGTACACCATCGCCGCTGGTGCCAAGGACCTCGCCTCCGTCGAGATCCAGGGCAAGAAGTACACGCCGCCCGAAGTCTCCGCGATGATCCTGCAAAAGATGAAGCAGACCGCCGAAGACTACCTCGGTCACGCCGTGAGCAAGGCGGTCATCACCGTCCCCGCCTACTTCAACGACTCGCAGCGCCAGGCCACCAAGGACGCGGGCAAGATCGCCGGCCTCGACGTGCTGCGCATCATCAACGAGCCCACGGCGGCCGCACTCGCCTACGGCCTCGACAAGAAGAAGGACGAGAAGGTCGCCGTATTCGATCTGGGCGGCGGCACGTACGACATCTCCGTTCTCGAGCTGTACGACGTCGACGGCTCGCGTCAGTTCGAGGTCAAGTCCACGAATGGCGACACGCACTTGGGCGGCGACGACTTCGACCAGCGCGTCATCGACTGGCTGGTGGCCGAGTTCAAGCGCGATCAGGGGATCGACCTCTCGAAGGACGCGATGGCGCTCCAGCGCCTCAAGGAAGGCGGCGAGAAAGCCAAGATGGAGCTCTCGTCGACCACGACGACCGACATCAACTTGCCCTTCATCACGGCCGACCAGTCGGGCCCGAAGCACCTGAACTACACGCTCACCCGTGCCAAGTTCGAGTCGCTCGTCGACGACCTCATCACGCGCACGCTCGAGCCGATGAAGAAGGCGCTCGCGGACGCCGGCATGAAGCCGTCGGACATCGACGAGGTGCTCCTCGTCGGCGGCTCGACGCGCATCCCGAAGATCCAGGAAAAGGTCAAGGAATTCTTCGGCAAGGAGCCCAACAAGGGCGTCAACCCGGACGAGGTCGTCGCCATCGGCGCCGCCGTCCAGGGCGCCGTGCTGACGGGCGAGCAGAAGGACGTGCTCCTGCTCGACGTCACGCCGCTCTCGCTCGGCATCGAGACGATGGGTGGCGTCATGACGACGCTCATCCCGCGCAACACCACCATCCCGACCAAGAAGACCGAGACGTTCTCGACCGCTGACGACAACCAGACGCAGGTCGAGATTCACGTCCTGCAGGGCGAGCGCCCGCAGGCGCTGCACAACAAGACCATCGGCAAGTTCCAGCTGACGGGCATTCCGCCCGCACCGCGCGGCATGCCGCAGGTCGAGGTCACCTTCGACATCGACGCCAACGGTATCCTCCACGTGACGGCGAAGGACAAGGCCACCGCCCGTGAGCAGAAGATCCGCATCGAGGCGTCGAGCGGCATCTCCGATGCCGAGATCGATCGCATGGTCAAGGAGGCCGAGGCCAACGCGGCCGACGACGGGCGCAAGCGCGAGGAAATCGACACGCGCAACCGTCTCGACGCGCTCACGTACGAGGTGGAGAAGAACTCGAAGGAATGGGCCGAGAAGCTGCCTGCTGACGTGAAGTCGCGCCTCGACGGCGCCGTGGAGCGGGCCCGCAAGGCCGGTCGCGGCGACGACATGACCGAGATCAAGGCAGCACAGGAAGAGCTGAACCAGGCCTTCCAGGCAGCCGGCAAGACCTTCTATGACCAGCAGGGTGGCAGCACCGGCGGCAGCACGGCTGGATCACCGCCGCCCGAGTCCGCCGCCCCGAAGGCCGAGGGCAAGGACGACGTGGTCGAAGCCGATTACGAAATCGTGGACGACAAGAAGTAGCGGAGAACCGGCAGCAACCATGGAGCGCGGCGCCGGTGTCGAAACCAGCGCCGCGTTTCATGTGTATACTGGAATGCAAGCGTCACCTTTCCGACGAATCCGAACTCTGGAGCATCAGGCATGTCGTCGTCATCCCGCGTGAAGTTCGTGGCCGGCGTCACCGCAGCATTTGTCGGTGGCGTCTTCTTCGCGTCGTCCCTCGATCTCGTGCCGTGGGGACACGCGCAGTCGACCACCAAGTCCCGGCCAAAGGAGATTCCCGAGGCCAAGGGACTCGCTGACCAGTCCAACGCCTTCGTGGCCATCGCCGAGCGCGTCACCCCCGCCGTCGTCGCAATCCGCGCCGAGCGCGATCCGCGCAAGCAGACCGCGCAGCGCGGGCAGCGTCGCGGCGGTCAGCAGCAGGTGCCGCCGGGGCTCGAGGACTTCTTCGAGCAGTTCCAGCAGCGCGGTCAGGCACAGCCGCAGGAGTCGAGCGGATCGGGCTTCATCGTCACGGGCGACGGCTACATCCTCACGAACAACCACGTCGTCGAGGGCGCCGACCGCCT
>JAYTVE010000047.1:0-2592 GCA_043744185.1 Gemmatimonadota bacterium | reverse complement strand
TCGAGGTAGCGCGACACGAACGTCCACTCGTCCCCGAGTGGGACCTCATCGCGCGTCTCGCCAATGGTCGTGCGCAGCAACGCCGCCACCTGCTCGGCCGCTTCGGAGGCGCGCGCAGGATCGCGCGGGATGAGCTGCACCACCGTGTGCAGCGTGTTGAAGAGGAAGTGTGGGTGGAGCTGGGCGCGCAACGCCCCCAGCTGCGCCCGGGCGGCAGCGGCATCGGATTGCGCGGCGCGTTCGGTCGCATCGATGGCGTACGAGATACCGGCCACCATCACGTACAACCAGACACCGATCACGAGAAACGGTACCATCGGGGCGGCCGTGAGGTCGTGCGGCCCTCCGGCCACGCGCCGCACCGCAAGGTTGACGACGATGGCCGACGCGTACCAGCTGAGCGAGTAGATCGCCGCCGCACCGAGATGCAGCAGGGCGAACCACGCCGTGAACGGAATCGGCCACGGCACGCGCTGCGTCACGCGTCGCACCGCGACGCCAAGCAGCGCCGCGGGCAGAATGGCGGTGAACGCCGCGAACGACGCCGCGTGCACGTTGGTCGGCGGGTGCGCCGCCATGATCATGGCAGCATAGAGCACGCAGACGGGCAGCCAGCCGAGCAGCAGTTGCAGCCAGATCCAGGTGCGGCGCATGGGCGAAGCTTCCCGCCGGGAGCGACCCCCGGCAAGGGCGCGCGCGTCGGTCACGCGCTAGCGCGTGGCCACGGCCGCCGACCGCTTGGCCTCGATCGCGAGCACCCCCTCAGTCCACGTCTTGCCCATATCGTACGAGCGGTCCGCGCGATACTTGAAGCTCGTTGGCGTGATGTCGCTGAACCGGATGCGCGACTGGTACGCCTTGCCGTCGCCGTCGGTCCCCTGCCCCGTCACCAGCATCGCCTGTCCGTCCCACGCACCCGTGCTCTGCGACACCGTACCGTAGTAGACGTCCACCGCGACGTTCTTCCAGCGCTTTGCCTCGACGTTGTACACGCGCAGCACGTGCGACAGCAGCTTCGGGTTGCCCGACGCATCGACGATACGCAGCTCCTCCTCGATGCCCCATCCGTCCATCGCGCGCCACGCCTTCCACAGGCCCGCCATCTTCGGCACGCCGTGAATCTTGGCCGCGAGCGAGTTGACCTTGGGGATCACGTTCAGTTCCCATTGGCCAACGAGGAAGTCGAACTGGTGCGCCTCTTGTGGCGCGCGCACGCCCGCGTCGGCTGGACCGGCGGCGTGTTGACCATGCACTGCCAGCGGCGCGACGGCGAGCAAGGTGGCGAGCATCATCGACCGAATCGTCATGCGAAGCTCCGGGTGGGTAGCGTGTTGCGCGGTGACAACCGGAAACTGCGGCACTCCGCACCGGTCAACCACGCGCATTTCGCCCAACGGTCGAACGGTGCGGTTGAACGGCACGCGCGGGCATATCGCCGCGAGCACGGCCTTCCTACCCTTCGCGTGTCGCGCTCAGCGCCGGCTTTTCGTCGCCTGCTCCGTCTCTCACGCTCACCTTCCCACCTCGCTCATGGTGCCAGACGCGCACGCTCCGATCATCACGCTCCGCGACGCCGTGCGCACCTTTCGCACGGCCGGCGGCGCCTTCACCGCACTCGACGGTGTTTCGCTCTCGATCGCGCGCGGTGCGTTCGCGGTCGTCGTCGGACAGAGCGGCAGCGGCAAGTCCACGCTGCTCTCGCTCCTTTCGGGTGTCGATCGCCCCACGCGCGGCGAGGTGGTGGTGGGCGGCACCGCCGTGCACGCGCTTACCGAGCGCGCGATGACGGCCTGGCGCGGGCACAACGTCGGCATCGTCTTCCAGTTCTTCCAACTGCTCCCCACGCTTACGGCAGCCGAGAACGTCATGCTGCCGATGGACTTCTGCAATCGCTGGCCGGGTGCCCAGCGACGCGCGCGCGCCGTCGCGCTGCTCGAACGGCTCGGCGTTGCCGACCAGGCCGACAAGCTGCCAGGCACGCTCTCGGGCGGTCAGCAGCAGCGTGTGGCCATCGCGCGCGCCCTGGCCAACGAACCCGCGGTGCTGCTTGCCGATGAACCCACCGGCAACCTCGACTCGAAGACGGCGGGCCAGATCCTTGACCTTTTCGGCTTGCTCGCGCGCGAGGGACAGACCGTGGTGATGGTCACGCACGACGTCGCCGCACGCCACCGCGCCACGCACACGATCAGCCTGGCCGACGGACGCGTGGCGGATGATGACCGTGGACGCGCGAATGGCTAACCTGCGCGCGTTGAAAGTCTGGCGCGATGTCCGCCTGCACGGCGCCCGCACCACGCTCGTCGTGCTGGCCATTACCATCGGCATCGCGGGCGCGGGCAGCGTGCTCGACACGTGGGCACTGTTGCGACGCGTTACGGTCGAGGGGTTCCTGGGTACCAACCCGGCCTCGGCCACGCTTCGTCTCGATGCGGTGACTGCGCCCGTACTCGCGGCCGTGCGCGCGATGCCGGAGGTCAAGATCGCCGAGTCGCGGCGGACGGTGCTGGCCACCGTCATCGCCGATGGTACGACGCGCACGGCGATGCTCTTCGTGGCCGCCGATATCGCGTCGCACACGATTGGTCGCGT
>JAYTVE010000046.1:0-2598 GCA_043744185.1 Gemmatimonadota bacterium | reverse complement strand
GCAGGCGGCGCAATTCGGCGCCAGCCGCCTCGTCGCGCGTAACAACGGCGCGAAACTGGTGCGCCCGGCCCGCCGCCTTGTGGGCGACGTGCCCCTTGGCCTCGAGCGTGCGGAGAATCGTGAGGACCGTCGTGTACGCCAGCCTGTCGGCGATGGCGCGCTGTACTTCTGCCACCGTGCCAGGCCCCAGGCTCCAGAGTGCGGCCATGAGGTCGAGCTCCCGGCCGGTGAAGAGGGGAAGGGGCGGGGTCATGCGCGCAACATCGCGCGCGTGGAGCCGCCGGTCAACTAGATTGGTAGTAGATGCGCATTCCCGGCAAGGACGACGACGCGGCGTGGATCGCCGATCCGGACGACGACATTCCCGATTCGGGCGTGGACTGGCGCCGCGCGGCCGGGTCGTTCGTGCTCGTGCCCGTGCTGGGCGAAGCGGGGATGGCGGTCGACACGATGCGGCGCCTGCACGATCCCAAGCTCGCGAATACCAACGCGCCGCACCTCTCGCTCATCGGCTCGTCCGGCGCGGGGCCGATCCAGTCGAGCGAAACGCCGGAGGCCATCCGCAACGCGATCACGGCGGTGGCCGCGCGCATCGCGCCCTTTGCCGTGACGGCCGGGCCGCCGATGCGCTTTCCCGGCACGAACATCATCTCCTTCGAACTCGATCCTCACGGACCGCTGCGTGCTCTGCACGAGGCGGTGAAGGGGTGCGGACTCCGCTTCGGGCCAGTCCGTTTTCCGTTCTCGCCGCACCTCACGATCACCTTCTATCGCACGCTCGATCGCGCGATGGAACGCACGCTGCTCAACCTGCGCCTCGCAGCTCCGGTGCTGATCGACCGCCTCGAGCTCTCGCGTACCAACGACCCCCAACCCCCCTCGACGCTGTTCACGATCCCGCTCACGGGGGCCGCGACCTGACGATTACCTTGCGTTCCATGTTCGCTCGCCTACGTACCTGGTTGCTCTCGGGTGTCCTGCTGGCTGCCGTCGCCGTACCGGTTGCGGCGCAATTGTCGTTTCTCAAGCCCAGGCCGGCCGAGGACACGGGCAAGCAGCGCGCGCGCACCGAAGAAATCGAAGGCGTAGATCCCGACTCGCCGCGCGCGGCGATGCGCGACTTCGAGCGCGCCGCACGCCGCGGCAACTGGTCCGGCGCTGCGCGCTTCATTTCCGTACCGGCCGAGTCGGCGTCTCGCGCTCCGGAACTGGCGCGCCGCCTTGCGGCCGTCCTTGATCGCCACATCGAGATTCGGTTGGATCAGCTCTCGCCGCGCGCCGCAGGCGATACCGCCGACGGCCTGCCCCCCGACCGCGAGCAGATTGGGCGCGTTCCCTCGGCCGACTTGGGGACGCAACCGGTGCGACTGGTCCGCCTCGAGTCGCCGCAGCCGGCGCACTGGATGTTCGCGCCCAAGACGGTCGCCAATGTCGACGGGTGGTACGACGAGCTCGAGGATCGCTGGCTGCGTGACCGGCTCCCGGATTGGCTCTTTCTCTCGGGTCCGCTGCAGGTGCAGTGGTGGCAGTGGCTGTCAGTGCTGCTCTTCCTGCCGCTCGTGGGCTTGCTGACGATTCTGCTGCGACCCGTGTTGCGCGCCCTCGTGCATGCGCTGCCGATCACGACCGAGCAATCGGCAGAGGTGCTCGTGGCGATCCTCGGCACCCCGACGCTGACGCTCATCGCGGCCGTGCTCTTCCAGCTGGCGGCGCAATCGGTGCTGGTGACCATCGCCGGACGGCGCGTCATCGGGGGGATGGTGGGCGCGCTCGCGATCGTCGCGCTCACCTGGTGGGCGCTGCGTGCCGTGAGCGCCGCGGTCAAGCTCATCCCCGACGCGGACGCCGTGACCGGTCGCCCGGGGGTGCGCTCCACGGCGCAGCTGGGCGGGCGCGTCCTCAAGGTGCTGGTCGTGTTCGCCGGCGTCATCGGCGTCTTCGCCGACTTCGGCTACCCCGTGGGTACGCTGCTCGCCGGCCTCGGCATCGGCGGCATCGCCGTTGCCCTCGGTGCGCAAAAAACTCTCGAGCACTTCTTCGGTTCGGTGTCCATCGGAATCGACCAGCCGCTCCGTGTTGGCGACTGGGTGAAGATCGAGGAGTTCGAGGGCGAAGTGGAGAACATCGGCCTGCGTTCGACGCGCATCCGCACGCTCGAACGCACGCTCATCTCCGTGCCCAACGGCAAGCTGGCCGAGATGCGGACGGAGAACTTTGCCGAGCGTGACCGGATCCGTCTCTTCGCCATCCTCGGCGTGGAGTACGGCACGACGCCGGATCAGCTGCGCGCGGTGCGCGACGCCCTCGAGGCCACGCTGCGCGCGCATCGCGCCATCTGGCAGGATCGCGTGGTGGTGCGCGTGAAGGAGTTCGGCGTCTACTCGATCAACATCGAGGTAATGGCGTGGTTCGTCACGCGCGAGATCGACGACTTCCGCGCCGCGCGCGAGGCGATGCTGCTGCAGTTCCTCGAGGTGCTGGCCGCTCATGATGTGCGGCTCGCGTATCCGACGCAGACGTCGCTGGTGGGCGGCACGCCCGACGCGCCGCACGCCGCGGTGCTCGGCGCGGCGGCGCTTACCCCTCGGCCGACGCAGG
>JAYTVE010000045.1:0-8592 GCA_043744185.1 Gemmatimonadota bacterium | reverse complement strand
GGAATGTCGGCCGTGAGCATCGCGGGCAAGTGCGCGATCAAGTCCCACACCGCGTGCAGCCAGTGGCCGCCGAGCTCGTGCACCTCAGCGCCCGGTCTCACGAGTGAGTCGAGCGGAAGCGCGCCGTCGGCTAACGAGCTCGACGCCAACTCGGTCGCGAGCCGCACGGCCACGATCTCGCCATCGCAGCGCCACGCATCGGCGTCGTGCGACTCGGCCAGGAGCGACGGCGCGAAGCGGCTGTTCGCAACGATCGACCCCGCCCGCAACGTGTCGAGCGCGAGCACGCCTGGCGCCCACGGCTCCGAAAAGCCGGCCAGATGCGGTGCAGCGAGATGTCCATGGCATGTCATGCCGAGCGCGATTTCCCAGCGCCTGCGGATCAGCTCCGCCCCCGCGCGCATCTCGCCGAGCGGGCGTGTGAGCGCAAACGGCTCGAAGCCGCGCGCCATGGCATCGTCGTACAGCGCGAGCATGCTCAGGCGCCGCCCTCCGGCCGCGGGCGCAGCTCGCGCACCGAGGCGGGCAGGGCATCGAGCAGCGTCTTGAGGTCGGCCGATTGCTCGCGCGTGGTCACGAGCGTGAGCCCGGGGCGCGTCACGACCACGAGATCATCCACGCCATAGAGAACCACGGTGCCGCGTTCGCAGTGCACCACGTTGCCGCGTGAATCGACCACGTGCGTCTGACCGTTGGACGCGTTGCCGTGCGCGTCGAGGGCGCGCACGCGATGCAGCGCCGCCCACGTGCCCACGTCGTCCCAGCCGAAGTCCCCGGGCACCACGAACACGCGCGCCGAGCGCTCGAGCACGCCCACGTCGACCGCGATCGGCTTCGCCACCGCACCAAAAAAAGCGTCGGCATCGTCGGGGTGCGCCGCGAGCGCGACTCCCACCTCCGGGCAGTGCGCGTGCAACTCTTCGAGAAAGACGCCCGCTTGCCACACGAAGATCCCCGAGTTCCAGAGAAATCCCTGAGCGACGAACTGGGCCGCCACCTCCCGCGTCGGCTTCTCCACGAACTTGCCCACCCTGCGCGCGTGCTCGCCCACCGCATCACCTGGCTGGATGTAGCCGAAGCCGGGATCGGGACGAGACGGCACGACGCCGATCGTCACAAGCGCACGCTCCCTGATCGCGACTTCACCGGCGGCCTTGAGCGTCGCCTGGTACTTGGCGATGTCGCCGATCGCCCAGTCGGCATGCACGCAGTACATGAGCGCTTGCGGCCCGGCGCGCCGTGCGACCACGTGCGCCGCCCACGCCAGCGCGGCGGCGGTGCCTGCGGGCCGCGGCTCCGCGATCACGTTTTCCGCGGGTAGCTGCGGCGCGAGCGCCCGCACGTCCGTCACGAGCGCCGCGTTGGTCAGCACGAGGGTGGTGCTCGCCGGCGCGAGCGGTGTCATCCGCTCGATCGTGTTGGCGAGCATCGGGTGGGCATCCACCAGCGGCAGGAGCTGCTTCGGGCGCTCGGGCGAACTCACCGGCCAGAAGCGGGAGCCGGTTCCCCCGGCAAGGACAACGGTCCAGGCGTTCATGCCGGAAACGTAATGCCGCCGCTCACGGCTCGTCGTTCACTGACACGCCCGCCAGCGCGACGGCGGTCGCGAACAACTTCTTCGGGCTGAACGGCTTGGTCAGGAACTCGTTGGCGCCGAGGTCGAGCGCCTGACGGCGCGCCGCATCGTGGCCCGTCGCCGTGAGCACGATGCACGGCAGCGACCGGGTTCGCGGGTCGCGACGGATCGCTGCCAACACGTCCAGTCCGCCCACGCCTGGCATCATCAGATCGAGGATCACCAGCGCGATGTCGGCGTGCGCCGCCAGCGACTCGAGCGCGGCGACGCCGTCACCGACTTGCGTGACGCGAAAGGGACCGGTCTCGAGCTTGAGGGCGATCAGCCGCGCAATGTGCGGCTCGTCTTCCGCGACGAGCACGTGCCGCAGCACCACCGGCTAAACCAGCGACGCCATCTGCTCGCGATTGCGGCGCAACTCATAGAGGAGCGACGCGATGTGCGCGTCCGGTCGGGCGAGTACGAGCAGCACCGCCTCCGGCGACAGCGCACAGACCACGCTGATGCCGCCCGGGTGCTCGATGACCGCGAGCGAGAGCGGCCCGCGCGACGCGGACGTGCCGAGGTCATCACCACCGGCCAGAATCGACGGAATGTGAGCGGCGAGGCGCTCCGCATCGAGCGTCGCGGCTCCCGCGCTGTCGATCACGAGACCGTCGCGGCCAAGGACAACGGTCGCCTCGACCCCCTCACGCTGGCTGATGGCCGCGACGAGCTCGCGGATGCTGGGCATGTAATTTCCTCCGTCGCGAAACGCTAGGCCACGGGCGGGGTACAGTCAAGCACCTAAGCGCTTGAAGTCGGCCCGCTTAGCGGGTAAGCTGCAATTCTCAAACACCCATGCTGAATCTCCGTCACCTCCGCGGCTTCGTCCGCCCAGTCGCCCTCGTCGGCGCGCTCGCTGTCGCTCTCTGGGCCGGCGCCTGCACCAGCCCAACCGCCAACCAGACGGGTGCTCTCCTCCGCGCGACCGAGGACACGGGCCAACTGTTCGCGCTCACCGGCTCCGCCGCGTACCTGCCGTCGGGCCTCAACCTGACAACGCGGAACGTTGTCGTCGTCGTCGTCTTTGATGACGGCTCGGTTGCATTCGATGTGGCCTTCGACATCCTGCCCAGCGGACAGATTCGCGTCATGCCGCCACGCACCGTCGCCATCGGGCCCAACGTGCTGCCGAAGAGCCTCGACCTGCTGCCGTCGGCGTCGGGCACCACATGGAGTGCGCTCACCGAGGCGCCGGCGGCGGGATACATCCGCGACACGGCCCAGGTCATCAATGTCGGTCAGCCGATCGTCATGCAGGTGCGGCCGTCGTTCTGTTCGCTGCAGGTGCTCAACGTGTTGTCGGCCAAGTTCGTCGTCGACAGCGTCAACACGACGTCTCGGAAGATCTTCTATCGCCTGCTCGCGAACCCGAATTGCGGGCGCCGCGGCCTCGTCCCGAACCAGTACTAGGACCGCCCCGCCGTGCACGACCTCCGCACGCTGCGCGACGACCTCCCCATGCTCCGCGCCGCCATGGAGCGGAGGGGCAAACTCGACGCGCTCGGGCCCGTGCTCGATGAACTCGGCCGGCTCGAAGTCGAGCGCCGTCGGTTGCTGCAAGACGTCGAAGCGAAGAAGGCCGCGCGCAACGTGAATGCGCAGGAGGTCGGGCGCATGAAGAAGGCGGGGGAGCCCGCCGACGACTTGATCGCTGCCGGACGGGCGCTTGGAAACGACATCGCCGCCGACGAGAGCACCGTCGCCGTCGTGGAAGAGCGACTCGGCACGCTCATGTACGAGCTACCGAACGCCACTCGCGACGAAGTGCCCGCCGGCGGCGAGACGCAGAACGTCGTCGTGCGCACGTGGGGGACGCCGCGCACCGAGGCGGGTGTGCCGCCACACTGGGAAACCGGTACCAACCTCGGCATCCTCGACCTCGAACGTGGCGTGAAGGTCGCCGGTTCGGGATTTATCGCCTACCGCGGCATGGGCGCGCGCTTGCAGCGAGCCTTCCTGCAGTTCATGCTCGACCTGCACACGCGCGAGCACGGATACGAGGAAGTCTGGGTGCCGTTCGCCGTCAATCGCGCCTCGATGGTGGGTACGGGCCAGCTGCCCAAGTTCGAGGAGGACATGTATCGCCTGCGCGACGACGAGCTGTACCTCATTCCGACCGCCGAGGTACCGGTCACCAACCTGCACCGGGACGAGATCCTCGAGGGGAGCGCACTGCCGCTGGCGATGACGGCGTACTCGCCGTGCTTCCGCCGCGAGGCAGGATCGGCCGGCAAGGACACGCGCGGCCTCCTGCGGGTGCACCAGTTCGACAAGGTCGAGCTCGTCCGCTACGCCACGCCGGAAACGTCGGACGCCGAGCTCGAGCGGCTGCTCGGCCACGCGGAGAGCGTTCTGCAGCGACTCGCTCTCCCGTATCGCGTGCTCCTGCTCGCGGCCGGCGACACGGGCTTCAGTTCGTCGAAGACGTACGACCTCGAGGTCTGGTCGCCCGGCACGCAGAAGTGGCTCGAGGTTTCGAGCTGCTCGAATTTCGGTGCTTTTCAGGCGCGCCGCGCGAACATCCGCTTTCGCCCAGCCGCGGGCGAGAAGCCGCGCTTCGTACACACGCTCAACGGGTCCGCGCTCGCCTTTCCGCGCACCTTCGCCTGTCTGCTCGAGCATCACTGGCAGCCGGACGGCACCGTGCGCATTCCCGAGGCGCTCCAGCCCTACCTCGGCGTCGACCACCTCGGCTAGCGGTGCGCAAGAGCGCGCCCGTCATCCTCGTCGCCTTGGCGGTACTGGCCCTCGTGGGCTGGTACGTCGCGTTTACCGTGGGCGTCGTCGATGAATTGCGGCGAGAGTCGCGCATCTCGGGCAAGATGTACGCCCGCATCTACGGCACGCTCGGAGACACCAGCGATCAGGCCGGCACGTCGGCGCTCTTCGACTTGAGCAAGGAGATCATCGAGCTCGGCGTGCCCGTCATCGTCACCGACGAGAAGGGGCGTCCCACGGCGGCGGCCAACCTGCCGTTCGAGGCGCGCTCCATGGACGACCCGCGTGTGGCGGAGTACCTGCAACAACTCGACGCGCAAAACGCGCCGGTTGCCGAGCGCGGGGCGGGCACGGTCCACTTCGGCAACACGCCCGTCGTGCAGCAGCTGCGCATCGTGCCGGTGCTCCAGATTCTCGTGCTCGGCCTGCTGGTAGGCATCGCGTTCTCGCTGCTCGTCTCGCGCGAGCGTGTCGCCCGCGAGCGTGTCTGGGCCGGCATGGCGCGCGAGGCCGCGCACCAGCTGGGCACGCCGCTCTCGTCGCTCGCCGGTTGGCTCGAGGTGCTCGGAGAGAGCCGCAGCGAGAAGATCCTCGACGCCGCGCTCGTCCAGATGCAGAACGATCTCGTGCGCCTCGAGCGCGTCGCGCACCGCTTCGAGCGCATCGGGCGCCCGCCGCGGCGCGAGGAGGTGGACGTGCGCGAGGTCGCCACGCGCGTCGCCGACTATTTCCGTCTCCGCGTGCCCACGCTCACGCACCCCATCACGATCGAGGTCGAAGCGATACCGGGCGCGCCGCTCAATGTGCCGGGCGATGCCGTGCTGCTCGAGTGGGTCTTCGAATCGCTGGTCAAGAATGCCATCGATGCGCTCGCGGGGCGCGGCGGTACGATCCACATGCGCGTGGCCCCGGAACCGGAGGGGGGCGTGCGCGTGCGCGTGGCCGACAATGGTCCCGGCGTGCCGAGCAACCTGCGAAGCAGAATATTCGATGCCGGCTTCTCCACCAAGCAGCGCGGCTGGGGCATTGGCCTCTCGCTTGCGCGTCGCATCATCGAGGAGACGCACGAGGGGAAGCTCGTGCTCGGCCCGGGCGGCGGCGGCGCGGTCTTCGACATCATCCTGCCGGCCTGACGCTCGGTCTGCGCGCGACAGCGGTCTGACGCGTGGCATCGGGCGGACGGTCCCGTTTTCTCGTCTCACGCCGGCGTGTATCTTTCCCCGGTGAATCACATGCTCGTAGCCCCAGACGCGCTCGCCTCCCTCAACCCGGCGCAGCGCGCCGCGGTCGAGCACGGCGACGGACCGCTCCTCATCCTCGCAGGTGCCGGCTCCGGCAAGACTCGCGTCCTCACGACGCGCATCGCGCGGCTCATCCGCGAGCGCGGCATTCCCGCGCACCGCATTCTCGCGGTCACCTTCACCAACAAGGCCGCCGGCGAGATGCGCGAGCGCATTGGGCGGCAGCTCGGCGCGGAGCCTGCGGGGATCTGGGCGGGCACCTTCCACGGCATCGGCGCACGCATGTTGCGCGCTGAGGCGGAGCGTGTCGGTCGCACGTCGAGCTTCACGATCTACGACGAGGACGACACGCTCGGCCTCCTCAAGCGCGTGATGGAGCGGGTCAAGATCTCGCCGCGCGAGTGGACCCCCAAGTCGATCCTCTCGACGATCTCGTCCGCGAAGAACGCCCTCGTCGGGCCCGCGGAGTTCGAGTCGCTCGCGCGCAATCCGCTCGCCAAGGCGGCCGCGCCCGTCTATCACGCGCTCGAGCCGGCGCTTCGCGAGAACAACGCGGTGACCTTCGACGACCTGCTTATCCTGCCCGTGCAGGTGCTCGAGCAGTACCCGGAGCGCCGTGCGGCGTACGCGGGGCGCTTCCAGCACGTGCTCGTGGACGAGTACCAGGACACGAACCGCGCACAGTACCGCTTCGTGACGCTGGTGGGGGCCGAACACGGCAACGTCGCCGTCGTCGGCGATGACGACCAGTCGATTTATGGATGGCGCGGCGCCGACATCAAGAACATCCTCGACTTCGAGCGCGACTTCCCCGGCGCCGTCGTCGTGCGCCTCGAGGAGAACTACCGCTCGGCGCCGCCCGTGCTCGAGCTCGCCAACGTCGTCATCGCGCAGAACACCACGCGTCGCGGCAAGGTGCTGCGCGCCACCCGTTCGGGCACGGACAAGGTCGTGAGCGTGCGCACGCTCGACGAGCGCGACGAGGCCGACTGGACGATCGAGGAAATGCGCGTGCTGCGCGCCGGCAAGGCGTCGCTCAACCTGCGCGACATGGCGGTGCTCTACCGCACCAATGCGCAGAGCCGCGCGTACGAAGAGGCGCTCCGTCGAGCGGGACTCCCGTATCGCCTCATCGGCGCCGTGCGCTTCTACGACCGGCGCGAGATCCGCGACCTCATGTCGTACCTCCGTCTCGTCGCCAACGGCGCCGACGACGAGGCGTTCCGCCGCGCAGTGGGCGTGCCCAAGCGCGGACTTGGTGAAGCCACCGTCGAACTGCTCGCCGAGCGGGCGCGACAGAGCAGCATTCCGCTGCTCGCGGCCGCCACGCGCGAGGACTGCGTCGCTGGCGCGCGTCCCGCCGCTCGCGCCGCGCTCACGGAGTTCGCGGCGCTCATCGCGCGTCTGCGCGTCATGGCGCAGGAAGCCCCGGTCGACGTGCTGCTCCGCGAATTGATCGCGAGCATCGGGTTCGACCAGTCGCTCAAGAATGAGCCCGACGCGGAGGATCGACTGCGCAACGTCACCGAACTCGTCACGGGCGCGGCGGAAGTCGTCGCGGATCAAGAGGGCGAGATCGGCCTCACGCCGCTCGACCACTTCCTCCAGAAAGCCACGCTCGTCGCCCAGGTGGACCAGCTCGACCGCGACGCCGACGCCATCACGCTCATGACGATGCATAACGCCAAGGGCCTCGAGTTCCCGGCGGTGTTCATCGGTGGACTCGAAGACGGTCTCTTTCCGCTGGCGCGCGCGTACGACGATCCCGCGATGCTCGAGGAAGAGCGCCGCCTCTTCTACGTGGGCATCACCCGTGCCGAAGACCGGCTCTACCTCACGCGCGCCGAACAGCGCCGCCGCAACGGTGAACAGCTTGCGTCGCGCCAGTCCGGCTTCCTCGACGGCATTCCCAAGGGCATGCTCGACGAAAAAGTCAGTCCGAAGGCGCGCTCCATGGGGCGAGCCGGATTGGGCCTTGCCTCCGGCACGGGCGACGACTGGGCACTCCCCACGTGGTCGAGCTCGGCCACCAACGCGCGCGCCGCCGCACGTCGGCCCGGCTCGCCCGTGGTCCGGCCCGTCAACACGGCCGCCTGGCACCAACCGGAAAACGAATCGCAGGATACCGCCGAGCTGCGCGTCGGCGAGCGGGTGAAGCATCGCAAGTTCGGCTCGGGCACGATCGCCGAACTCAGTGGCACCGGCAGGGAAGCGAAGGTGAAGGTGGACTTCGACGACGAGGCGGTCGGGCGCAAGACGCTCGTGATCGCGCTCGCGAACCTCGAACGGGGCATCGAATAGTGGCTATCAGCGACGACGACGTGCGGCACATCGCCGGCCTCGCACGCCTCGGGCTCGACCCGGCGCGCGTCAACTCCCTCGTGCAGGAACTCAACGGCATCATTGGCCACATGGCGGTCTTGCAGCGCGTCGATACCGCTGCGGTGAAAGGCGCGACCGACCAGCGCGCGCCGCTCGTCGCGCGCCCCGACGTGCGCAACGCCGATCCGTTGCACCGCCCACTTGAGGCCATCGCGCCCGAGATGCGCGACCACTTCTTTCTCGTGCCGCGCCTCGGCACCCACGACGCGGAGGAGTCATGAAGGTCGTGCCAACGTCGCTGCTGGACCTTCGCGCGGCGGACCTCGCCGCTAAGGTGCGCGCGGGTGAGGCCGGCGCGCTCGATGCCACCACGGCCGCACGCCTCCGCATCGCGGAGGTCAAGGCAGGCCCGGAGTTCCTGAATGCCATCCTGCATCAGGACCCGGACGCCACAAGCGCGCCGTCCGACGCGAATCCTGCGCTCGCGGGCGTGCCCATCGCGATCAAGGGCAACTTCGCGACGCTCGCGATGCCGACCGATTGCGGCTCGCGCATTCTCGAGGGCTACGTCAGCCCGTACGAGGCGACCGCCGTGCGGAAGCTGCGCGCGGCCGGCGCGGTCATCATGGCCAAGACCAATATGGACGAGTTCGCCATGGGCTCGTCCAACGAGCACTCGGCGTTCGGACC
>JAYTVE010000044.1:0-8596 GCA_043744185.1 Gemmatimonadota bacterium | reverse complement strand
GGAATCCCTCGAGCTGTCGCAGGGCATCGGCGCGCGCCTGGTCGGCCTTGAACGTCGCGTCCGCGCCATCGAGGTCGCTCGCCGCCACCGTTCCCGCTGTGCGCGACGCAGCATGCAGCCGTTCGGCGGCGGTTCGGCTGTTCGCGAGCCGCGCCTCGGCCTCGGCGCGCTGCTGCACCAGCTCCGGCGCCTCAAGCGTGACGAGCACGTCGCCTGCGCGCACGCGCGCGCCGCGGTCCACCGCCACTTCGGTCACCTGACCCGTCACGCGCGCCATCAACTCCACCGCCTGAAACGGCGAGAGCTCGCCGCGCAGGTGCGACGAGCCGCTCAAGGCGCGGCTTTCGACGCGCACTACCTCGCCGCCCGCGCTGGGCGCGCCCTTCGCCGATGCCGCCGGCGTGGTGGTGCGCGCATCGCCACCACCGCATGCGGCGGCGAGCGTCGCACACGCGCATGCCGCAGTGCGTCGAACTCGGAGCCCCGCCATCATGCGCCCTCCTCCAGCAACGAGACGTGAGCCGCTGCCGACGGCGGCACGAGCCACACGAACACTGCCGGCAAGCAGAGCAGGGTGACGATCGTCGCCCCGACGAGTGAACCGATCACCGCGCGGCCGAGTGGCGCCGCCTGCGCACCCGCGCCGCCAAAGGCCAATGCCATCGGGATCATCCCGGCGATCATTGCGGCGCTCGTCATCAGGATCGGGCGCAGTCGGCCGAGTGTCGCGCCGACCACCGCTTCCACCGGCGACTCGCCGGCGCGGCATCGCTCGAGCGCGAACGACACGAGCAGCACCGCATTCGATACCGCGACGCCGATTCCCATGATGGCTCCCATGAGCGACTGGATGTTGATCGTCGTGCCGGTGAGTACGAGCGCGAGAACGGTCCCGGCCACCGCGGCCGGCGTGCTCGCCACCGCCACGAGCGCGGCGCGCACCGACTGGAACGCCGCCACGAGCAGGAGCGCGACGACGACCACCGCGAGCGCGAGTCCGAACGCCATGCTGCCAAGGGCTTCGTCCATTTGCGCGACCTGACCGGTAAGCGTCACGCTCGCACCTGCAGGCGGGGAGGGGAGCTTGGCGAGGGCGGCGCGTACGGCACGGCCAGCGCCACCGAGGTCGCCGCCCGCCAGGTTCGCCGTCACCGCGACGGCGCGCTGGCCATTGACGCGATCGATCGCCCCCGGTGCGCTCGACGGGAACACCGTCGCCACCTGGTCGAGTTGCACGTCATCGCCGTTCCGGCCAACGGGTAGCGCCTGCAGGTCCTCGGCCGAGCGGAGGAACCGTTCGGGCACCGTGACCTGCACCCGGTACGGCGTGCCACTCTTCGGGTCGGTCCAGAACATCGGCGTGGTGAGCACGGTCGACGACGTCGCCGCGAGAACCGACCGGCCGACGTCCGTCACGGTAAGGCCGCGCTGTCCCGCACGATCACGATCCACCTCGACGCGCATCACCGGGTAGCTCGACGCCAGCGGAAGTTGCACATCACGGAGCTGCGCGAGGCCGCGCAGCGACGTCGCCACCGCCTCGGCGTACGCCTGCGTCTTTGCGAGGTCGCGACCCGCCACCATCACCTGCACCGCCGTCGGTGCTCCCACGTTGAGCACGCGCGAGACGACGTCGCCCGCCTCGAAGCTGAAGCGCACGTCGGGGAAGGCCTTCGCGAGGCGCGGGCGGAGCCGCTCTTCGAGCGCGGGTACCGGCGAGCTCCCGGAGCGCAGCGCCACGAGGAGTTCCGCGTCCTGCGGGCCCGTGTTGCTCTGGTACAGGGCGTTCACGGGGAAATTCCAGGCGGGGTTGCCGATGTTGGCGAGTGTCAGGTCGACGGCATCGGTGCCCGCCTCGTCACGGATCTCGCGCTCGACGCCGCGCACGATCTCCGTGGTCCGCTCGATGGGCGTGCCGGGCGCGGCCCGCACGCGCAGCCGCAGTTGGCCACCGCTTACGCGTGGCATCAGCTCGGTGCCCGCCAAGCCGCCGAGCGCCATCAGACCCGCCGACGCGAGCGCGTACGCCATCACGACGCGGCGCGGCTGCACCACGAGGCCGCGCACCGCTCGCTCGAGCCATGCGCGGAGCACGCCGAGAAACGAGGGCTCCGCCGCGTGCGCCGCACCCGCCGCACCGCTGAGCGCCCACGCGGCGAGCACCGGCACCACCGTGCTCGACACCACGAACGAGGCCACCATCGCCAGTGCCACCGCGAGCGCGAGCGGTGGAAAGAGCGACGCGCCAATGCCACTGATGAAGAACACCGGAATGAACACGGCGAGCACGCAGGCCACGGCGAGCAGACGCGGCGTCATGACCTCCGCCATCGCCTCGAGCACGGCGCGTCCGGGTGGCCCGCCGCGCGCGAGGTGCACGTGGATGTTCTCGACCGCGACGGTGGCTTCGTCCACGAGCACCCCCACCGCGAGCGCGAGCCCCGACAACGTCATGATGTTCACGGTCTGCCCGAACGCGCGCAGTCCGACCAGCGCCGCTCCCACCGAGAGCGGGATCGTCACGCCGACAATTGCTGCCGACCGCCACGAGCGCAGAAAGAGCAGCACCGCGAGCGCCGTCAACACCGCTCCCAGCAGCCCTTCCTCGGCCAGCCCTCGGATCGCGTTCGTGATGTACGGCGACTGGTCGAACTCGAAGCGCACGTCCATCCCCTCCGGGAGCGCGCTCCGCATCCGCCCCATCGCCGCCTGCACGCCACGCACGACGTCGAGCGCCGACGCGTCGGCGCGTTTCGTCACCGGCATGTATACCGTGCGCCGACCATTGACGAGCGCCACGTTGTACACGATGTCGGCGCCGTCCACCACGCGCCCCACGTCGCGCAGATACACGGTGGGGCCCGCGCCCAGCCGCAGCGGCACCATCTCCAGTTCGCGCGGGTCGCGCACCAGCGCGTTGACCTCCGTCATCGCGATCCGCCCCCCCGACCGCAACGTGCCCGACGGGAGCACCACCTCCGAGCGCGCGAGCGCCGCGGCCACCTCGTCCGGCGAGAGATGCCGGGCGCGCAGCCGGTCGGGATCGAGCGCGGCCACGATCGTGCGCACCTTGCCGCCCGACGGCGGCGGCGCCGACACGCCCGCGATGGTCGCGAGCAATGGGCGCACCCGGTTGAGCGCGGCATCCTGAATCTCTGCTTCGGTGCGCCCCTCGCCGGAGAAGACGAGCTGTCCCACCGGAATCGAGCCGGCGTCGAAGCGCACGATGAACGGCGGCAGCGTGCCGGCGGGCATGAACGAGGTCGCCCGGAACGCCATCGCGGTGACCTGCGCCATCGCCTGCGCGATGTCCGTGCCGGGGTGGAAGGTGAGCTTCACCACGCCCAGTCCCTGCATCGACTGCGACTCGACGCGCTGCACGCCAGCCACATACAGGAAGTGGTACTCGTAGTAGTACACGAGTTGCCCCTCCACCTGTGTCGGCGTGAGTCCCGCGTACGGTTGCATCACGTACACCACCGGCACCTTGAGCGCCGGGAAGATGTCGGCCGGTGCGCGCCATGCACTGAGCACCGCGGCCAGCGCGAGGCCGAGCGCACAGACCAGCACCGTGTACGGGCGCCGCAGCGCCCCTGCCACGAGGCCGATCACCGCGCCGAACGCTCGACGGCGGCGAGCACCTCGTTCACGTCGCCGGTGGCGCGCGCGACTGCGATCTCCGCCGCGCGAATGCCAATCCGCGCCAGCGCGTCTTCCGCTTCCGCTCGCGCCATCACGCGTTGCGACTCCGCGAGTTCGAGCACCGGCGCGAGGCCGGCCTCGAAACGCGCGCGCGATTGCTCCAGGGACGCGCGCGCTGCCGCGAGTGCGTCTGCCGTGGCTGTCGCGAGGGCGCGTGCCTGCACGAGCGTGACCTCGGCGACGCGACGCTCGACCGCAAGCGACTGCGCCGCGAGGTGTGCGTCGGCCCGTCGGCCCGCGAGCGCAGCGTCCGCGGCACGAGCCTCGGCGAACATGCCGGGCAGGCCGAGCAACGGCCACGAGAGCTGCAGCCCGAACGCCCAGTTTCCAAGGTCGGGAGCGAGTCCCGATCCGGCACTCGTGACCGCCGACAGCGGCACGCCCGACCCTCGATGCCAGAGGGCGCCCACGAGGTCGAGTCGCGGCCACCATCCGAGTCTCGCTGCGCTGCGAAGTCGCTCCGCACTTGCGACGTCGGCTTCCGCGGCGAGCAGCGACGGGTGCTGCGCAATACGCGCACGGCGGCCGGTGGCGTCGTCCGCACCGGACGTCGCGGCGCTCGAGTCCGTCGTCGCGACCGCGCCCTCCATGCCGAGCGCCGCGCCCAAGCGCACCTCGGCCACCTCGCGTCCGCGCCGGGCACGTGCGACCTCGGCAAACGCGAGGGCGAGTTCGGCCTTGGCGCGTGCGACGTCGGCCTCGGGGCGGAGCGACTGCGCGGTGAGCGCCGCGCTCGTGCGTACGAGGGCGTCCGCGCGCGCGACCGCGGCGTCGGCGACCGCCTGCAGGGCATGCGCCGCGCGCGCATCGAGGAAGGCGGCGGCCGCAGCGGCCGCGATGTCGGCGCGGGTGAGGGCGCGCCGCGCCTCGGCCTTCGTCTGCAGGGCGCTCCGCGAGGCCGCGAGATCTGCGGCGCCAAAGGCTCCGGTGATGGGGAAGGACGCGGTCAGCCCCGTGGTCGATCCCCAGTAACTGCCATCGATGCCCGTCGGGCCCGCGATGGCGGGAACGCCGGTGATCGGAAAGATCGCGCCGGGTACGACACGCGTGGTGGCCCGAGCGGCTTGCGCCACGGCGGTCAGGCTCGGCAGCTGTGCCGCGCGGGCCGCGTCGGCGTTCGCCTCCGCACCGCTGACGGCGGCGTCGGCGCCCTCGATGACCGGATGGTGCGCCAGCGCGTAGCGCACCGCATCCCGGAGTGACATCGTCGCGACGGTCTGCGCCTCGACTCCCGGGGCCAGCAGCGCCACGGCCACCACGAAGCCGAGCACGTTCGCGCGCAGGACACGGTGGCAGAATCCGGCTTTCATGCTATCGAAGCTAGATATCGAATCCCGATTGCACAACCATCACGCACGCTGCAGATTGATCTCGTGGATGACAACGACCTCTACGCGGGGCTGATCCGCCTCCACGTGCTGCACCATGCCGTGGAGGAGGGGCCGATCTACGGGCTGGGCATGATCGAGGAGCTCGGGCGCCATGGCTATCGCCTGAGCCCAGGCACGCTCTATCCCATGCTGCATCGGCTCGAGCGGAAGGGCTACCTGCGCTCGCGGGTCACGGGACGCGGCAACCGCGCGCGTCGCGTGTACCGGGCGACCGCGCTCGGCGCCACGGCCTTCGCGACGGCCAAGCAGCGCGTCTGGGAGCTCTTCGGTGAACTTTTCGAACCCAAGCGACCGGCGAGACGCAAGCGAACGTCGTGAGCCCGGCCCGCGTCGCTACAACCGCAGGTACTGCACGTACTTGATGGTCAGCGCGCCGCGCTCCGGGCGCATCCAGGGAACCGAGCGATCGCCGAACACCGGCCACGCGTTGGTCCAGACCACGAACAGGTCGCTCCCCGGACTCGGGATCCAGCGTACGCGCGCATTGCTCGAGAAGTGGCGGCTCGCGTTGTCGAACTGCGCGAACAGCGTCGTGTTCAGGCGCGCGTTGGTGGCCCAGTCCACGCGCAACCGCGCGGTGTGCGCGACGAAATCGCCCAGCGGGCGCTGGAAGGTGGTGCGTTCGATCGTCGCGCTCAACAACACATGCGGCTCGACCCGCGCATCCACCGTGGCGCTGAGCAGGGTGCCTTGTCCGTCATAGAGGCCGCCCTGTGCGACGAACAATGCGCCGGAGATCGTCCGTGCACGCGACGTTGTGACGGTCGCGAACGCCTGCGTCCAGTCGTATCCGCCGGGCGCCACGGTCGTGCCGGGAAAGAGGTCGAACGGCTGCGTCGGGCGATCCCACCCGCGCTCCACGCCCAGTTCGAACTCGTCGCCCGACTCCATGCGCACCCCGAGCGGACTCACCGTCACCACCGCGTTATTGAGCGAGCCGTCCGGGTTGAGCACGATGTCGTACTCGGGCAGGACGAACAAGAACTTCCGGATGCCCCACCGATTCGGGCGCGGTGTGAAGTTCACGCCGCCGGCGATGCGGTTGATTCCGGCCTGTTGCACGAAGCCAAGCGCCGGATTGAATCCGGCCTCGACGTGATCGAAGCGAAAGACGATGTCGGCCGCGTCGTTCGGATAGTCGATGACGAAGCGGCCGAATCCGCGCGGCGCGGCCCCCGCTGAGTCGAGCGAGAACGACGCGAGCCCTTGAAAGATGAGATTCTGCCCGCCCACGACGAACGGAAAGTTGTAGTCCACGCCACCGGCGATGTTCGCGGACTGCCCATCGACGCCTTCGAACGTCGTCATCGCGCCGATCCAACCGCGATCAAGCACATCGTGTTTCACGCGGGCTACCACCGACGTGGCCTGGCGCGCCCCGCCGGTCCGCGCCGCGATCAGTCCCACCTGCTGGCCAAGCGTCCGTCCCGTCAGGCGCGCGCCGCCCACCAGTGGCACCGGTTCGCCGTCGGGGGTGAGGCCGATCCGTCGGCTGTAGAAGAGCTGTGTCTGCCCGCTCCGACCGAACTCGAAAATGCCGGCGTTCTCGGTGAAGAAGCTGCGCTGCTCGGGAAAGAAGAGGGGGAAGCGGGTGAAGTTGATGACCTGGTTGTCGACGTCCGCTTGCGCGAAATCGGCGTTGACCGTGAGGTCGAGCGTGAGTGTTGCGGTTGGGGCGAGCTTGGCATCGAGACCGATGTCGCCGTGCAACGACTTGTCGCGCGTGATCGGCACCGGGCTCAGCGTGTAGTCGCGCTCCGCCGGGGACCACGTGCTCGCCGCATAGGGGCGAAGTTCAGCCAGCGCCCGTCGCGGCAGCGATGAGAGTCCGCCCAACTCGCCGGAGTTCTCGAGCAGACGGATCCCCTGCGAGCGCTTCCAACCGCGCCAGCGCTGCGTCTCGTTCTTGCGGCGTATGAAGCGCTCCACGTTGACGTTCCAGGTCTCGCCAACGTCCGGATAGCGCAGTGTTTGCCAGGGAATGAACAGCTCCGCTTCCCATCCGCGCGCGGTCACCTGCGCCCGCACGTCCCACACGCCGTCCCATCCCGCGTTCTCGTTCTCGAAGGTGACGATGTCGGCGTCGTGTTGGAAACCGTTCGCGTTGACCGTGAACAGCACGCCAGTGCGACGGTCCCGCATCGGCGACAGCATCACCCGCACATGGTCGTCCGTCTCGAACGACGCATCGCGGCGCAGCTGCGCCCGGCTGATGAGCGCAGGCTCGCGGTCGTGGGCGACGATGCCGATCCAAAGCCCCTCCGGAGTTCGCAAGAAGCGAACGACCGTTCGCTCACTGCCGGGCGCTCCCTCGCTTGGATCCGACTGCGTGAAGTCATCGATCGAGTCGGCCTCGGCCCACGCCGCTTCATCCACCCGCCCGTCGAGCCGGAGCGGGCTCGCAGCCACGCGTGCACGAGGGCTCGCGCCAACCGCGGAAGCCTGAGCCAAGGCCTGAGCGGCGCTGCACGAGGTGAGCGCGAGCATCACGAGGAGATGGCGGAGTGTCACGCGCGGAACCTAGTCGGTCGCCGTCGATTGTCCCCGCCGCTGACAGTCGCGCTGGACGACGCTATCTTCCCACGGCAACGGCGATTGGCGCGCGGTCGTTACCGCGACGCGACGTCCATGTGGCCGGCTCGTGGCACCATCCCTCGAAGCTTCAGTTGTACGGGACGCACCCTCAGTACGTCACCCTCGCACCCGACGCGAGGCCTACGCCCGGAGAGTCCCCCGAATGGCTTCATCGTTGCTCGAACGCCTCCATCGTCGCGACACGGCGCTCTATCGCCGCTGGCGGCTCGATGGTGACGAACGCTCCGCCGACTGGCGCATCTGGGTGGTGCTCACGCACTTGGGCGGCGCGACCTTCTGCATCACGGGGGCGCTGCTCCCGCTGCTGGTCGGTGGGCCGCTCGCGGCAATGGGCTGGCAGCCTGGCGTAGGCATCTTGCTCAGCACCTTCATGGTGCAGGTGATGAAGCGGAACATTCTCCGCTCGCGACCTACGGTCACCCACGAAGAAGCCCTGGTCGTCGTCCCCGACCGCTTCTCGTTCCCGTCCGGCCATGCCACCGCGATCATGTCGGTCGCGTTCAGCTATGCCGTGAACTTCCCGGCGCTTGCGCTCCCACTCCTCATGCTCTCGAGCGCCGTCGGACTCTCGCGCGTTCGGCTGGGTGTGCACTATCCGGGCGACGTACTCGCCGGTCAGGCCATCGCCCTTCTCTCGGGCTTCATCACCGTCCGGCTCTGGCAGTAGCGATCCCGCTCAGGCGGCTTGTCTGCCCGCGAGGTTGCCTTCGGGTCGGCTCAATCGTTGTGCGAGGACCGGGGCGCTCCACCGATTGCGGCGGGGCGCCGACCCGGCTCACAGGCCATCGCATGACGCCAGCGTTCATCAACGTCGACGACTCGCCCGCGCCCGATCGCGGACGCTTGCGCTTCACCGGCTTCAAGTTCGAGCGCACCCGCGCTGGCGCTTGTCAGGCCGAGGTGACTCT
>JAYTVE010000043.1:0-2600 GCA_043744185.1 Gemmatimonadota bacterium | reverse complement strand
GAAGCCGGTCCTTCGCTACGCTCAGGACGACGGAATTGAACCCTGCGCTCCCCGCGGCTGTCTCATCGTGTGCCCCCTCGCAAGGACGCTTGCCATGCACTGTCCACCAAGGCGCTGGTTCCGCTTCACGACGTTCCTGCTCGGCGGCCTCGTGGCCGCGCCGATCGGCGCGCAGCGCGCCGAGGTCGCGGCTTCGGGGGGCGCATCGCCCGCGCTCAGCGCGGCGCAGCTGCGGGCCGATCTCGCGGCGTTCCGCACGGACTTTCTGGGGCGAGACAAGTCCTTCTCGCCGCCGACCCGTGAAGAAGCGGAACGACGATTGGCCGCACTCGAGGGGTCGAGCGAGCTGTCGTTGACGCGCATGGACCTCGCGCTGGCCCAGATTGCCGCGCTGGCCGACAACGGCCATACCCACTCGGCGGCTGGTGGGTTGGCGGTGCGCCACAATCGCGTGTCGGTGCGGTTCACGCCCTTCGGAACGGACTTTCGCGTGCTGCGCACGAGAGCGCCGCAGGCCAACCTGCTCGGCGCGCGCCTCGTGTCGGTGAATGGGTACGCGATCGACACGCTGCGCGTGGCGGCGCGTTCGATCACGGGCGGTACGAGCGCGTGGCGCGACCGGTTCGCGAACGTGGTGCTCGAGAGTCCGGAATTGCTGCACGCGCTTGGCCTGTCTGCGTCGCCGCTGGAGTCGAACTACACGATGGAGTCGGTGGACGGTCGTCGCGTGGTGGTCCGGCTCGTTGGCGAGGTCGGTGGCACCGACCGTCCCACGGCGCCCACGCATCGCTGGATGTCGCCGGTCCCGCTCGCGGCCGAAGGGGATGCGTGGCGCACGCTGCTGTTGCCCGGAGCGGAACCGTGGGCGTTGCAGGAGCCGGCTCGTCCATTCCGCTGGCGCGCGGCTCCGGAGATCGACGGCATGGTGCTGCAACTGCGCATGACGACGGACTCGCCGACGGAGAAGATCAAGGATGCGCTCGCCGCGATGACGGACGCCGTCATCGAGGCGCATCCCGTGAACGTGGTGATCGACATGCGCCACAACGGTGGCGGTGATCTCACGAAGGCGCGGGACTTCATGAAGGCGCTGCCCAAGCTGGTGAGCGGGCGCGTGTTCGTGTTGACGAGTCCGTGGACGTTTTCGGCGGCGATCTCGAGCGTGGGCTATCTCAAGCAGGCGGCACCGGAGCACGTGACGATCGTGGGCGAGGAGGTGGGCGATCGGATGATGTTCTGGGCGGAGGGGCGCGGCGTGACGCTGCCCAATTCGCAGATCCAGCTTGGCTTCGCGACACAGCGCCACGACTACCAGACGGGATGCAAGGAGTACACCGATTGCCATGGCAACGTGGTGTGGTTCCCGATTGCCGTGCCGAGCCTGGCGCCGGAGATCGCGGCGCCGTGGACATTCGAAGCGTACGCAATGGGGCGTGATGCGGGGATGGAGGCGGTGGTGTCGGCGGTGCGGAAGGCGGCGCCGTGACGCGTGGCCCCGGCCGAGGTGGTACGTGCCAAGCGTCCGGGTTGCGAGGGAACGTGCGCGCACGCAGCATTGGAGGGCGCTGCGCCACGACGCGGTGGACGCGCATCGACGCTCACTTCCATCGCATACCGTCGTGCCTGTCGCGGTCCGCGCCCTTCTTTCCTTAGGTCTGGCTGCGCTCGCTTCCTGCGGAGATTCGGCGCCGACAAAGCCGGCGTCGGCGTTTCCGGTGGCGGTGCAGCTGTGGAGCGGAACGCCCGCGCCGGGGAGCGACGTGCAGTACCGGGTGACCGCCTCCCCGGCATCTGGTGAGACGGTGCAGTACATCGGACTCGGCATCACGGGCGTTGTCGCGCAACGCGACTCGGTGATGGTCGCGGCCGGCAACCGCACCGTCGTGTTCAACGTGCACGTCCCGTACATGTTCGGCGATCTGAATCTCACGGCGTTCGCCCGCACCACTCGGGGCGCCGTCGGCTACGCCACGATGACGTCCGTGTCGGGTGACGCGGGCCCGCCTTCGCCAGGGTTCTACGCCGTGACGCCGGCTGCCGGGTCGACGTTGGACCCCGGATCGGTCCTGACGGTCTTCTTCGGTTCAACCGACGACGTTTCGCTGCGCTACGTTCTGCTGCGCCTCACGGGCGCTCTGACGCAAGTCGACCAAGTCGACTATCCCGCGTGGGGCACCACGTCGGGTGGGAAAACCGTGCACGTCATCGTACCGTCGGCAGTCGGGCAGACGATCACGATGATGGTGGAGGCCAAGGACTTCGCGGGGAAGGTTGCGTCAGTCTCGCTGCCACCGATGCGCATCGTCGATGCCAGTCCGCCACAACTGTCGCTCGCCGTTCGAGGAGGCTCCGCCTCGGGTGTCTTCCAGCCGACCGACACGCTTCGACTTGATCTGTCGGCGACGGACAATGCCTCGCTCAAGTACGTCGGGTACGCGATCGACGGACCGTTCGGCGTGCGCGACTCCACGCCGGCGAGCGGAACCGCGTATGCGCGCACGGTGTCGATCCCGGTCGCGGGGCGGAACGGGGCCGCCGTCGTGACGCTCTTCGGCGCGGATTCGACGGGCAACGCGACGCAGGTCCCCGTTATCCGACTG
>JAYTVE010000042.1:0-2606 GCA_043744185.1 Gemmatimonadota bacterium | reverse complement strand
GCGCAGGAACCCGAATTTCTGCGCCTCGAGCGCACTCGTGCTCGTCTGCGCCATCGTGATCAGCTTGAAGGCGCGTACGAGCGCCTCGAACGGGTCGGCGTTGTCGTACTTCGCGATCTCCTCGCTGAAGCGGAAGAGCAGCTCCTTGGTGCCGCCACCGCTCGGCAGGATACCGACGCCGACTTCCACGAGTCCCATGTAGAGCTCGGCGTTGGCCTGCACGCGGTCGCAGTGCATGGAGAACTCGCATCCGCCACCCAATGTGAGGCCGTGCGGCGCCGCCACCACCGGGAACGGCGACTCGCGAAGCCGCATCGCCGTCTGCTGAAAGACGAGCGCGCCTTCTTCCAGTTCCTTCCACTTGCCTTCGAGAATGAGCTGCCCGACTCCGGCGAGGTTGGCCCCGGCGGTGAACGTGCGCTTGTCGTCATTGCCGAGCACGAGGCCGGTGTAGCCGCCGGCCACGCGATCGAGCGCGGAGTGGATGGCGCGCAGCACCCCTTCACCGAGCGTGTTCATCTTGCTGCGGAACTCGAGGCAGAGCACGCCATCGCCCAGGTCGATGAGCGCGGCGTCCTGCGTCGCCTCGATGGTCCGGCCCGCGCGCTTGAGCGAATCGAGAACGATCGCCCCCGGCACCGCGGGAAAGCTGCCGTACGTGCCGTCGTTGCCGAGGAACCCCTCGGCGCCACCGGCGGGCTTGTAGAACGAACCGATGACCTTCGTGAGCAACGCAGGCTCGGTCAGCTTGCGCTCGGTGCACTGGAAGCGGAGCCAGTCGGCGCCGAGCAGATCCATCATGCGATACGGTCCAAGATCCCAGCCGTACCCCCATTCGAGCGCGCGATCCACCGACACGAGGTCATAGGCGAGTTCGGGTGTCTTCGCCAGCGTGTAGATCGCGGTCTCGGCCAGCAGCGCGCGCAGAAAATCGTAGTGCGCGCCGGGCAGCTCCTTGATCTTCGCGATGCGGTCGGGGAGCGCGAGCTTCATGAGCATCGCGAGCTCGGGCGTTTCGACCTTCTGCTGCGGGCCGTACGCGCCCGTCTTCCAGTCGAAGGTCTCGATGGTGGGCTTGCCGCCCTTGCCCGGTGTCTTCTTGTAGAAGCCACCGCCCGCCTTGTCGCCCAGGGCGCCGGCCTTCACGAGTCCGGTCACCCATGCGGGCACGGCAAAATCTTCGCCAGTGGCCTGGCCGAGCCCGGCCGCCACGTGCGTGAGGATGTCGAGGCCCGAGAGGTCGCCCGTGCGGAAGATTGCGGTCTTCGGGCGCGCGAGCAGCGGTCCGGTGAGCGCATCGACTTCATCGATGCTCAGGCCGTACTGCTGCATCAGGCGCAGCGCCGTGGTCATGCCAAACATGCCGAGCCGATTGGCGATGAACCCCGGCTGGTCTTTGCACATCACCACGCCCTTGCCGAATACGCGCTCGGCCAGCGTGCGCGTCCAACGGAGCACATCGGGCGACGTGTCGGGGGTCGGGATGATCTCCAACAGGTGCATGTAGCGCACCGGATTGAAGAAGTGGGTCCCGACAAATCGCGATTTGAAGGACGGCGAGCGTCCCTTGATGAGCACCCCCATCGGGATGCCGCTCGTGTTCGAGGCGATGATGGCCGTGGGCTTCGCGATCTTTTCGAGCTTCTCGAAGAGCAACTGCTTGGGCGCCGGCTGTTCGATGATCGCTTCAACGATGAAGTCGCAATCCGCGAGGAGAGCGAGGTCATCCTCGGTGTTCCCGGTGCGAACGAGGCTCGCACGGGCTGCGTCCATGAACGCGGCCGGCTTGGCTTTGAGCGTCTTGGCGAGGCCGTCGCGCGCGGGCTTGCCACGATCGTCGCTGCCGGGAATGTCGAGGAGGACCACGGGGAGGCCAGCGCTGGCCGCGAGCGCGGCAATGCCGCTACCCATCGCGCCGGCGCCAACGACGCCGATCTTTGCTATCCGCATGTGCGGGACCCTGCGTGTGAAGAGGGTTCAAGGCCGCCGCGGCACGAGGCCCCCGTGTGGGCGCTCGGCAGAGGTCCGGTCGGCTGGAGGAATGTCGCGCGCGGGGCGGGGGGGCGCAAACAGTCCCATGACGCCTTGTACTGTCGTGTTCACCCGTTTCGATTGCTCCGCGTGACCGACAACGATCGCTGGCTTCCCCCGCGCACCGCCTGGACCATGGTGGCGATCCTCACGATCGCCAACGCGTCGGCGTTCGTGGACCGCTTCGTGCTTGCATTCCTCGTGACGCCGATCAAGGCGGACCTGGGACTCTCTGATGAGCAGGTGGGCGCGCTCCTCGGACTCCCCTTCGCACTCTTCTATGCCGTGGCCGCGATCCCGATCGGCTGGCTGGCAGACACCAAGAGCCGTCGCTGGGTGATCGCCTGCTCGGTGGCGGCGTGGAGCGCCTTCACCATGGCGTGCGGGCTGGTGCGTTCGTACGCGTCGCTGTTCGCGATGCGCATCGGCGTGGCGATCGGCGAGGCAGGGCTGACGCCGCCGGCGCTGTCGCTCATGGGCGATGCCTTCCCGCCGGCCAGACTCGCGACGGCCATGTCGGTGTTCTCGCTCGGCATTTTTCTCGGGGCGGGGCTCGCGAACATCGTCGGTGGAAG
>JAYTVE010000041.1:0-33512 GCA_043744185.1 Gemmatimonadota bacterium | reverse complement strand
GCCGCCACGCTCGTGCTGCTGGCCCCCGCTGCACTGCGCGCGCAACAGTCCGCTTCGGGCATCGCCACCGACCCCGACGTCCTCGGCGCCGAGCGATTGTTCTCGGCGTGGATGGACGGCCAGCTCGCATATCGGGGCCTGCCCGGGATCGCGGTGGGCGTGGTGTACGACCAGCAACTTGTCTGGTCCACGGGCTTCGGCTTCGCGGATGTCGCGCGCAAGCTGCCCATGACCCCGCAGACCACGTTCCGCATGGCGTCGCACAGCAAGCTGTTCACGGCCATCGCCATCATGCAGCTCCGCGAAGAGGGCAAGCTGCGGCTCGACGACCCGGTGGTGCAGTACCTGCCGTGGTTCACGGCGAAGCCGGCCGGCGACGATGACGGGCAGGTGACGATCGAGCAACTGCTGTCGCACAGCTCGGGGTTGCAGCGCGAAGCCGGTGATCACTGGCGCTCGTACCTCTTTCCGACCGAGAACGAGCTGCGTGCCGCGTACGCCGACCGACAGGCCGCCTTTCCGCCTTCGACTCGCTGGAAGTACTCCAACCTCGCCTACGCCGTGGCTGGCCTCGTCATTGAGAAGGTGAGCGGCGAGAAGTGGGCGGACTACGTGGAGCGGCACATCTACGCGCCGCTCGGCATGACCAATTCGAGCGTGGACAAGAACGTGCCGGGGCTGACCGTGCCCTACGGGCGCCGGATGCCCGATGGTACGCGCGAGATCATTCCGTTTGTGGACGCCAAGGGAATGGCCGCTGCCACCGGCATCACGTCGAACGTGGACGACATGGCGAAGTTCGTGTCGGCGAACTTTCGTCGTGGCCCGCGCGGTGGCGCGCAGGTGGTGAGCAGCGGCTCGTGGCGGGAGTTGCATCGTGTGCGCTCTGTCGAGGAAAGCTGGACCGCGGGCTCCGCGCTTGGCTTCGACATCCAGCACATCAACAACCGCACGTACGTCGGACACGGTGGCGGTTATCCTGGCAACACGACGTTCACGTCGCTGCAGCTCGACGACAAGGTCGGCGTCATCGTCCTCACGAACACCAACGACTCCAACCCGGGCGACATCGCGCGCCAGCTCATGGCGACGGTGGGTCAGGCAGTGGCGAAGGCCGCGCGCACAAAGCCGGTGACCGTCGCGTGGGAGCCCGGCTGGGCGCGCTTTGCGGGACTCTATCGCGGCAAGTGGGGCGACTCGCACGTGGTGCAGCTCAACCAGAAGCTCGTGCTGATCACGCCGAACGCAGCTGCCGTGGACACGTCCGTCACGCTCGAAGCGCTCGGCGGTAGTCGGTTCCGTTACACGGCCCCCACGGGCGGCGGCGAGGTTGGCGAGGTGGTTCGCTTCGTCGAAGAGGCCGGCAAGCCGATGCGGATGTACGTCGGCGACAGCTGGGTCGACAAGGTGCGTGTCCCATGAGCCGCGTTCGTTCACGAGCAGCGCGGCTCGTGCCGACGCTCACGCTCGGCATCCTCGCCGCGTGTTCTTCCAAAGTGACCTCCATGACCGACGCCCAGCTCCGCAGTTTCGCTACCGACTACACGGCCGCCTGGTGCGGACAGGTCGCGTCGAAGGTGGCCGCGCACTTCACCTCGAACGGCTCGCTCACGATCAACGCGGGCACGCCGGCCGTCGGCCGCGACGCGATCACGGCGTCCGCGCAGAGCTTCATGACCGCGTTCCCCGACATGGTGGTGGCCATGGACAGCGTGAAGCTCACCGCTGACGGCCACGCCGTCTATCACTGGACGCTCTCCGGCACGAACACCGGGCCCACTGGTACGGGTAAGAAGGTGCGCTTCAGCGGCTACGAAGAGTGGACGCTGGCCGACGGCCTCGTTGCGCAGTCGCTCGGCCACTACAATCAGGCGGAGTACGAGCAGCAGTTGAAGAATGGGGTGGACACGCCCGCGCCGAGGTAGCGTCCACGCGCACGGGAGACCGCATTTCCGCGACCAACGCACCTTCAAACCCATCCTCGGCCTCCGACGAGTGGCTCTGGGGCTGGGACCCCACGCCGGGTATCGTCTCGGTGTGGGCCACCGCAGACGGTCAAGCGACCGTCTGGCGGCGCGTGGGGCTCGCACGCGCATTGGTGCGTGAGGACGTCCGCTTCCGGCCGTGGATCTTGCTCGACCGCTTGGACGACCTGCACCATCTAGGTAGCGCGCTCCAGCCCGATGGCGCCGTGAACGGCCGAGTGTGGTGGCGCGAACTCAACGGACCGGGTGAATTGCGCTTCCTCGTGAGCGCACCGGACTTGCGCGCACTCTCGACCGCCGTGCTGCGCGGCGCGGCGCAGCGGCTCGGTCGACGCGTGACGCACCTTCGTGACCTCGGCGACGACGCCGTGCTCGCGCTGCCCCCGGACGAGCAGTATCTCGTGCACTCGGGGCGTACCTACTTCCGCGACCTCGCGTTCGATCAGTTGCACCGACTGCAGTTCGATCTCGAGACGACCGGACTCGATCCGCGACGCGACCGGATGTTCATGGTGGCCGTGCGCGACTGCCATGGCGACACGACGCTGCTCGAGGCAGACGGTCGCGACGACGCTGCCGAGGCGGACCTCATCCGGCGGCTCGTCGCGGCCATCGTGACCGCCGATCCGGACGTGATCGAGAACCACAACCTGCACGGCTTCGACCTGCCCTTCCTTGCCACGCGCGCGCGCTTGCTCGGCGTGCCGCTGGTGCTCGCGCGCACCGGTCGCGCGGGGCTGCTCGAGCGCGCGGCGCTACGGGGTACGCCGCGCACCGATGATCCCTCGCGCCGTGTGCGCTACGTGATTCCGGGGCGCGAGCTGATCGATACCCTCGACGCAGTGCGCCGCCACGACTTCTCGGCGCGCGACCTGCCGAGCCACGGGTTGAAGGCGGTGGCCCGGCACTTCGGCTTGGCACGCGAGGGACGGATCGAGATTCGCGGCGACCGGATCTTCACCGTGTACCAGACCGACCCCGATCGCGTGCGCGCCTACGCGTCGTCCGACGTGGAGGAAGTGGCGGGGCTGGCGCGCGTGCTGGGCGGCTCGTCGTTTGCGCTCGCGCGCATGGCGCCGCGTCGCTACGAGCGACTGGCCGACGCCGGCGCGGCCACTGGCGTGATTGATCCGCTGCTGGTGCGCGCGTACCTGCGCGCAGGGCAGGCGTTGCCGGTGCACGCGGACGCACCAGCCACCCTGCACCAAGGGGCTGCGCTGCACCTGTTCGCGAGCGGCGTGGCGCAGCGGGTGGTCAAGGCCGACGTTGCGTCGCTCTATCCGTCGCTCATGCGCGCGTACGCGATCGGTCCCGCACGCGATCATCTGGGCGCGCTGCTCGCGCTCGTGGACGGGTTGGTGCGCCAGCGGCTCGCCGCGAAGACCGAGGCGCGGCGCTTTCCCGCGGGATCGAACGAACGGTTCACGCTCGAGGCCGTCTCGGCGGCGATGAAGATCGTGGTGAATTCCGCGTACGGATATCTCGCGGCCGGCAGTGGGCTCACACGCTTTGCCGACGTGGACGCGGCCAACGAGGTGACGCGCCGCGGGCGCGAGCTGCTGGACATGCTGTGCCGCGAGCTGGCCGCGCGCGGGGTGACGCTCCTCGAGGCGGACACCGACGGCGTCTACGGCGCGGTGCCCGCGAGCTGGACCGAAGCCGACGAGCGGCGGGTCGTGGACGAGGTGGCAGCGCTCCTGCCGCCGCTCGTGTCGCTGGAGTTCGAGGGGCGCTACGCGGCGATGCTGTCGCACGAGCCGAAGAACTACGCACTGCTAACGTTCGACGGACAGCTGCTGCTGCGCGGCGTGGCGTTCCGATCGAGCCGCGCGGAACCGTTCGGCGAGACCTTTTTGCGCCGAGCGGTGGGCGCGTTGCTGCGCGGCGACATCGAGGGGGTGCGCTTCGCGTTTGTGGACACGGTCTTTGCACTGCGCAACCGCACGCTGTCGACCCGCGACGTGACATCGCGGGTGCGCCTCACCAAGACGGCCGCCACGTATGCGGCGAGTCGCGCGAGTCGCCGGGAATTGGCGTACGAGGCGCTGCTCGCGAGTGGCCGTACGGCGTGGAGCGTGGGCGAACGGGTGCGCGTCTATCGGACCGCAGGGGGGGCGGGAGGCGTGGTGGCGGAGCGCGATGACGACGAGCTGGCGGCCGCGGCCGATCCGCGCGACTACGATGCCGACCACTACGTGCGCGTGCTGCGCACGAACTATGCGGCACGCCTTGCACGCGCGTTCACTCCGGAGGATTTCGGCGCCGTGTTCGCGGATCCGGAGCAGCCGTCGCTGTGGAGCGGGTCGCTGGACGACGTACGGGCGATCCTGACGCCGCTCCGCTAGACATCGACGGGTTCTGGTTCGCTCACGTGGAAAGGGTGCGACTGCCGCGCTGGGTGTCCAATTGCTCCACCGAGGCAATCTCCTGCGGTGATTTTGCCCGCGCGTTCCGCGCGTGGCAACCAGATTGCCGGCGCAGCAGCCGAGCAACAAGGGAAGTCCGCTCCGGCGCGCGGCCCCCTAGATTCCGCGCGCCATGACCTACGCCATCTACAAGATTCTCCATCTCATCGGCATTGTCCTGCTGATCGGGAACGTGACCGTCACCGCGTTCTGGAAGGTGATGGCCGATCGCACGCGCGACGCGAAGGTGATTGCGCATGCGCAGTACCTCGTTACCTGGGCCGACTGGTTCTTCACGCTGGGTGGCATCGTGCTCACCATCGTGGGCGGCTACGGCGCGGCGGTCGTGGCAGGCTTCGACCTCTTCGGCGCCCCGTGGCTCGTGTGGGGGCAGCTGCTGTTTCTCGCCTCCGGGCTGATGTGGGCCGGCATCCTGCTTCCGGCGCAGGTGCGACAGGCACGTCTGGCCCGCAGCTTTGCGCAGGGTGGCGAGATTCCAGCCGCCTACTGGCGCGACGCGAAGTTGTGGCTCGTCTGGGGGATCATCGCCACCGTGCCGCTCGTGGCGGGCGTGGTCGTGATGGTGATCAAGACGCGCGCGTAGCGGCGTTTCCGGGCGCCATGTCCCATGGCAGCGTGTCCAGGTCCCGGTGATATTCCCAGTGGGACTTTCGCGTCCCATCGACCCCCCGCCCACCAAGCTCCGCTCCGATGTCGAATCCAGCCCCGGTCGATTTCGTCGTCCGTCCCGCCCTCGCGCAGGACGCCGCCGCTATCGCCACGATCTACAACCACTACGTGCGCCACACGTTCGTGACCTTCGAGGAGGAGGACGTCTCCGCCGCAACGATGGCCGAGCGCATGCACGACGTGTTCCGCGCAGAGCTGCCGTGGTTCGTCGCCGAACTCGACGGGCAGTTGCGCGGGTACGCGTACGCGACCAAGTGGAAGCCGCGCTTCGGCTATCGTTTCTCGGTGGAGACCAGCGTGTACGTCGACCACGATCGCGGCGGGCACGGCGTCGGCTCCGCCCTCTACGGCGTGCTGCTGCCGGAACTCGCCGCGCGCGGCTTCCGAACGGCCAACGGCGGCATCGCGCTGCCGAACGACGCGAGCGTTCGCCTGCACGAGAAGTTCGGCTTCACGAAGGTCGGCGAGTTCCGGGACATCGGCACCAAGTTCGACACTTGGACGCCTGTCGGATACTGGCAGAAACTCCTCGACGAGAGCGAGTGATGAACCCGAACGATGCGCCGCTCCCCAAGGACATCCTGTCCTACCTCGTCCCGGGCGGTTGGACCGTGCTCGCCGGCAAGACAGATGCGGCCAACGACTACTTGAGCCTCAAGCTCGCCCGCGCGCACGATCTGTGGTTCCATATCAGCGGCATGCCGGGCAGCCATGTCGTGCTGCGCGCGCGCGACGAAGCGAAGCCGGACAAGGCGGCGATCACGCTCGCGGCCGCCATCGCAGCGTATCACAGCAAGGCGCGCAATGCCGGCATCGTGCCGGTCGGCTACACCGAGGCCAAGCACGTCTCCAAGCCTCGCGGTGCAAAGCCCGGAACGGTACAAATTTCCAATGATTCGGTCATCAAGGTACGCCCGATGACCGCAGAACACATTGCAGAATACAAGGCGGCGTACGATGCCGCAGGGCCCGACGCCGAGCCGTAGCCGCGCGCCCTACGTCGGCGCGGGCTCGGGTGCCGGGAAGCAGGCAAGGATCTCCGGCGGAATGCGCACGAGCTTGCCCGTGTCACGCCGCACCAGGCACCAGAGCGTGCGCCCGCGCAGCAGCACCGTGCCGTCACTGTCGCGCACGATTTCCGTGAGCCGCTCGAAGCGGCGCGAGTCGACCGTGCCGATCCACGTCCTCGCCGTGATCGCATCGCCCAGACGCGCGGCCATCTTGTAGTCGAGCTCGTGACGCGTCGCCACCCAGCCATACTCGGCCCGCAGCTTCGGCGTGGAGCGATCCATCCAGTGGCCGATGGCGACGTCCTGCACCCAACTCAGGTACACCACATTGTTCACGTGGTCCATGTCATCGATGTCCGCAGGCGCGACTCGGATCGGGATCGAGAACGAGCGTCCCGACATGCGCGCTACCTGATCGAAGCGCGCACGAGGCGCCCGACCACGCCGAGCGTCGTCTGCGCCGCGTTCAACCCCAGCCGGAAATCCTTGTCCGAGTAGGTGGCGAACACGTCGCTCGGCTGGTGCCAGTTCGGGTCCCACCCGGCGCCAATCTCGCGTCCACGCTCGTTCTCGCGCAGCGAGATGCTCGGGATCAGGTCCTGGAACGGTTGCGAGTCGGTGTTGGTCATGTGCGGGCCGACGGCGGCGGGATAGTCCGTGGCGAAGCGCTCGTTGGCGAACGCCGTCATCCACGCCAGCTTCGCGCTCTGCTCCCACATCTTCGAGTTCGACTGGAACTCGATGTTCACGTCGGCCTCGGGACGCTGCTCCTTCGGCACGGTGCCATCGGCCAGCGGCATGCCGTGGTCCCACAGCATCATGTCGTGCTGGATCATGCCGAGCCACTTCGGCTCCGGGAACTTCCCGGAGCCGGCGGGGCTCTCGATCCCCTGCAGCGCCTGGCGCTGCTGCACGTATGCGCGCGCACCGTTCAACCCCGTCTCCTCGTTGTTCCAGATCGCGAATCGGATCGAACGTTCCGTGTGCACGTCGGGGTTCGAGAAGATGCGCGCGAGCTCCATCACCAGCGCCGTGCCGCTGCCGTCATCGTTCGCGGCTTCGTTCCAGCCATGGCCGTCCATGTGGCCGCCAATGATGTACATCTCCTCGGGATGGGTGGTCCCGACCTTGGTGCAGTACACTTCCTCGCGCTGCCCTGGCGTGGTGGGCTCGGCATCCACCGCACGAATGGCCGCGCTCGGCTGCTTCAGCGAGTCGATGTTCACCCCCGTGACGGCCTTCTTGCCGCGCATGCGGCTCCCGCCCACCTGCGCATCAGGACCGCGCACCGGAGCGGCGCCGGGCAGCTGTACCTGCTGTCCCCGCACAGGCGGCGCGTAGTCGTACACGAGGCGCTCGACGTTCGCGCACCCGTAGCTCTTGAGCTGCGTCTCGATCCACGCAATGGCATCGCGGTTGCGCTTCGTGCCCTGGCGCCGGTCTCCGAAGGTGGTGAGCCCCTTGATCGTGGCCTTGTACTTTTCGAGGTCCAGACGCGCCACCATGCTGGCGATGCCGGCGTCGAGGGTTGTGTCCACCACAAACTGCGCACGCGCGGCGCGCGGTGTGGCGAGGGGCGCAACGCCCACGAGCGCGGCGACGGCGAGTCGGGACAAACCGGAGACGGTCAGCATGCGGGGAATGTGCGCCCCCGCTGTCCCGCGCGAAAGTGCGGCGCGGAAGCCGTCAGCTCGCGTTGCCAGCATTCACCCGTGCGATCGCCGCGCGCAGGGTGCGGATGCCGATCGGTTTCTGCAGCACTTGGTCGCCAAGTCGTTCGGTGAAGGCGAGTGTGCGTGGCGTGTATGCGCCACCCGAGCAGAAGATCATGCGCTCCAGCAGCGCCGGCCGGTGCTCGACGACCCAGTCGTGCACCGCGATGCCGTCCCCGTCCGGCATCATGACATCGCAGACGACTGCAGCCCACGCACGGCCATCAGCGAGCAGCTGGATGGCCTCACGACCGCTCGTCGCCAGCGTGAGGTCGAATTCGTTCCGGAAGATGCGCGCATATGAATCCAGCAGCATCCGTTCATCGTCGATGACGAGCACGCGCGGCCGGTTCGCCACGGCTGGCATCGTCGGGGGCGTCGGTACCATCGCCACCACTTTGTGCAACGGTGCGGGCGCGCCGTCGAGGGGCAGGAGCACCTCGAACGTCGTTCCGCTCGCCGACGTCTCGATCAATCGCAGCGTCCCGCCGTGATGCCGCACGATGTCGGCCGAGATCGCGAGACCGAGTCCGGTGCCGATGTCGCGCGGCTTCGTGGTGAAGAACGGCTCGAAGAGTCGGCGTTGGGCCTCGTCGCTCATCCCGGTTCCCGTGTCGCGGACCAACAGGCGCACGGCGCCCTGCAGCACCGCGCCGACCACCGTCACCGCATTCGACGACGCCGCACCCTCGTCGATCGCCTGAGCCGCGTTGTGCAGCAGGTTGGTTATCACCTGCGTGAGGCGCGTCGCGTCGCCGCGCACGCGCAGCCCGTCCGGCACGTGTACCTCGAGATGCGAGCGGATGCTCACTTCCGCACGCACCAGTGTGCAGGCATCGGCCACGACGTCAGCGATCTCGAAGGTCTCGATCCGGTCCGGCTCGATACGCGAGAAGTTCCGCAGCTCACGCACGATCGTCACGATACGCTCGACGCCGGTGATGTTGTCGCGGTTCATCTCGCGGGCCTCGCGCAGCGCTTCGGCCAGCACGGTCGCGGCCTCACCGGTGACAACGGGCACCGCCGTGCTCTCGATCCGGTTGAGCGTGTGCTCCACCGCGGCCAGGTTGGCCAGCACGAAGGCCGCCGGGTTGTTGAGCTCGTGCGCGACACCCGCCGCCAATTGTCCGACCGCGATCAACCGCTCGTTGCGCACCGCGTGCTGCTGGTAGGACTGTTCGCGCGACTGCCGTTGCGCCACTTCCTCGGCGAGCATGTTGAGGCCCGCTGCCAGCCCATCGAGGATGTGCGATCCGTCGCCCACATGCGCCCGCCGTCCGACGTCGTTCGAGGCGATTGCCGCGACCATCTCGATCAGGTCGGCGAGCCTCGCGTGTTCCGTGTCGGCGCTCGACGGTCCGTCGTCGCTCACGTCGCTACGGCGAGGGAGAGACAGCGGTAGCTGCAGGGACGACCCGACCGCGCACGATCGTCAGCCGCACCACGCCGGCCAACAGCTCGGCGCCCGATGCCGCACGGAAGGGATCAACAGACAGCGCGGTAAAGTCGGCGCGCTTGCCGATCGCGATGCTCCCGGCAGAAGCTTCATCGAATGCAGCGTATGCGGCCCAACTCGAGTAGCCGCGAACTGCCTCTTCCGGCTTCATCCGCTGTTCGGGATACCAGCCCGCAGCCGGCATCCCCTGCTTGTCTTGCCGCCAGATCGCGGCGTGGAGCCCGTAGAAGAGGCTCCAGTCGGAGCCCGGCAGGTCCGAGCTGAATGCGAGCGCCGCGCCTTGTCGGCGGAGCGTGCGCCAGGCGTACGACCCCCGGATGCGCACGGGGCCGACGCGCTCTTCGGCCCACGGCATGTCCTCGACCGCATGCGGCGGCTCCATGCTCGCGATCACGCCCATGCGCGAGAAGCGCGGCATGTCCTCGGGCGCCACCACCTGCGCATGCTCGACGCGATGCCGAAGGCCGCGCGCCTTGGGCGCGGCTTGCATCACCGAGTCGATGAAGTCGAGCGACGCGCGATTGCCCTCGTCGCCAATGGCATGGATGCCGATCTGGAATCCGGCCGCCATCGCATCGGCGGCAATGCGGTGATCAAATCCGTAGTTGGCGCCGCTCACGCCGCGATGTCCCGGCCGGTCGCTGTAGTCGGCCAGCATGCGCGCGCCACGCGAGCCGAGGGCGCCGTCGTAGTACGCCTTGACCGCGCGCACGGTGAGGTTGCTGGTGTCGGTGCCGAGCTTGGGTCCGCGCGCAATCCATGTTCGCACGAGCGCGGAGTCGCGGCCGTCGAGGAGCGCGTACACCCTGATCGGGAGCGCGCGCGCGGCGTCGAGCCGCGCGAGCGATGCCATCACGTCCGTTGGAGCGCCCGCCTCGTGCACGCCGGTGTATCCCGCATCCGCCATCACGTGCAACGCGCGCACGACCTGCGAATCGCGCTGTTCCGCCGTCGGCTGCGGAATGGCCGCACTCACGAGGTCCACCGCGCGATTCATGAACAGGCCGTTTGACGCACCGTCGGCGCCCTTGCGGATCTCGCCGCCAACCGGCGCTGGTGTGCTGGCCGTGATCTTGGCCTCGGTGAGCGCCTGCTCGTTGGCCCACGACGCAAAGCCGTGCAGGCCGCGCAACAGCACCGGATGATCCGGCACGCGCACCGAGAGGAGGCGCTTGTCGGGGTAGCGATCCGCCCAGGCTCCCTCGTCCCATCCCCACCCGAGGATCCACTGCCCCTTGGGTAGCGTTGCGGCCCGCTGCACCACGCGCTCCACTGCTTCCGCTTCGGTCTTGGCCGTGACGAGGTTCACGCGTTCGAGCGACTGCCCAAGTTCGGCCACGTGCGTGTGTGCGTCCACCATGCCGGGCAGCAGCACAGCGCCCTTGAGGTCCACGACCGTCGTGGCGCTTCCCTTCAGTGCGAGCGCGCCGGAATCGGTGCCCACGTAGAGGACGCGTCCGTTGCGAACCGCCACGGCAGACGCATCGTGATGCCAACCGCCGGCGGAATCCCACGGGGCGCCTGGTGCGGGGCGCCCCTCGACGTCCGGATCACGCCACGCCAGCGTGTATACGTGCGCGTTGTGGATCACGAGGTCCGCTCGCTCGGCTGGTTGGGTACAGCCGATCGCGAACACCAGCACGGCGGACCCGCGCCATGCCCTGATGAAAACCGATGCGTTCATGCGCTCACCCGTCAAAGGCACCTGCCACCAGCGTGGAGAGTCCCGCGGCGGACCGCCCATGTGGGTCCTGCCCGGCCCGGATCTCGTTCACCATCTCGAGCGCTGTCTGCGTGCACGGCGGCAGTTCACGGTTGCTCTGCCCGAGCGGCGCGACGCGGTCGCCCCACTTCACGAGCGTCGCCGCCCACGTGAGGCCGCCCCCGAAGCCGGGCATGAGGATCGTCGCGCCCGGTTTCACACGCCCGGCCTCGAGCGCCTCGACAAGTGCAACCGGCACGGTGGCCGCACTCATGTTGCCGTAGCGCTCCACCGTCAGCATCACCTTCTCCATCGGCAGTCCGGCGTACTTGGCCACCGACTCGATGATGCGGAGGTTGGCTTGGTGCGGCACCACGAGGTCCACCTGCTCCGCGGTGATCCCGCGTTCCCGCATCACGCGCGTAGAGGCCTCACTCATCGCGTGCACGGCCCGCTTGAAGATTGCCTGACCGTCGAAGTCCCACTTCGTGTCGCCGATGGTGACGTTGCGCCCGGAGTAACCGACGCCGATGCCGCGCACGCGCAGCGTCTTGCGCGCCTGCGCATCGCAGCCGAGCACGCTGCCGACCACACCGCTCTCCGTGTCGGACGACTGCAGCACCACCGCGGCCGCACCGTCACCGAACAGCACCGCCACGCCACGGTCGCTCCAATCCAGGTACTTCGAAATCAGCTCCACGCCAATCACGACGGCGTTCTTCACGATGCCGGTGCGGATCATCGAGGTAGCAGTCGTGAGGCCGTAGAGGAAGCTCGTGCACGCGGTGTTCACGTCCATGGCGGCGGCGCGGTTGCAGCCGAGCGCCGCCTGCACGCCGGAGGCGCTGTTGGGCACCGCCTCCTCGTTGCTGCAGCTCCCGTAGACGATGAGCTCCACGTCGGCGGCGTCGAGCCCGGCGCATGCGAGCGCGCGCGAGACGGCGACCACCGACAGCTCCATGCCCGACACGTGCGAGACGCGGCGTTCGCGCATCCCGGTGCGCGTACGGATCCACTCGTCGTTGGTGTCGAGAAAGGTGGAAAGGTCGGCATTCGTAAGGACGGCGGGGGGCATGCAGGCCCCCCACCCCGTGATCGCGGCGTATGTCATGGGCGGAAGAATGCGCGCAGGCCGCCCCGGGCGGAAGTCGGAACCGGATGTTCACGGAGCGAGGTCCGAGGCCGCTCGTCGACCGCTGCCGTCCGCATGCGTCATCATCACGTCGCGACGAGCATCCCCACGGCCCGTTCGCTTGAGGTGCTCCCGGGTGTATCGTGCGATCCTCAAGCGCGACCACAACCGAAGCAGGATCGCTTTCAGGCAGCCCGTCGAGTCGGCCACGTCCACGCGCGCGCACGTCGTGACTCTCACTCTCATCGCCATGCGCGTCAGTTCTCGCAGTCTCCTCTTCATCGGCGTGCAAGCGCTGGCAGCGGCGCTGCTCATCGGCGCCTGCGGCGGCGACACGAAGCCGTCGGCGCAGAGCGCCGGACATGCGCCGGACTCGGGTCGCGCGCGGAGTGCCGTAGCTGCGCAGAACCTCGGCGTCCTGCCGCCCTTCCTCCTCGGCGTCTGGAGCCGCGAGTACATCACGCGTCGAGGCGCACAGGGCGACTCGTTGACGGTGCGCTACCTGCAGGCGGTCGGCCCGTTTGGCGACGTGCGCATCCCGCCCGACCGCACGTGGAACGCGACAGCCACGTCGTTTGCGGAGCTCACGGACGCGCAACTCCGCGGGCTCGCACGACAGAAGGGCTTCACCGGCCATACCACCTTCGACGGCAGCGTCGTCACGTGGCACCACGAGCTTGACTTCCAGCCCGACACCAGCCGCGACGCTTCTCACGTGTCGCGTGAGGACGACGCACACATCATGGAAACGGGACTCGACAGCTCGTTCGTTGAGCGCTACCGCCGCCTCTCAACCGGTGACGACCGCTTCCTCGCACTGCGCGTCGAACGCAACGGTCGGATCGACCGCGTGCTCATCGTCGTAGGCGACTGGTTCTACTTCGCACGCAACCGCGCCGCCGATCTGCCACCCGCCGAGTCGTTCGACGCACTCATCGCCGCTCGCAAGCCCACGCGCGCGCAGCTCATCAACTGGCTCGACTGCGAGCTCGCGGCGGGGCGCATTGCCGGTGGCAGTATCCCTTGGGAAATCCAGCAGTCCACGTTGCCGTGGCGCGAGGGGCGCCACCTCGACTTCGTCGACGCCATTCGCGCTGATTCCAGTGGGACGCTCGTGTTCCCCTCGCCGACTGCAGGGGAGAGCTGGAAGGTGACGGAACAGTTCGTGAAGCCGGCCGCTCTCTCCCTGCTCTTTCGCGCGATGCACTGAGTCGTCCTTCGCGTGACGTTTCACTGCCACGCGCTGGACGAAGCGGTCGTGGACGGCCAGCGCACAGTGACCGGCTATCCGAGGGAGCGATCCGTGGTGGACATGGCAACGCGCGTGCTTGCCGTGGTCGTAGCGCCGCGATCGGCCGACGCTCACGATCGGGGCGCTAACGCGACGATTGACGTCGTGCGCTGGCAGGGGTACGCATCCTCGCGCCCGGCCGCTCCGCGGGATATCGTTGCTCCCATGACTGCCCCCCCTCCAGTCGTGGACCTGCGCGGGCGCGTTGCGCTCGTCACCGGCGCCTCTCGCGGCCTCGGCCGCGCTGTCGCCGTGCGGCTCCATGAGCTCGGCGCGGCCGTCGCGGTCAACACGCGCGACGCCGCCCGCTGCGAAGCGCTGGCTGCGGAGCTCGGCGCCAACGCTCTCGCCGTTCCTGGCGACATCAGCGCCGACGGCGTACCCGACGCGATCGTCGCATGCATCCTCGCGCGCTTCGACCGTCTCGACATCGTCGTCAACAACGCAGCGCACGCCGCGTCCACCCGCTTTGGCGACCTGGGCGCTGCGGAGTTTCGCGCCGCGCTCGAGGTCAACATGGTTGCCCCCTTCCTGCTCACCAAGGCCGCGCTCCCCTCCATGAAGGCGCAGCAGTACGGACGCGTCATCAACATCTCGTCGCTCGCTGGGCGCATGGTGAGCACGCTGGGCGGCGCGCACTACACCGCCTCCAAGACCGGCCTGCTCGGTCTTACGCGTGCCATGGCCAAGGAGCTCGGGAAGTTCGGCATTACGGTGAATGCCATCTGCCCCGGCATGATCGACACAGAGCTCACGCGGGAGCACGCGAGCGACGAGCTGCTCCAGCAGCTTGCCGCTGGCTACCCCGTGCCTCGCCTCGGCACCGCACGCGAAGTCGCGGACCTCATTGCCTTCGTGGCGTCGGACGCCGCCGGATACATCACCGGCGCATCGTTCGACATCAACGGCGGCGATCTCATGATGTAGCCAGTTCAATCATGAAACCAGCCAACCGTGTGCTCGTGGCCCTCGCGGCCGCCATCGTGATCGGACTTGCGATCGCTGCTTCCGGCAGTGCGGCGCTACTCGCCGCGACCGATTGGCTCGTGCCCGTAGGCTCGCTGTGGGTCGGTGCCATCCGCATGACCGTCATGCCGCTCGTGGTTTCGCTCGTGATCACGGGAATTGCCGGCGCCTCCGATGAGGGGAACATGGGTCGCGTCGGACTGCGCACCGTGGCCGTTTTCGTTTTTCTGCTCCTGGGACTGGCGGCGATCTCGGTTCCGCTTGCCCCACTCGCGTTCAGCAGCTTGCCTGTGGCCGCCGCAGGCGCGACACACGCCTTGCCGCCGGGCGCCGCCGAGGCGGCCCGTCAGGTCGCGGACGCGGGCCCGGCCTCGAGTGGCGCGGCCTGGCTGCTCACGTTGCTACCGTCGAACCCGTTCGCGGCGGCGGCGAGCGGTGCGATGCTCCCGCTCGTGATTTTCACGGTGCTGTTCGCCATGGCGGTCGGCCGGCTTCCCGCGGTGCAACGCGCGCCGCTGCTGGACGTCGTGCGGGCTGTCGGCGGTGCGATGCAGGTGATGGTGCGCGTCATCATCGCACTCGCACCCGTGGGCGTCTTCGCGTTGATGGTGCCGATGGCCGCGCGCATGGGTTCCTCCTTCGTTGGCGCGATCGGGCTCTACGTCATCATCTACTCGGCGGCATGCCTCGTCGGCACGCTCCTGCTGTACCCGGTCGTGCAGCTGGCCGCGGGTATCCCGATGCGCCGCTTCGGCGCGGCCATCCTGCCCGCTCAGCTCATCGCCTTCACGTCGAGCTCGTCGGTCGCGACGCTGCCCGCGATGATCGAGGCGGCCGACGGCCCGCTCGCGCTTCCTGCGAGTGCCGGCAGCTTCGTGCTTCCGCTCGCAGCGAGCACGTTCAAGTTCGCCAGCCCGCTCGCTTGGGCCATCGGCGCGTGCTTCATCGGCTGGTTCTACGGCGTGCCGCTGCACGCGCGCGAACTCGGCATCGTCGCCTTTGCCGGCGTCTTCCTGAGCTTTGCGGCACCTGGCGTACCGAACGGCGCCTTCCTGTTGCTCACGCCGCTCTTCGTGCAGATCGGGCTCCCCGCTGAGGGAATCGGCGTGCTGATTGCCCTCGACGCGATCCCCGACCGGTTTTCCACGGCGCTCAACGTGACGGGGGATCTCGCCGCGGCGGCCATCGTCGCGGGGCGGGAGCGGGCTCCGGTTCGCACCATGCCGCCGGAGAGAACCTCATGAGCCTCCCCACCGACGCCGACCTCAACGCCATCGGCGTCCTCCAGCGACGCCGCATCGAGGCGCGTGTGCTCGCCCCGCGCATCGACACCATCGACGCGACCGACGGACGCTTCGCCTTTAACGTGACACGCTGCGGCTACGCCGAGATGTACCGCGAACTCGGCGTTCCGGAGCTCGGCGCCATCTTCTCCTGCAACCGGGACGCCGCGCTCATCGACGGATTCAATCCTCACGTCGCACTCGAGCGCACGCAGACGTTGATGGGCGGCGCCAGCCACTGCGACTTCCGCTACACGCTGCGGCGAGCGCCGATCACTCCCGCCTCCGACTAGGTCGCCCGCGGCCAGCGATACGCCGCCCAGGCCCCCGCCGCGACGAGCAGCGTCCCACCGATCAGCTTGCCCTCGAACAGCCAGAGGTTCGTATCGCCCTCCGGTGGAATCATGGCGCACGCGATCGCGATGATCGTGACCGCCCCGCCCGAGATCGCCGAGAGGCGGCGCCCCGTCTTCCATGCGCTGCCGAAGAAATAGAGGTACGGGATGAAGCCCGTGATCACCATCAGCGCCAACAGTTCGTCGAGTGCTGCACGCGCGGAATCGCCCAGCTGGTACGCGAGGACGATCACGGTGCTGACCACGCCGAGCGCGAGAATGGCGCGATGCGGCGTCTGCCAGCGTGGATGCAGCTCGGCCAGCCGCGGGCTCAGCAACCCATCCGCGGCCGCGGCCAGCGGAAGCTGCGACGCCGATGCGCCAAAGCTGCCGATGAATCCCACCCCACCGATCAGCACGAGTATGGCGATGAGCGGCGACAGCCAGCGGGTCCCGAGCACGGCGCTCGCGGCGCCGGTGACTTCAGCAAAGCCGTTCAGGATGCTGATCTCACCGGGCGGAAGGATCACGAGGAACGCAACCGTCGTGCCCGCATAGAAGCACAGCGCCAGCACCGCGGCTGTCCACCCAGCCTTCCGCATTGTGGGGCCCGGTGGATGCGCGATGTGCGCCGCCATCGCGCCGGGTCCTTCCATGCCGGAGCTCCCGTACGCGATCAGGGCCCAGAAGCTGAGCGTGCCCCACTGCATGGGCGGCGTGAAATTCAGGGCAGTGGCGGCGCCGTGCCGGTTCCAGACGATCCAGGCCACGGCCACCATCACCACGCCGATGGCCATCGTCGCCAGCGCCCCGGCATTCTCCGCCCACTTTCCGATCCGAAGTCCGACCAGGTTCGCGATCAGCGCACCCCAGATGATCGCCAGGCAGAGCGCGAGCGTCTCGACGCGACTCGCGGTCGTCGGTGGGCCGCCCGCATCAAACATCGAGAGGCCCACCTGCGCGTACATCATCCCGGCCGTTGGAAACAGGACGGCGATCCCGATCCAGTACATGAATCCACACAGGAACCCGTGGCCCGGACCAAAGTCGCGGCGGGTCCAGAGGTACAACCCGCCGGCCTGCGGATCACGGGCCACGAGCGCCGCGGTCGCGTCAGCCATCGGCGCGACGAAGAAGATCGCGGAGAGGATCCAGAGCGTCACGGCGCCCGGTCCGCCATGCGCCGCCATGGGAACCCACCGCGCCGCGACGATGCTGATGAGCGCGAAACATGTGAGGTCGCGATAGCCGAGCTCGTGCCGGCGATCAACGAGTCGCGCAGTCGCTTCGGCTGGCTGCGATACCGCCAAGGCGTCCGAGGGCCGTTCCAGTGCCATGACCATTCTGCAAACGTGAAGCTGCACGAGCGCCCGACAACATCACACCAGATCTGGCAGAACGTCAGAGGCGCCCAAGCGCCTCTACGGAATCACGACCGGCGGCGCGTCCTCGTCGTACTCGAGCTTCATCCGACGGCGATCTGCGCCGCGCAGCGCACTGATCAGTCCGTCGTTCAGCACCGCCAGCAGTTTGAGCGCCATCGGCGATTTCCGCTCGAGCAGGCGCTCGCACTCCGCGCGCTCAAGCTCCACCAGCACGGCGTCCTTGCCGATCGTGCAGGTGGCCGAGCGCGGCTCTCCCACGATCAAACTCACTTGCCCGAACACGTTCCCTGCGCCAAGGCGCGCCACAAGCTGGTGCCGGTCATGGACGGCCAGGCTCACGTCCACGATGCCGCTCAGCACCACGAAGCAGCTATCGCCCGGCGTTCCCTCGGCGAACAACAGCGTGCCTTTGCGCAGCGTCCAGCGCCGCATGGACGAAAGCAGGGTGCGCAACTCTGCCGTCGTGAAGTCGCGGAAAAGCGGGAATGCGCCGAGCGCCTCGGGCGGCACGTCGGTCGCCGGCTCACTCTCGGCAATCGCCATCATCATCCGCGACGATCGCACTTGCACAGTTGCCGGGGGCTCGGCCAGCAACGTCAGCGCCTCGGAGATGCGCTGGTTGACGACCTTCAGCTGGCGGCAAAGCGACGCCGCGATGCGCCAAAGCCCGTCGCGTTCGGACATGAACACGGGCTTCGTCGTCATGAGGCGCCGCGGCGAAAACACGTCTTCCGGCACCCAGTCGGGCGGCTGGCCGGTGCGTGCCATCTCGGCCGCTGCCATTCCTGCCGCAGTCGTGTAGCTGCCGCCGTAGCCATTGAAGCCCGCGGCGATGATCACGCCTTGGCGCAGGAAGCCGATCGCAGGCAGTTCGTCGGGGGTCATCGCCAGCGGCCCCACCCACTCGCACGACGGCACACGTCCGCGCAGCTCGGGAAAGAAGCGATCACGGATCGCGAGCAGCTTCCGGTGTACCTGGATCGAACGCCGCCGTGACGACGGATTCGCCATCGGACGGTCATCGCCGCCGCCCATGAGCACGGGTGCGCGTCCCTTGCGCGCACCATCGCGCGGCTGGTTCCAGAACACGGGCCCGTCTTCGCTCGTGATCACGCGACCGCGCGCCCGGTCTGGCGCATCATCCGTCACCTGGATCTGGCTCTGATGCGGCCGGATGTTCGCGAGTTCAGGCAGAAGTCGCGACGTGAACGCATTGGTGGCCACCACCACGTGCCGCGCGACGATCGTGCCGCGGGCGGTGACGACGCGATGACGATCCGCCGCCTCCGACACGACGCTCGTGACCGCGGTGCGCGTGTAGAGCTGCGCCCCGTGTGCGAGAGCGACCTTGAGCAGTCCGCAGACGTACTTGAACGGGTGATACGTCCCGTCACCGGGAATGAAGCGACCGAGGTACGCATTGTCGAAGCCGATCTCGCGCTTGATCTTGCCGCGCGACCAGAGCTCGATGCGCTGCCCGTGCTGCGCGGCGAGCGCGAGCTCCTCACAGATGCCCTGCTCTTCCTCGTCACTACTGGCAAGGTGCAACCACCCACGCGGGGAGAAATCGCACTCGATGCGCTCGCGCAGAATGATCCCCTTGAGCAAGTCGCGATTCCTGAGCGCCACGCCCAGCACGAGCGACGCTTGCCGCTCGCTTTCGGCGCGCAGCACCTCGATCGGGAGCTTGGGGTACACGCGCCGCAGGAACGCGAGGCGCTCGCGCGCGAGCCCCTCGTACGCGCCCACCGAGTTCTCGGGAATCAGCTCGAAGTTGCCGCCATTGCGACCGCTCGCCTCGCCCGCAGGATCACCGGCATCGAGAACCACCGTGGAGAGCGCCGCTGCCTCGCCGCCGCGCACGCAGTGGTACGCAGTCGCCGCCCCGGTAAGACCAGCGCCGATCACGACCACGTCCGACTCGGCCGGCAGCGCCTCGCTCGACTGGTAGCCCGCCAGTGGCTGGGGGCCGCGCAGCCAGTACGGCGTGTCATCGGCGGGGAGCGCTGTCGCGTCCCCCACCGGCGTCTTCGTGCGTCGGCGTGTCATGGGGCGTTACGGTACCGGCGGCGCGTCCTTCGACAGCCGGTAGAGCGTGAGCGCCGCGCGCTTGGCCCGCACCGACAATGACTTCAGGTCCGCCGTCTCCTGCGGCGAGTGGTCATCGTGCCCGGCAAGGCCCACGCCATCGATGATCATCGGCACGATGCCGGCCACGAACGACACGTCGGCCGCGCCCGCCTTGCCCGGGTCCACGGCGCCGACGGCGCCAAGCCCAAGGTCGCGACTCGCCTGATCGTGCAGCGCGAGCAGCTTCCGGTTGCCGTCGCTTGGCGGCAAGGACGGATAGCCATTGTCGAACGTGATCGTCGCCGTCGTGTGTCCGAGGTGCTGCGCCACAATCTCGCGCATCGTCTGCTGCGTGCGCGCCAGTTGCTCCGGAGAAATCGTGCGCAGGTCGCCCTGCACCACCATGCGCTCGGCCACGATGTTGTTCTTCCCCTCCGCCGATCCCTTGTTCGCGGGCGCGTCGAGCGCGTAGCGCGCACCACCGAGCGCGACGCCCGGGTTGAACGTCAGCAGTGGCTCCTTCGACAGCCGCATACGGAAGGCGTCGAGGATGCGCGCGGTCTCGAAGATGGCACCGTAGCCGATCGAATCCTTGAAAATCTGTGATGAGTGCGCCGCCTCGCCGGTCACGTCGAGCCGCCACGAGGCGGCACCACGTCGGGCGACGATGCCGGTGCGCAGGTCGCCCGCGCCGTCCTCGAAGCCGATGGCCGCCGCAGCACCACGCGCCGCGTCCACGAGCGCCTTGCGCGCGAGCGCCTGCGGATCACCTTCGTGTTCCTCGTCGCCGTGCATCACGACCACGACGTTCATCCTGTCGAGCAGCTTGGCCGCCTTGAGTGCTTCGAGCGCGACGACGACGATCACGTCGCCGCCCTTCATGTCGATGATGCCGGGGCCGCGCGCGGTCGAGTCCGGCCCCCTCTCGAACTTCTGGAACGGACTCGTCGGCTCGAACACGGTGTCGAGGTGCCCGATGAGCAGCAGCTTCGGGCCGCGCGCCGGATGCTCCGCAATCAGGTGCCCGGCGCGCTTGTACGGCGTGCCGTCCTCCCAGCGTGTCGTGAAGCCGAGCGCGTCCAGTCGCGCGCGCAGCACGTCGCCGACCTGCCGCACCCCCACAAAGTTCATCGTGCCGCTGTTGATGTTCACGATCCGTTCGAGCAACGCGATCGCTTCTGCGGTGCGCGCATCGACGGCGCGCGCGAGCGCGCGTTCGGCGGCAGTCAGTGAATCGGGGCGGGCGACGGACGACGCGACCGGCGCCGTCGCGAGGAGCAACGCCGAGAGGCCGACAAGGACGGACATGGGCAACCCTGAATGACGAGGTGTGCGACGTGGAAGAGCAAAGTGGTTGCGTGCGCCGCGGCATCGCAAGCAGGTGCGGCCCGAATGCACGAGGCGTGCGTCCCCCTCAGGCGACGCGGGGCACCCACCCACACGCAACGAGGCCCGGGATCACTCCCGGGCCTCGCGACGTGCACCTGCGGTCGAGCTATCGGCTGAGCAGGATTTCCGTGCGGACGTACACGAAGCGCCCGTTGTAACCGAAGGGCGACGCCCCGGGATAGATGAACGTCCCGTTGTTCGTGTTGGTCGCGAGCGTCTGCTTGTCCGGGTACGTGTTGAACAGGTTCCGGATGCCCAGCGCAATCTTGATGTTCTCGAAGCGGTACCCGAGTTCGGTATCGAACAGCATCTTCGCGCTGAACGGCTCGAGGCCGTCGATGCTGCCATCGATATAGTCGCCGAAGTCGGAAATGCGCCCCATCGCCTGGAAGCGTCCGAGCGTGTAGTTCGTGGTGAAGGTGGTGCGCCGGTCGGGACGGTTGCGGCGAACCGCGTTCTCCGTCGCGATGTCGAGCCCGTTGGTGTAGATGGTCGGCTTGCCGACCAAAATCGGCGCCAGCGCGTCCACGCGCGTGATCCCCGTCTTCGTCCAGTTGAAGGCGAGGTTGAAATCCCACGTGCCCATGTCCGTCAGCAGGCGGTAGAACGCTGTGAGGTCAACGCCCCCCGTCCTGGTGTCGATCGCGTTCGTGGGAAACTGCACGCCGGCAATCGTGGTGAAGCCCGAATCCGTGAGAATCTTGGCTGTCACCGAGTCCGAGGTGCCGTCGTACGTGGCGCCGAGGAGGATGCGGTCCTTGATCGTGATGTAGTAGAGGTCCGCCGTGAACGTGAGGTTGTTCGTGGGCGACCAGGCCGCGCCGCCGCTCAGGTTGACCGACGATTCCTCCTTCAGCTTCTTGGCCCCGAAGATGCGCGACGCCCGGTTGTTCACCGGGAAGTTGCCGATCTCGACAAGCACGCCGTTCTGGATCGCCGTCGTCGTGTGGCTGTACCAGCTCTGCTGGAGGCCCGGCGCCCGGAACCCGGTGCTGAGGGCACCTCGGAACACCAGCTCCTTGTTGGGCTGCCAACGCACGGCGCCCTTCGCCGTCACCTTGCTGCCGAAGTCGCTGTAGTTCTCGAAGCGGGCCGCGACGTTCGCCAGGAGCTGCTTCGTCAGGTTGGTTTCGAGGTCGGCATACATGCCGAAGTTGTTGCGGCTGTTGTTGCTCGCGTCGGTCGGCGCAAAGCCCTGGAACACCGACGATCCGCCCTGCGCGATCCCCGAGCTGTCTGCCGTCTTGTGGTACCCGTTGATCCACGAGGCCCGCTCGCCAGCCACCACTTCGTACGACTCACTGCGGAACGCCGCGCCGAGCGCCACGTTCACCGGAGCCGGCAGGCCGAGGTCCATGGACTTCGAGGCGCTCAGCATCATGTTGAATTCGCCGCGCTTCAGTGCGCCAGCGTCGAAGCGCGTCTGGTTCGGAATGCGTGGATCGTCCGCGGTCCCCAGGATGCCGTCTGGCCCCGGCGCCGTCGGCGTGCTCAGGCTGGGCCCGAGCGAAGAGTTGAGCGTGTTGCGCAGGTTGAACTGGAAGCTGTTGTAGCCGTAGTTCATGCCGGCGTCCACCGCCCAGCCGCTGACGATCGTGCGGATACCACCCGCCGCCGAGTAGTCGATGACCTTCGGCCGGAACTCCGGCAGGAAGCCCAGCGGATAGATCTCCGACCAGTTGCGCGAGTTCTGCGGCTTGCGGAAGAAGCCGTTGCCCGTGCCCTCGCGATTCGAGTACCCGCCGAACGCGTAGAACTCGGTGTTGCCGTCATCGCTGATCGGCAGGCGCATGTTCGTGAACAGGTGGACGTCATTCTCGATGCCGTCGCCCCAGTGCACGTTCGGCTGCTGCACGCCGGTGCGCTTGATCACCACGGCGCAGTTCGCGACGGAGTCGCGCACGCCGTTGAGGTCGGGGAAGCTGCCGTCCGGACACGCGCGGTTGGTGCCGTCGCGGTTCATCACCTGCGCAAAGAACGCGATCGAGCCGCGGCCGAGGCCGAAGCCGGCGCCGCCGCTGATGTCCGTCGTCAAGCCGTCGTTCGGGTAGCCGTTTTCCGGACGATACTGGCCCACGCTCGTGTTGATGAACGGGGTGAACGCCCCTTCCTTCAGCACGAGGTTGACCACGCCCGCGATCGCGTCCGAGCCGTACTGCGTCGAGGCGCCATCACGCAGCACTTCGATGCGGTCGATCGCGCTGGACGGAAAGGCGTTGAGGTCCACGCCGCTCGAGCCCGGCGCCGAACCGTTCGAGAACACGTTAAGCAGCGCCGTCGTGTGCCGCCGCTGCCCGTTGATGAGCACCAGCGAGTGGTCGGGCGAGAGGCCGCGCAGCGTGAAGGGCCGCACGATTTCCGTCGCGTCCGTGACCGCCTGCTTGGGGAAGTTCACCGAGGGGGAAAGATTGGAGAGGATCTGCGTCGTCTCCGTGGAGCCCGACTTCTTCAGTTCCTCGACCGTGTACACGTCCACCGGCACCGCAAGTTCTTCGGCCGCAGCATGCTTCGCGCGCGAGCCGACCGTGGTCTGCACCGGCGCCAACTGCGTCGCCGAGCGCTTCAGGGTGATGTCGAGCTCGGTCACCTTCGACGCCTCGACCGTGACGCCGACCGAATCGGGCGTGTAGCCCAGGGCGCGCACGCGGATGGTCCGGCGCCCGACAGCCAGGCCGCCCAGCGTGTACTGACCGCGATTTGTGGACGTGGTGCGGACACCGCTGCCGTCCACCGTGATCAACGCTCCCACGACCACCGACCCGGTCTCGGTCAGGATCCGGCCCTGCACGTTGCCTGTCTGCGCCAATGCAACGTTCCCGCCGGCGGCCGTGCACAGCACGGCGGTGGCGAGCACAGCAAGTTGACGAGTGAAAGAACCTCGCATGCGTCCCCCTGACGAATGTGGTGAAACAACCTCCCGCCGTGAGGAGTGGGATGCACGACGGGGCACTGCAAGCGGATGCGTACTGGAAACCGCGTTCGCTGCCTGTGTCGGCGCAATAACGCGGTGGGCACGTTCGGGGGGATTGCCTCGATGACGGCAAAGCCGTCGCGGCCCATAATGGCGCGAGTTTTCGGTTTGCGACAGACCCGTGACACTTTCGGGCATCCCGACCGATCTTCGGGCCGAGGGGGGTAGCGAACCAGCGGCAGCGCCCCCCAATTGCCTGAGGCTCGCCCTTTTGATGCGCACGCCGCCCCTCTGCCTGCCGCCCCATGTCGCACCGATTCTCGCCCCGCCTGCTCGCGCTCGCAACGGTCCTCGTCGCCACGGCCATCATGGCGCCGCGCGCGCACGCACTCGATCGCCTGCGTCCGCCGCACGTTCGCGTCGCGGCCGACTCCGACTTCACCATGCGCGAAGCGATGATCCCGATGCGCGACGGCGTGAAGCTCCACACGACCATCTTCGTGCCGAAGTCGGCCGAGCTGCCGCTGCCGTTCCTGTTCGAGCGTACCCCGTACGGCATCGAGGCCGTCACCACGCGACGGCAGCCGCTCGGCTACGGCTTCATGACAAAGGACGGCTACATCTTCGTCTATCAGGACATTCGCGGGAAATTCAAGTCCGAGGGAACCTTCGAGATGCAGCGACCGCCGCGCATCAACCGGGCTGACCCGAAGGCCATCGACGAAAGCACCGACGCGTACGACACCATCGACTGGCTGCTCAAGAACGTTGCCGACAACAACGGCCGCGTCGGCATGACCGGCGTGTCGTACGGGGGCTGGCTCGCGGCCATGGCCATGCTCGACCCCCATCCGGCCCTCAAGGCCGTCTCGCCGCAGGCTTCACCTGCCGACATGTGGAAAGGCGACGACTTCCATCACAACGGCGCATTCCGCCTGAGCTACGGCTTCGAGTACGCGACCATGATGGAGTCGGGCAAGGACGTCGAGCAGTTCACCTTCGACGCCTACGACACCTACGACTGGTACCTGCGACTCGGCTCGCTCAAAAATGTCAATGACAAGCTGCTGAAGGGAAAGATTCCCACATGGAACGACTTCTCGAAGCGGCCAAACTACGACGGCTTCTGGAAGCGTCAGGCCATGATGGACTACCTCACCCGCGTGACGATCCCGACGCTCAACGTGGCGGGCTGGTGGGACCAGGAGGATTTCTATGGCCCCGTCACCATCTACCGCGAACTCGAGAAGCACGACACGCAGAAGCTCAACTTCCTCGTCATCGGTCCGTGGAACCATGGCGGGTGGATGCGCGGCGAGGGGGCATCGCTCGGCAACATCCAATTCGGCCAGCCAACCGCGCGCTTCTTCCGCGATTCACTCATGGCCCCCTTCTTCAACTTCTACCTCCACGACAAGGGCAGCTTGAACCTCGCCAAGGCCACCGTGTTCGAGGCCGGCGCGAACGTCTGGAAGCGCTACGACAGTTGGCCGCCCAAGACGGGCACCACCAACCGCAGCCTCTATTTCCGCGACAAGGGGCAGCTGGCCTTCGAGCCGCCGGCAGAAACGGGGCCCACCGCGTACGACGGCTACGTGTCCGATCCGAACAAGCCGGTTCCATACCGCGCTCGACCCATTCAGGCCACGTACGAACCGCGCGGCTCCGGCTGGTACACCTGGCTCACCGAAGACCAGCGCTTCGTGCACAATCGCCCCGACGTGCTGAGCTACGAACTCCCCACGCTCGACAACGACCTCACGATCGCGGGCGACGTCAGCGTGACCGTGAACCTGGCCACGAGCGCGAGCGACGCAGACGTGATCGTGAAGCTCATCGATGTGTATCCCGACACCGGCATGAAGGACCTCAAGATGAACGGCTACCAGTTCATGGTGGCCAACGATGTCTTCCGGGCTCGCTACCGCAAGTCGGCCGAGAAGCCCGAGCCGCTCGTGCCCGGCAAGGTCACAGACATCACGGTCGACCTCCACACCCAGGCGTACACCTTCAAGAAGGGACACCGCGTCATGGTGCAGGTGCAGAGCACCTGGTTCCCTCTCATTGATCGCAACCCGCAGAAGTACGTGCCCAACATCTTCGAGGCCAAGGAATCCGACTTCACCGTGGCGTCGCAGAAGGTGTACCGCTCGAAGCAGTACCCGTCGAAGATCGTGCTGCCCGTGGTGCAGACCGTCACGCCGTAGTCGTCCTGAGCGAAGCGAAGGACCTGCTGCTCCCCCCGGGTATGCGCCCACTCCTCCTTGCGCTCGCGCTCCTCTTCACCGCCTCCGCGCAGGCGCACGCGCAGTCCGACACCAGCGTGCCGCCCGCCGCCTACGCCGCGCGGCGCGCGCGCCTCATCGCACGCACCGGCCCCAACACCGCCATCATCGTCCCCGGCGCACACCTCGTCGGCAATCACGACCTCCCCCGCCAGTCCTCCAACTTCTGGTATCTCACCGGCGTTGAGTCTCCATACGCCACGCTGGTCATCGCGCCGGACACGCGCCCCAACGCCCCCGCGGGCGCCATGCGCACTGCGCTCTTTCTCCCCGACTCATTCCAATTCGCGGGGGGACAGTTCCCCATCGCTGACTCCGCGTTCCGGCGCGCCAGTTGGAATATTCCACGGCACCGCCTCGCGCCCGGTCCCGCCGCCTCGCGGACCACGGGCATCGCCGAGAGCTTTCCGATCAGCGAGTTCGCCACGCGCGTGCGCGAACTGGTCGCTTCCGCGCCCGCCATCTACCTCCCGCGCGCCGGAGACTCGCTCTACGCACCACCCGGCGTCGCGCGCATCGCCACCGTCGAGATGCAACAATCCGCAAATCTTGCCGCGCTCTTCCCCGGCCGCGCCATCGTCGACGTCACGCCGCACCTGCGCAAGCTGCGGCTCATCAAGGACCCTTACGAGATCGCCGCGCTTCGCGACGCCGCCCGCGTCAGCGCCGCATCGCTTGGCACGCTCATGCGCACGCTCCGCCCCGGCATGACTGACCTCGAAGCCGCCGGCATTCTCGAAGCCGACTGGAAGCGCCAGGGTTCACCGCGCGCTTCTTTCGGACCGATCATCTCGAGCGGATCCGACGCCATGACCTTCTTCTCCCTGCGCGGCGAGCGCTACGACGCCGTCTCTCGCACCATGCGCGCAGGCGACCTCCTCTTTGCCGACTACGGCGCCGCGGAAGTACGGCACTACGGTAGCGACCTCTGCCGAACGTTTCCCGTCTCCGGTCGCTTCACCGCGGAGCAGCGCCGTTACTACGACATCGTCCTCGAGGCGCAAGACTCCGCCATTGCCGCTATCCGCCCCGGCGTCATGATGCTCGACGTCATCAAGGCCGCCGCGCGCGTCTTCCGTGCGCATGGTCTCGACCGGTACGAGAACATCGCCACGATGGGCGCCGAGCATGTGTGGGGCGTCATGCCGAGCCCGACACACTATCTCGCACAGGGCGGCGGCATCCTCGCCTACACGCGATTCGGCGGCGGTGTCCGCGACTTGGGCCACCACATCGGCCTCGACGCCACCGACGACCGCGACTGGTCGGGCCCGCTCGAACCCGGCATGGTGATAACCATCGAACCCAAGCTCTACATCCCCGACCGCCAGATCGCGATCATGATCGAGGACATGATTCTCGTGACCCCGACCGGCCACGAAAACCTGTCGGCGTCTGCCCCCAAGCGCGCGGCCGATATCGAACGCGCCATGCGGCGCCAGTGAGCCAATTCCGTTCGCGCAACGAGATGCATGCCGGCGTCGTGGCAAGCCCCGTCGTCAGCGCCCCCTGAACTGCACCTGACCCCATGCGCCCCAAAACTCCCATCACGATCCCCGCCGCAGCGCGACCGCAGGCCATCGCCTCGATCAAGCGCTTCTTCGACGAACACATGGACGACAGCATCGGCGACCTCAAGGCCGCGCTCGTGTTGGACTACCTGCTCGTCGAGCTCGGTCCGCTCATCTACAACCAGGCGCTTACCGACGCCGGCTCCTACATCGAAGAGCGAGCAGCCGAGCTCCCCGACGTGCTCCAGCAAGCCGAGTTCACGTACTGGCCCGCAGAGCGCGAGAAGCCCAAGGCAAAGCGCTGACCCGAGGTCGCACGGAGCACCGCGAAGGACCTGCCCGTCGCTCCCGCTCCGCGAACGCCTACTTCTCCGGCGTCGCCACCTGCGGAATCACCGCCGGATACACCGGCTGGTCCGCACCCTTCCGCTTGATAAGCTCCGACCGCTCGCGATCCTTCCGTTCACGCGTGCGCCGCACGGCCGTGTTGAAGTCTTCCTGCGTCATCGCGCGCGACACGTTGAACTGGATTTCCTGCGACAGGTTCGCGATCCGCCGCGACTCGTACATCGTCGGGCTCGGCGCGTTCTGGTTGAGCGGCAACAGCGCCAGCAGCGCCGTCGGAATCGACACCGGGCCCAACCGGATGTACTGCTGGTCCATCCCCCACTGCCGCCCGCTCTTGTCCTTGTACGTCCAGTCGTGCGGATCGCGTCGCCCGGCGGCCGCCATCTGCACGGCCACGATGGAATCACGGTAGCGCGCAAACCGCTCGCCGATCACCGAGTCCACGCGCTGCTTGCCCGTCAGCGGCTCAGGGCCGCTCAGTCCTCGCGGCGGCGGACCATACAGGCGACCATCCGCGAGCGCTGGCCGCATCCCCTCAATCGCGCCTGACATCGCGCTGCCACCGGCACCCGTCCCCGCCTCGGTCGCGTTGGCGCCGCCCGCATCAACCACGGGCGCAGGGATCGCCCCCGGCACGCCGTTCGGCACCTCTACCGGCGCGATCAACTTCTTCTCTTCCGCGGCCTTCCCCTTCTTGGCCGCGCCCGCTGCCACCTGCGACGAACGCGCCGTCGGCCCGCCGCCGCCCCCCGTGCGCACGTACTGGATGCGCTGCTCCGCAGGCGGTTCGCCCTTCGACGCGAGCCAATCCGGCATCGGATAACCGAGCACCGCCCACCGCAACGCCGCGCCGATGATCACGGCATGGATCGCGACCGAAAGACCGGCCGGAGCGGTGGAGCGCCCCAACTTCACCTAGACGTGCGCTCCGTACGTCGCGAGCACGCGGCCGGCGCGTCGCGCCGCTTCGGCCAGCCGCTCCGGCGGCTGGATGAACGAGATACGAAAGTACCCCTCACCGCCCGCGCCGAAGCCCGAGCCTGGCAGCACCACCACGCCCTCCTCGTTCATCAGCCGATCCGCGAACTCCTTGCTCGACACGCCAGCCGGCAGCGGAATCCACAGGTACATGCTCGCCTTCGGCGACTCGACCGTGAAGCCCGCCTCGCTGAACGCGGCCACGGCCGCGTCACGCCGTTGCTGGAAGACGGCCACGTTACCCGGCACGAACGACCGCCAGTTGTCGAGCGCCGCCACGCCAGCCGCCTGAATTGCCATGAACGGTCCGGTGTCGGTGAAGGACTTGATGCGGGCAAGCGCGGCGGCGATCGACGGCGCCGCCACGGCCCACGCGCAGCGCCAGCCGGTCATGTTGAACGACTTCGACAGCGAGTGGAACTCGATGGCACACTCGCGCGCTCCCTCGATCTCGAAGATGCTCGGCGGCACGTATCCGTCGAACGCCAGTTCAGCGTACGCGTTGTCGTACACCAGCAGCAACCCCAAGGTCCGGCACTTGGCCACCAGCCGCTCGAGGTAGTCGCGCGGCGCGATCGCGGCCGTCGGATTGTTCGGATAATTCACGTACACGATCTTGGCGCGCTTGAGCACGTCGGCCGGCACGTAATCGAGCTCGACCAGAAAGTCGTGCTCGCGCTTGAGCGGTATCACGTACGGCTCCGCGAGCGAGAGCAGCGCGCCGCCCACGTACGCCTGGTAGCCCGGCTCCGGGATGATGGCCACGTCGCCCGGATTCATGTACGCGAAGGCCAGGTGCGCGAGCCCCTCCTTGCTGCCAATCAGCGGCACGATCTCCGTGAGCGGATCGAAGCGCTGGCCAAACCGGTCCTGCATGTAGCGGCTCGCGGCCTCACGGAACGGCACGTGGCCGAGCCCGAAGCCGTAGCGATGCATCGCCGGCTCTTTGAGCGCCTTGGCCATTGCCTCGAGCGCCACCGCAGGCGGCGCAAGGTCCGCGTCGCCGGCGCCCAGGTCGATCAGGTCCACGCCACGCGCGATCAACTCGCGTTTCTTCTGCGGAATGTGCGCGAGGGGGTACGGCGGCAACGTCGCCATCCGCGAACTCAAGGTCGGCATCAGCCCTCCACCTTCACCGGATTGGACACCGAAGACAGCCCCACGAGTTGCACTTCGACTGTGTCTCCCGGTCCCAACGCGCCCACGCCAGCCGGTGTGCCAGTGCAGACTAGGTCGCCAGGCTCGAGCGTCATGATCTGGCTGATGTAGCTGAGCAGGAACGGGATCCCGAACACCATCTGGCTCGCGGTCCCGCGCTGCCTCTCGACGCCGTTGACCGTGGTCACGACCGTCACGCCGCCCAGGTCCGCCGGCGCCGGCACTTCCGGTCCGATAGGGCAGAAGGTGTCGAACCCCTTGGCGCGCGTCCACTGGCCGTCGGATTTCTGAAGGTCGCGGGCCGTCACGTCGTTCACGGCGCAGAGTCCGCGAATCGAGCGAGCGGCCGTGGCCTCGTCCGCTCTGCGAAGCCGCGCACCCACCACGACGCCGATCTCCCCCTCAAACTCGATCTGCTTCGATGCTGCCGGCAGCTCGATGGCTGCACCCGGCGCAAGCAGGCTCGACGTCGGCTTCAGGAACAGCAGGGGAGCCTTCGGCACGTCGTTGCCGAGCTCCTTGACGTGGTCCACGTAGTTGCGGCCAACGCAGACGATCTTGCCGGGGTGAGGTGCGGTCACGTAAGTGGCGAACTGGGGGTCGGTTGGAGCGAAGCTGACAACCGAAAAGATACACCCAACTGGCCGGAATCGTGGGCGCCGGAGCGTCCACTTAGCACGACGGGCCCCCCGCCGTCTGGCAGGGGGCCCGGGTGCAGCCCAGCTTGGACCGCGCGGAGCCTAGAAGTGGCGCCCGAACGAGATCATGATCGCGTTGGCGCTGCCGCCGGCCGAGTTCACGACGTAAAACTTGCCCTCGACGAAACAGGGGGCGCCACTGCAGGTGAAGTTGCCGCCGAAACCCGGAGCAAAACCGAGATCCGTCGACGAGGAGCTGCCGCCGCCGTTCACCGATCCGCTCGTCATGTTGATGCCGAGGCGGAAGAGCCCGTACGGCTTGAAGCCGCCAGTCGCCTCAATGTGCCAGATCGCGCTCGCGCCGAAGCCGAACGACGTCAGGCTGCTCAGCCCGTTCTTGCCGGAGAAGTAGTTGAAGTCAGCCTCGGGACGAAGACCAAAGTCCTTGTTGAACCGGTACTCGGCTCCACCGATCGCGCCGAAGCCGAAGCTCGTCGCGTTGCTCAGGTTTCCGATCGGCAGCGCAAGCGTGCCACCGATGAACGGCGTCCACGTACCGGCCGCCTGCGCGCGCGCGCCACCCGCGGTGAGCATGACGGCGGCGCCCACGAGCGCCAGCTTGCGAGTCCACGACGTGACCATGGGGATGTTGCCCTCGAAGGGGATGGGAGTTGAAGGTCTTCAGGGAGTGGCGGCGACGCTTCGCAACCACCCCTGAAACTAACTGTCCAGCTACGAACCGCGCAGTGATGCCGGACCCTTTCCGATCGGCACGATTCGCGCCTCGCGCTCGGGCTAGCGCAAGAAGCCGGTGATGCCGGCGCCCAAGCCGAAGGTCGTCGTGTTCGCTCCACCGCCGGTGGAGATCTGCAGCGGCACCATGAGGTCGATCGACATGCCCTTCGTCACGAAGAATGAGTACTGACCGAACGCGCCGAAATTGGTGGAGTTCGAGGCACCGCCACCGGGCGAGAAGATGTTGATCTGCCCGCCAACGCTGAACCCGCCCTTTTCGGACGGGTTGATCCAGTAGCGCACGTACGGACCAATGCCGAACGACGTCGAGCTGTTGCCGCCGCCCGAAGTGGACTGCAGCAGCACGTTCCCGCCAATCTCGAGCTTGGGCGTCACGAGGTAACCCGCGAGGCCGTTGAAGCCGAACTGCGTCACGCTCTGGCCACCGCCAGACTGCACGACCAGCCCGGCCTGCGGGCCAGCACCGAACGTCATGAGCGTGGTGCCGAGCGTCCACGTTCCCTTCTGGACGTTGGACTGCGCGCTGGCGGTGCCGGCGCTGAAGGCGATCAGCGCGACGAGCGCGCTCGTGCGAAGCATGCGATGCATGGGGGATCTCCAAAAAAAGTGATGGTGTGTCGCCCAAGTCCGGCGCGCGAGGCGCTCGCGGCGACAGCGTAGCATAGGCAACAGCCGCCACCTAGTTCCATCCTTGATTTTTTGCGCGTTGTGAGCCGGATCACTCCGCGGGAACACGAAACGGTCCCCCCGGCCGAAGCCGGGGGGACCGTCGCGCGCTGGAGGGTTCCCTAAAACTTGATGCCGATCGAGATCGGAATGAAGTTGGTCGACGTGCCGCTGGTCTGGACGGTCACGTAGCGGATCTCGGCGAACACGTTCTGGCCGCCAACATCAAAGTGACCACCAACGCCGCCACCGAAGCCGACCTTGGTCTCGCCCGAGGGACACGGGCCGCCGCAGCCGCTCAAGCTGCTCGCAAACATGCCGAGGCCTGCAAGTACGTACGGCTTGAAGCCACCATCCATGGCGAAATCGTACACACCGTGCACCATGCCGCCGATGGCAGAGACGCTCGCGCCGCCGACCTTGGCTCCCCAGGTGTCGTACGAGACGTCGCCGCGCAGGCTCCAGCCCTGATCGAGCTTGTAGAAGAGATGGCCCGCACCACCGAAGCCCATGTTGGCCCCGGTGCCGAAGTCACCCATTGGCAGTCGCACGCCAGCCGAGACGCCAAAGCTTAGCGGATTTGCAGCGGCTGCCTGCGCGGACGCAGAGGTCGAGACAGTGGAGACGGCGGCGAGGGTGAGTGCTGCCGCAGCAAGACGAATGCGCATCTGTGTGTTTCCTCTCGAATGGGTTTCGCGTCGGTCCGCCTGCGACGCCCGGAGCGGTCAACTTGCCTCTGGCGGACTCTGTCGTTTGGCCAACCTGCGCCGACGGCTCGACGCCGTTCCTGTACGACTGTGACACTACGGTTACCGTCACATTTGGTGTCACGCCGTCAGGAGCCGTGCCGTCCGACTTCGCCCGGCACGGGGGGTGGTCGCGCGACGTCGCTTCGTACCGTTGACGTTGTCGGCCGGCGCTACTTCGACGAGGCCCGCTTGCTCGCGCCGCTCTCGAACCACATCTTTGCGATTCGCGCGTTTCGACACGCACTTCCTCACGGAGACACGACATGAAGCGAATCATCGCCGCCGTTGCCCTCCCCGCCGTCCTGCTCACCGGCTGCTACCACGCCTCAATCGTCACCGGCCAGCCTGCCGGCTCGGAAGTCATCAGCCAGCCGTTCGCGACGGGTTGGATCTACGGGCTCATCCCGCCGGCCACCGTCGAGACAGCGTCCAAGTGCAGGAACGGCGTCGCCAGGGTCGAAACGCAGTACAGCTTCCTGAACTGGCTCGTCGGCGCTGTCACCTTCGGCATCTACACGCCGATGCAGATCGACGTCACCTGCGCGTCGTCGAGCAAGGTGAGTGCGCTCCCCGCTGCGGCACGCACGGTCGCGGTCCGCAACGACATGAGCGCCGCCGAAATGACCACCGCGCTCGAAATCGCGGCAGAGCTGTCGCGCACCACGCACGAGGCCGTCTATCTCGTGCGCTAGGCTGTCGCT
>JAYTVE010000040.1:0-8681 GCA_043744185.1 Gemmatimonadota bacterium | reverse complement strand
GTGTTCACCGTCTTCGCACGCCGCGGTGGTGGCACCGCCGCACCCGCCAGCGCGGCATCAATCGCGGTGCTACCCTTCGCCGACCTGAGCCCCGATCGTACCAACACCTTCCTGGGTGACGGCATCGCCGAGACGCTCATCAATGCGCTCGCCAACGTGAACGGACTGCAGGTGACGGCGCGCACCTCGGCCTTCTCGTTTCGCGACAAGGCCACCGACATCAAGGACATTGGTCGTCAGCTCGGCGTTGCCACGGTGCTCGAGGGTAGCGTGCAGCGCGCGGGCGATCGCCTGCGCGTCACGGCGCAGCTGATCAAGACGTCCGACGGGTTGCATCTTTGGTCGCAGAACTTCGATCGCCCCGCCGCCGACATCTTCGCGGTGCAAGATGAAGTGTCGCGCGCGGTGGTCTCGGCGCTCAAGCTCTCGCTGGCAACCACCGGCGACTCGAGCGGAACCGTGGGCGGCACGAAGAACGCGCAGGCGTACGAAGCGTACCTGCTGGGCCGCTTCCACTGGAACCTGCGCACCGTCGAGGGGATGATCCACGCGACGGAGGCGTTCAAGCGTGCCGTCGCGCTCGACTCGCTGTATGCGCTCGCGTGGACCGGGCTCGCCGACACGTACGCGCTGTCCATTCCGAGCGAGTATGGCGTGCCCGGAGTGAACCGCGACTCGATCCTCACGCTGGGGGAGATCGCCGCGCGGCGGGCCATCGCGCTCGCCCCGCGCCTTGGCGAGGCGCAGGCCTCGCTCGGCGAGCTCCTCGAGCATCGCAAGCGCTACGCTGAATCGGTGGCGGCGTTCGAACAGGCCGTGCGGCTGAGCCCGGCGTACGCCACGGGGCACCAGTGGTACGGGTATGCCCTGCAAGCGCAGGGCCGCTGGGACGAAGCGCTGAAGGAGATGGAGAACGCGCATCGGCTCGAGCCACTGTCGCATGTGATCACGCTGTCGGTGGCGATCCTCCACTTGGGGGCCGACCGGTTCGCAGACGCCGCCCCGCTCTTCACGCAGGGGCTGACGCAGTCGCCCGAGGCGTGGTATGCGTGGGGCGCGCTCGTGGGACAGGAACTCGCGCTGGGCAACGTGGACTCGGCGGCCGCGGCGCTCAGGCGATATCACGCCGGCATCACGGGCGACACGGCGGGCGCGGCGCGGCGCGCGCGCATGCTCCGTGATCCGGCGTCGCGCGACGCGCTGATCGAGGAGGCGATGCGGACCAAGGACTACGGCGCCGCGATCAACATCGCGCGCTGGCTGCGCTCCGACGACGCGGTGATCGCGCTGCTCGCGCGGATGCATGAGGAGGGACGCGGACCGACATCGTGGATCGGAGTGCTGACAATGCTGGGGCCCAAGCTGCGTGCGGATGCGCGCGTGCGGGCCATCCTGCCGCAGCTTGGCGGGCTACCGCTGGCGCCGGTGGCCGCGGGGCGCTGAGGCCCCGCACCATCAACCCAGCGGCGTGCGCCACCGCAGTCCGGGGAACCGCGCGAAATCCCGATCCGTCGTCACGAACTCGGCGCCCGCCTCCATCGCGAGTGCAGCGTGATAAGCGTCGGCCACGAGGTTGCCCCGAGCATCCCCCGTGCGACACAACTCGGCGAACAACTCCCAGTGCCGCTCACCGGGCCGCAGCGCCACGGCACGGGGCTGTGCCCGCAACGACGCCACGTACGCCAGTGCGTCCTTGAGCGGCGTGGGCGGATCGAAGATCCGTGGGTGCGTGAGCACGCGCACCACACCGGACAGCACCAATTCCGAGAGTCCGACGGCCTCCGCGCCACGCAGTGCGCCCACGACCCACGCCCGGTACTCGGCGTGCCGATCGGCATCAGCGCGCGCAGCGTAGACGAGCACGTTCACATCGGGCACGATCACCGAAGGCGCTCGCCGGATTCCATGCGATCGAGCAGCGCGGCGTTGCTGTCGAGGTTCACGCCTGCCCGCACACCGCGCCCACCCTTGAAGACGGGAATGTCAGGCGCCGCGGCCGCGGAGCGTAGGGATGCACGCACCGCGAGCCGCACGGCATCGGCGATGAAGTCGTTGAGCGTCCGGCCGGCGCGCGCGGCTTTTGCCTTCGCCTCCCGCAGGAGGGCGTCATCGAGGCGGATGGTTGTGCGCATGCATCAAAATGTCACCAGTAGACATGTTAATGTCAACGTTGCTGATCGCGTCTTCAGCCGAGAGGCTTCCCCCTCGCCGCGGCGAACACTTCGGTGATATCGCGCCGTCACCTACCCACACGATGCCACACCAGCACCCCCGGCCGCGCCGGCTTCGAGCCGTCGAAGTTGGTGACGACGGTCAGCTCCAGCCGGTCGCCCGGCAGGAACCGGTAGCTGCGCACGAGCGTGCCGCCGATCCAGTCGGGGTTGCTCGCGCCCTCGACCCGATGCGCGACGGTGTGCGCCGTCGTGTCGAGGGTGTAGCGCCCGAAGTAGGTGGTGAGCCCCACGAAGGCGGCGCGCACGAGCGCGGGATCGGCGGCGGTCGGCGACGCGCCCAGCTTGGCGCGATGCGAGTTGTAGAGTTGCGCGGCCATGTGCCCGTCGGCCGTGTAACTGATGCGCCCCAGCGGCTGTTCGCCGATCATCGGGACCGGCTTGCCGATCGAATCGGCGCCGACGGCGGTGACGAGCTCCCAGGTGCCGACGAACGTCGGTCGCGTTTGTGCAGACATCAGCGAGGTGACGAGCGGGACAAGGGCGATGGCCAGAAAGCGCATGGGACACCCGAGGGGTTGAGGAGATCACGGCGACCCACGAGTCTGCCCCTCGCGTCTCGCGTTCGCCAGCCCCAGCTTCTTCCGCATGTCACCCGACCTCGCCACGCGCTTCCTCGATCGCTCGCGCTACTATCTGGGCCTCGAGTACCCCGGCAAGATTCGCCTCGCGCTCACGCCGATGCCGGCCGACCAACTCTGGCATCGCGCGAACGACGACTCCAACAGCGCCGGCAACCTGGTGCTCCACCTCGCGGGCAACGTGCGCCAGTGGATCGTGAGCGGCGTGGGTGGCGCAACGGACCATCGCAATCGCGATGCGGAATTTTCAGCGCGCGATGGCGCGCCGCTGGCGGACTTGCTGGCAGTACTCGATGCGGCATGTGCCGATGCGGTGGCCGTGCTCGCGCGGCTGGACGCCGCAGCTCTGCAGGAGACACGCCTCATCCAGGGGCGCACCACCAACGTGATGTCGGCCATCTATCACGTGGTGGAGCACTTCGCAGGGCACACGGGGCAGTTGATCCTGCTCGCCAAGGCAGCGTCACCGAGCGGATCGATCCGGTTCTATGATGACCGGGGCGGGCTGGCGAAGCCGCTGTTTCTGCCGGAGGGAGTGAGCGACGTGGAGTGAGGCTCTCCACACGCAGCATGCTCGGCCTCATGACCACCATCGCTCCAGCGTCGCGACCGCCGTCGCCGCCGCCGTGCGCAGCCGGGGCCCGTGACCTAGCGAATGGCCGAGAGGACGTAGCGTGGCAACCACACATCGCGCATCGCGCTCCATGTGCGATAGCGCCCGAAGCTCCCCGCCGTGAACACCACCACAAGCTCGGCGTCGGGCACCACAATGATGAACTGGCCGCCGTTGCCGCTCGCCTCCATTTCCTGATAGCGGCGACCATTGGCCGTGATGGTGTAGCGATGCCAGGCGTAGCCGTCGGATGCGCGGCTAGCCGCATCGTTTGACGGCACCGACTGGTGCGCCATGGACGCGCGCAGCCATGACGCGTCAACGAGCTGCTTGCCTCCCCACTTTCCACCGAGGCGCGCGAGCTCGCCGATCTTGAGCAGGTCGCGCGGCGTGAGCTGCACGCCGCCCGCGCCGTACCCTTCGCCCGTGGGAGTCAGGTTCCAGGCGTAGTGCGTGATGCCGAGCGGTCGCGCGATGGCTTCGTCGAAGAGATCCGGGATCCATCGGCCGCTTACCCTCGCGACGGTGGCGACGGCGAGGTTGATCGTGGCTGAGCAGTAGGCGTAGTGCGTGCCGGCGGCGTGCGCCACGGGCAGGTCGAGCGCGAAGCGGGTCCAGTCAGGCTGCGCGTGTTGCTCCTGCATCGTGTCCTCCTGCCCAGGCGACGTCTCGTCAGTGTCGTCGCAGGCCAAGCCCGTGCGGTGCGTGAGCGCGTGGGCCAACGTGATGGCACCCTTGCGCGCATCCGCCGGCGGCGCGCCTTCGAGCGTGGCAACCACGGGAGTGCTCGCGGACAGCTTTGCGCCTCGCGCGATGGCGGCGCCCACGAGCATCGACGTCATGGTCTTGAACGCGGACCGGGTGGTGTGAAGCCGGTCGGCGCTGTAGCCGCGAAAGTACTCCTCGAGCACGAGCCGTCCGCGCCGCGCCACGAGCACGCTGTGCACGAGTGGCACGGTGTCGTCGCTGGCATCCGTCGTGGCAAGCAGCCGCACCAGCGCATGAAGTTTCGCGCCATCGAGCCCCACGTCTGCTGGCAAGCTCGTGCGCCATCCGTCGGTCAACGCGAACGGTTGGCGCGTGACCGTGTCGGCCATCGGCGCGCGCGGCAGGTAGCCCATCGCTTCAACCGGTGACAGCGGCCGGATGGCAAACAGCTGTCCGAAGTCGAAGGTTATGGAACGCTGCGCCGAGTCATAGCTCTGGCTGAATCGGACGGCGCCGGTGGCGGTGTCCGCGAAGGTCAGCTCGTCACCGCGACGGCCGACCACGAAGCGTCGACCGAGGTTCCATCCGAACTCGGTATTCCGCACCCGCGCGATGGCTCGGCCAGCACCGTCACGTTGGATGTCGAGGTACAGCCCGACGCGTTCGCCGAACGGGTTCACGGTGCCACGCCACGCGCCGGGGCCCGCTGGCTCGAGTGTGAGTGGTGTGGCGTAGCCGTAATCCACACCGCGTTGCACCCAAAAGGCGCGGGCCATTGAGCCGGCGCGCAACTGTGGCACACGAAGGGTGCCCTGGTTGGCGTCGAGCGACACGCGCACCGAGTCGCCGCTCACGAGCGCACGCCCTTCGCGTCCGGCCACGCGCACGACCCACCGGGACCCGACGCGCTCGAGTGTGAGCAGTCCCGCGACCGGTGGCGCCGGCGCGAACTCGGCGCCCCAGATGCCGAGCACCTCGTCGCCGACGCGAGTGGGCGCTCGCTGCGCGCCGAGGGTCGCAGCCGAACAGGCTACCACCACGAGCGTGAGCAGCGAGAGTCGGCGCAGCACGAGCGGTCGCGACGCGAGTGAACGCGACGAGTGCGGTTGCGCGACCTGCGTGCGAAGCGCGAGCGTGCGAAGCGCACGCGGTCGACGAATGGAGGTGACAGCGGTCATGGCTCCCTTACGGACTGCCCACCTCGCAGGATTCGGCCCTAAGGCTTGGCGGGCCCAGCCTCCGCGACTTCCCCCGTGTCCTGGCCGTTGTACGTCCAAACCGCCAGCACGCCGCAGCCGCGGTTCCGGAATCGCAGCGGCGTGTCCACGCGGCCGGAATACACTTCCATGGCGGCCACGTCTTCGGCGCGGAGCATCTGGTTCAGGTCGCCGTCGTAGACCGGCAGGTTGTCCACGTAAACGTCGAGCGCGCACGCACTGCCCGACCGGTTGGTGAGGACGCGCGCGCGACCGGCGATGTACTGCACCTGCACACCGCGCACGCCGAGGAGCCAGTCGGTGGCCTGGTACGGCGCGCGCGAGGCCACGTCAACGCGGGTGAGGAAGATGCCGTTGGTGGCGCGCTTGCGTTGGTAGAACTCCTGCGTCCAGTCCGTCGTCGACAGTCCCCTTGTGGCGATCCGCACCGTGTCGAGCGCGAGGCCCACGGTTTCCATGCGCAGGGTCGGCGTGCGCTCGGTGAGCGGTCCGAGCCAGAAGGCGTGCGTGGTCGCGGGTACGAGTCCGATCTTGCGGATGCGCAGCGTGTAGGTGCCGGGCGCTGTTCCTGTGAGCGCGAACTCGCCGGCGGAATCCGTCTGGGCCGTGACCGAGTCGCCCTTGTCGGTGGGGAGCAGCGTGATGGACGCCCCTTGGATGGGTGCGCCGGACTTCTTGTCGAGCAAGGTGCCATTGACGTGCTGCGACTGTGCGAGCGCGGGCAATACCAGCGCGGCCAACACGGTCAACCCGATGCGATGCGTCATGACGATGCTCCCTCGGTGGACGGACGTTCCACGATCCGAGCGACCTGCCCTTGCAAACCCGGATGGGGTCGCCGAGTTCCCGCAGCGTGCGACGCTCGCGGTCGCGGGCGCCGTCAGGCCAGTTCTCGCCCGCGCGTTTCGGGAATCCAGCGCCAAGCGATGGCGGCAGTCAGGAACGCGGCCCCAGTCACCGCGAACGCCGCCGCGAAGCCGTTGCTCGTCGCGAGCGAACCCACGACCCACGGTGCGGCGGCGCTGGCCACGCGCCCGAGGTTGTACGTGAACCCCTGCGCCGTGCCACGCACAGCCGTGGGGTAGAGTTCCGCGGTGAGCGCGCCGAACCCCGAGTAGTACCCCGTACCGAAGAATGCCACGAACGGACCGAGCGCCAGCAGCACGAGCGGCGTGCGCAGGAAGCCATACAGCGGCAGCAGCACGCTCGCCGCGAGCAGGTAGGCCACATAGGTGCGCTTCCGCCCGACCTTGTCGCCAATGAAGCCGAACGTGACGTAGCCGAACCACATTCCCACCTGCATCGCGAATACGAACCCCGCCATCACGCGCGGCGAGAGCCCCACCCCGCCCTGCGCCGTCGGCAACGACAGATACGCCGGAATCCACTGGTTAAGTCCCCACCAGCCGAAGAGCGTGCAGGCATTCATGAACGTCACCACGATGGTGACCTTTGCGATCGGCCCGCGAAAGAGTTCCGCAATGGCACCGAAACCAGCCGGGGGCACGCTGGCCTGCGCCGTGTCCACGCCCGACGCAGGCGCGCGCGCACTGCGCGCATCGTGACTCGCGGTCCACATCGTGGACTCCTGAACACCGCGGCGAATCCACAGCGTGATGAGCGCCGGCAGCACGCCAATGGCGAACACGCCGCGCCACCCCACCACGGGCAGCACGAGTCCCACCACCAGCGCCGCCAATCCGTAGCCGACCGCCCACGCACTCTGCATCATGCCGAGCGCCTTGCCGCGATGCTCCGCGCTCCAGTGTTCCGAGACGAGCGAGGCGCCACTGGCCCATTCGCCGCCCATGCCAAGCCCGAGCAACACGCGGCACACTGCAAACTGCCAGATGTTGGTGGTGAGTGCCGTGAGCCCGGTGAAGGCGGAGTAGATGAGCACGCTGCCCATGAGCGCGCGTGTGCGACCGAACCGGTCGGAGATGACGCCAAAGGCGATGCCGCCGCCCGCCGCCGCCAACAGCGCAAGCGAGCCGAGCAGTCCGGCCTGTGTCTTCGAGAGCCCCAGGTCCACCATCACCTGAGGCAGCACGAGGGCAAAGAGCATCACGTCGAAGGCGTCGAGCATCCAGCCCAGCGCCGCTGCGATCAGCGCGCGCCGCGCGGCCGGCGTCCCCTCGCCCCACCAACTGAAGAGATTCACGGCGCGAACGATAACGCCGGGGAGCGCGTGATGCGCGACAGGGGCTGGAGCGCCGGCCCGAGCTGGGCCGCGCTCAGATGCTCTTGAACGCCTCGAACGGCTGCAGGCAGCTCGGGCAGTAGCGGATGCTCTTGCACGCCGTGGGCCCGAAGGCGCTGCGCAACTCGGTGTGCGCGGCGCCGCAGTATGGACACGGCACATCGGCCGCCGGCGTGCGCTTCAAGATCTGCACGAGCGGGTCGGCGGCATCCACGCGCGGGCCTGGCGGCGCGATGCCGTAGGCGCGCAGCTTCTCGCGCGCGGCCGGGTTGATCCAGTCGCTCGTCCACGCTGGCGCAAACACGGTGCGCACGCGCGGCGCGTAGGCACCGGCCCGCTCGAGCGCCTCGCGGATGTCGCGCTCGATGACCTGGATGGCAGGGCAGCCCGAGTACGTGGGGGTGACGGTAACCTCGGTGCCCGATGCGTCCACGCGGATGTCGCGGACGATCCCGAGGTCGACCACGCTCAGCACCGGCACTTCGGGGTCGAGCACGTTGGCCAGCACTTCCCACAGCGTGTCGGCCGAAGGCGCGCCGGCCAGCGTTACCACGCGGCCCCGGGATGCGAGCGCGGCAACACCTGCATTTCAGCGAGCAGGTGACCCAGGTGCTCGGTGTGCTTGCCGACGCGGCCGCCAGTGGCCTTCCAGCCGTCGGCGGGAATGGTGAGCGTGGCGGCGTGCATGACGCGCTCGACATTCGAGCGCCATACCGCAACGAGTGTGCGCGCGTCTGCCGCGACGCCCAGCGCGATCAACTCCGACTCCACCGCGTCGCCCCAGAAGAGCTCGTGGGTATAGGGCCAGAGTTGGTCGAGCGCCGCCTGCGTGCGCGCATGCGACTCGTCCGTGCCGTCGCCAAGCTTGATCATCCAGTCGGCACTGTGCCGCAGGTGATAGACGGCTTCCTTGCGCGCCTTCGCGGCGATGCCGGCCAGCGTCGCGTCGCTGGATTTCTCGAGCGCCTCGAGCAGCGGCACTTGCAGCGCGCTGTACAGAAAGAGCCGCGCGATGGTGACGGCAAAGTCGCCGTTGGGAAGTTCCACGAGCTGCACGTTGCGGAACGCCGTCTCGTCGCGGAGGAACGCGAGGTGGTCGTTGGTGCGGCCGGCGCCCTCGAGCGCACCAGC
>JAYTVE010000039.1:0-2628 GCA_043744185.1 Gemmatimonadota bacterium | reverse complement strand
CGCGTGCGCATCGACGCGCACGACGGTGGCACACCGGACATCACCTTCGTGCGTCTCAAGGCGCGTGGCGGCGACCTCGCGCGCTATGGCACGGCGCTCTACGACACGCTCGACGCCATGCTGCCGCGACTCGGCTTCGACCAGCCGGGCAAGGTGTACGCCGTGTACTACGACGGCGCGGGCCCGAACGCGTGCGGCATCGGCGCGGAGGGAAAACGCAGCGTGGCGAACTTCCTGCAGGTGGTGGTGGCGGGGGCGAAGTGCATCGACTTCGGCCTGGCCGAGTCACCGGACGACCTGCCGGGCTACTTCGACTACGCCATGTTGCACGAGATCATCCACCAGCATGGCGCGGTGAGCAAGGAAGCGCCGGATGCGTCTGTCGCGCTCAACCATGTGCGAACAGACAAGCGCGACCTCATGTACGAGGGCGGTGACGCCGAGTCCGTTCGCGTCCTCGACCCGACGCGGCGGAACTACTTCAATCCCGCCGGGTTACCCGGTCTCAAGAACTTCGCCGAGAGTCCGCTGCTGGTCTGGCCGGCCAAGTAGGGCCGCCGCCAACGGACTCACGGTTCGGGCCGCGTCCAGATGAGGATCACACCGCAGTTGCCATTCATCGAATTGAAGCCGATCGGGGCAGTGCCGGCGCCGTACACCTCCATCGACTCGATGTTGTTCGCCGCGAGCATCTGGTCCCAGTCGTACTCCACGATGGTCTGCCGCACATCGTCCGCGAAGACGGCTGGCGTGCACCGCCCGCCGCCGCTGCGCATCGACAGCTGACGACGCATGAGCGTCGCGCCCCGCGACAGGGGGCTCGTCACCACCTGCACCCCCGCACTGAGCCGTGCCACACGGGCGCGCGCGTTGAGTCGGTCGGTTGCTGCGCCTCCAGCGGTTCGGCTGCGAGGACGAACCGGACGCTCAGGGCGGCACGGCCGATCAGCCCGAGTGCTCGCGTCATGCCCAATGATTCAGCGGGCCGTGGCCGCTTCCCAGTCTCGGCGCTGTTGCGATCGCGCGGTGCACGTACGCGAGTGCCACATCCACCGCGTTTCGCAACGTCTCGCCATTCGCGAGCCCCGCCGTGATCGCCGCAGATAGTGTGCACCCCGTGCCGTGCGTGCTCGTTGTGTTGATCCGCGGTCGCGTCCACCGTTCCTCGCGCGTGCCGTCGTAGAGCACATCCACCACGTCCGCGGCTTCGCCGCCCGGCAAGTGACCGCCCTTTACCAAGGCGGCAGCGGCGCCGAACTCGTGCACGAGTCGACGCGCTGCCGCCGCCATCGCATCGGGCGAGGTCACCGGCGCGCCGAGCAGCAGGGCCGCTTCGTCGAGGTTCGGCGTCACCAGCGCCGCTAGCGGAAACAACTCCTTCACGATCGCCGTCACCGCGCCCTGCGCCAGCAGCGGATCGCCACTCGTCGCGACCATCACCGGATCGAGCACGTACGGCCCCAAACCATGCGCGCGAATTCCGGCCGCCACGACGCCGATCACGCGCTCGTCCGCCAACATCCCGCTCTTGATGGCCGCTGGTGGCAAGTCGACAGCCACCGCATCGATCTGCGCCCGGACGAGGTGCGCGTCGACCGCCGTCCATCCGCTCACGCCGCGGGTGTTCTGCGCCGTGATCGCGGTGAGTACGCTCGTGCCGAAGACGCCGAAGCGCTGGAACGTCTTGAGGTCAGCCTGAATGCCGGCTCCTCCCCCGGAGTCCGATCCCGCGATGGTCAGGGCGATCGGCATCACCACCCCGCGCGCGCCTCGAAGCTCCGCCGTCGCACTATCGCGACCCGGCTGGACTCGGCGGCAGCGATTTCACTTTCGCCTTGAAGCGTTGGAAGGCGGGTGTGTCCTGCGTGAGCCCCACCAGTTGCGCCGAAGGGATGAGCCCGATCACCTCGCGTGCCTGCTGGATACGCGCCTCCTCGAGCGGGTGCGTCATGAACATCGCATCGAGGCCGTCCGGCTTCGCCTTCCGTTCCGCGAGCAGGATCTCGAACGTGTTGATCATGCCGCGCGGGTCGATCCCGGCGCGAACCGCATACGCGATGCCCACGCGGTCGCTCTCGGCCTCATCCTCGCGGGAGAAACCCGCCATCAGCGCACCCGCGCCTACATTCACGAGGTCGCCCACGCCGGGGGTGTTGCAGACGCGTGTGAGCACGCACGCCAGCGTCGCACCGATTCCGATCCCCTGCGACTTCTGCTGCTGCTTCATCGTGTGGCGCTGCGTCACGTGCCCGATCTCGTGCCCGAGCACGGTCGCCAGTTCGTCCAGCTTGGTGAAGCGCTCGATCAGCCCGCGGTTCACGTACACGTACCCGCCAGGCACCGCGAACGCGTTCACTTCCTTGCTGTCCACCACGTAGAAGTGCCACTGCAGGTTGCGCGTATCGGCCACCTTCGCGAGCGAGTCGCCGAGGCGGTTGATGTAGGCATTGACCTCGGGGTCTTGCACGAGCGGCAGCTTGGCGTTGATCTGGGCGGCGTAGCTCGCGCCAAGCTGGACTTCCTCCTGCGTGGTGGCCAGACAGCCGGCGAGGCCGACAGTGAGCAGGAGGAACAGGGGGGAAAGTCGGCGCATCTGGGAAATCCGGTCAGGTGTCAGGGAGGCCGCGC
>JAYTVE010000038.1:0-2631 GCA_043744185.1 Gemmatimonadota bacterium | reverse complement strand
CAGCGAGCCGAACAGCACGCTCACGGCGGAGGATCGTGCCCCGGTGAGCATCGCGTCCGGCCACTGGAGGTAGTACTCCGCGCGCGCCGCTTGTCCATTGCGAACCAGCTCGCGCGCGATGGCGAGGCGATGCACGGGCAGGGTCAATGCCGTGTATCCGCCGCCCGCGATGCCGGCGTCATCGACCGCCCGCAGACTGTCGGCCTTTCCGAGTCGCCGTTCGCGCCACACGGCAGGAAGCGATCGTCGAAGAAAGCGCGCGGCAGCGGCGGTATCGCGAATCGCACCCGCGGCGCGCACGACGCGTTGGGAGTCTGCGGCCGCGACGCCAACCAGACCGTCGAGCCAATCGACCTCGGCCGCGTCGAAGCTGGCAAGTGCCGAAAGCTTGGTGCGCGCCCGCGCCAGCACGGAGTCCGCGGTGGCGACTGACACGAATCCCAACCAGGCGCCCATGGCGGCAATCCGCGCGCTGGAGAGCGCGTACACGGCGGGCACGGTGTGCGTTTCGAGCCCTGAAAACGTCGACAGGGCGCGCCCGAACTGGCCGCGAGCAGCGGCCACGTTCCCGCGCATGAGCAACGACTGTGGTGCGAGCCCGACAAATCCGCCTGACGCGGCGAGCATCGCAATGGCCGAATCCATCGCCACGCCGGTTGCACCCCGAATCACGACCGAGGACATCGCGGGCCAGGCGGCATCCGGAAGCGCTCGTGCCCACTGCAACTGCAGCCGCACAGCCGCGACAACAGGAGTGACCAGCGATGGATTGCCGATCGAGCGTGCGTCGAGCAGGGCGAGGTTGGCACGCCCCAACCCGCCGACGAAGCCGGAATCGCGCGCCTGCAACTCCATGGATCCTCGCCAACGGACCGTGTCGGCGAGCGCCTGCATCACCATCGTCCTGTGCCAGACATTGTCGAGCTGGTTCGGCTCGAGGGCATCAAGCCGGTCGAGGTACGGCACGGCCTCCGCGATGCTCACGCCGAATACGGGTCCTGAGTGAATGATCAGGTCCGCGACGCTGTACTGCGCCAACGCGAAGTCGGGATACCGCGTGGCCAGCGCGCGCCCCGAGTCGAGTCTGGCCAGAAACGAACTGTTGCTGCGTCGATAGAGGACGAGCCATGCCTGGTCCCGTGGCGCCAGCCGGGACGCCAGCGTCATCAGGCGCGCGCGTACCGCCGCGTCGGGCGGCGCGAGCGCGCCGCTGCGCACGTAGTCGGAACGAAGGTACGCCTGCGCGAACATCGAGTCGAGCTGGATCGCGCGGCCGTACGCGACCAGCGCCTTGGCGGCATCCATCCGCTGAAAGTGCTCCTCACCTTCGAGAAAGGCGCGGAGCGCATCCATGTTCGGTGTTGCCACGTCCGCCAGAAATGGCGACGGCGCCTTGCCCGCCCGCCAGATCTGCCGCAGCACCTGTGCCGTGATCGAATCGGTGAGCGTTCGGATTCCGTCGCGCGGCGCCGTGACCGTCGCGCGGGCGATCGCATCGCCACCTTCCACGCGATACAGCGCTACGTCGGCGCGCACGTTGGCGCCGTCTTGTACCAGCGAACCGTGCAGGACGCTCTTGGCACCGAGGTCAGCCGCCAGTATGCGTGCATCGGCGAGCGGCAGCGGTTGCGGCAGCTTCTGCGAGCGCATGAGCACGCCCATGGCATCCGCCGCGCGCAGCGAGCCCACGCCGTCCAGGTTGGTACTGAGCGTGACGACGAGATCGCGGCCGAGGTGGCTCATGGCCGAGTCGCCGGTCGAGCTGAGCGGCATGACGGCAATGACGTCGGCGCCGGCGACGACAGGGCCCGTGCGCCGGCGCGGGAGGAGCACGGCCGACGCAGCCGAGATCGCCGCAACGGCGGCGATCAGCGCGAAGAGCCGGCGGCGATGCCCAGGCGTCGCGGCTGCGGCTGCGGCAGAGGGCGCGCGCTCACGCTCCGCGGTTGCCGCCGTGGCACCGCCGACGTTGGCCGCAGCGGGCGCGTACGCCCCCGTCGCCGTCCCCCCCGGCGTGGCCATCGTCTCCAGCACCACGGCCGCTTCGTGCGCCGACTGCGGGCGTTCGGCCGCGTCCTTCGCCAAGAGCCGCTGTATGAGCGCTGCAAGCGCCGACGGCACGTCCCCTCGACGCTCCTCCACCTTCGGCACTGGCGCCGTGAGGTGCGCTGCGATGACGGCCTGCGCGTTCCCGCTGTACGGCGGCGCCCCCACGAGCATTTCGTAGAGCAGCGCACCGGTCGCGTACAGGTCCGCCCGATGGTTCGTGGTCGGATCCGCCATCGCCTGTTCGGGCGCCATGTACGTCGGGGTTCCCAGCGCCATTCCCGCGCTCGTGAGCCCACTCGACAGCCCGGCCTCGGCGAGCGCCTTGGCCACGCCGAAGTCGGCGACGACCGCGTGCTTCCCTTCGAGGAGTATGTTCTCGGGCTTGATGTCCCGATGCACGATCCCCTTCGCATGCGCGTAGTCCAAGGCATCGAGCACCTCGCGGGCGATGCGCACCGCGTCGGCGAGCGGGAGTGCACCCTCGCGCACGAGTCGTGCGCGCAGCGACTCGCCGCTCACGAACGGCATCGCGTACCAGAGGAGACGCGCGTCGCCACCGGCCGACAGCACCGGCACGATGTG
>JAYTVE010000037.1:0-8717 GCA_043744185.1 Gemmatimonadota bacterium | reverse complement strand
CGTCAAGCTCGATGCGCGTCAGCACCTTCTCGTGCCCGATGCCGCGACGCGGGTCCGCGTTCACGAGGTCCACCAACGCGCGCACCGAGTGCGTGCCGTCGCCTACCACGTGGCCGGGCAACCGCTTGGCCGCGGCCACCAGTTCGCCATTGACCACGAGCATGCGATGGTCGTGCCCCGTGATGAAGCTCTCGACGATCACCGAGCGCGAGTGTTCCTGTGCGCGCACAAACGCCGCGCGCACTTCGTCGGGCGTCATCAAGTTCACCGACACGCCGCGCCCGTGGTTGGCGTTGTACGGCTTGCAAACGACGGGATATCCGATCCGCTCGGCAGCCGCCACCGCACGCCCCTCGCCCTGCACCAGCCGCTGCTTCGGCACCGGCAGCCCCAGATTCGCGAGGATCTTGTTCGTCTCCTCCTTGTCGGAGGCGATCTCCACGGCGATGTGCGACGTGCGGCTCGTGACGGTAGCCTGAATGCGCTGCTGGTGCTTGCCGTAACCGAGCTGGATCAGGCTCTGGTCGTTCAACCGGATCCAAGGAATCTCGCGCGCCTCGGCCGCGTGCACGATGCTCGCCGTGCTGGGTCCGAGCGCGCGGCGCTGTGCGTAGCGGATGAACTCGTCGCGCGCCTCGGCCCAGTTCCATGCGGTTGGCAGGTCGTCCGGGCGCAGCGCGGCCGGCAGCAGCGAGCCGATCAGGTGCAAGGCGACTTCGGCCGCCTCGTGGCCGACGTCCTCCTGCTCGTACTCGATGACCACGTCGTACACGCCGGGGCGAGCCGTCTCGCGCGTCTTGCCGAACGTCACCTTCACGCCGGCCGAGTTCTGCAGCTCGATGGCGACGTGCTCGAGCACGTGACCGAGCCAGGTGCCGTCGTCCTCCGTCATGCGGCGGACGAAGCCGCCGGGCTCACCGTACGAACAGCCGTGCTCGCGCAGGCCAGGCAGCGCCTCGAGCAACGCGTCCACGAAACCGCGGCCCAGCTTCATCGTGGGCCACTGCTCCAGCACGCCGAGATCCAGTTCGAGCCGGATGACGGGGAAATGCGCGTAGTGGCTCGGGCCGACGTAGGTCGAGCGATCGAGAATCTTCATGGAGCGCGGCGCGAGGGGTTGAATCGGGTGGAGGCGCGTGCGCGCCTCCGGCTACTCGTCGGAATACACCGCGGGAGCGGGATGCGCGACGCGCGTGGTCAGGTCGTACGTGGAGCCGGGCCCGAGCAGCGAGATCTTCACGCCGGTCATCGTGATCGGCGCATGCGGCAGCACATCGGCCACGGTGTTGAGCCCGAGGTCGCATGCATCCACGACGGTCACCGCGCCGGCGCCCATTACCTCGATCACGCCGTCGGGCGAGATCACGGCGGCGGTATTCTCGTCCACGCCTAGCCCGAGGTTCTCGGGCGCATAGGCAATCGCGGTGAGCAGCCGCCCCAGCCGGTCACGCTCGCGGAAGTGCTGGTCGATGATGATGCCCTCGGCGAGTCCGAAACCGGCGGCCATGGTCACCATGCCGGCACGCGGCGAACTGCCTTCGTCGCCCCGTGCGATCATGAAGCGCGACATGATCGCCGCCCCCGCCGACGTGCCGGCGACGGTCACCCCCTCGGCAAAGCGCCGCTGGATCATCGCATGTGCGGGAGTGCCGCCCACGATGCTGGTCAGGCGCAGCTGGTCGCCGCCGGTGATGAAGATCCCCGTCGCTTCTTCCAGCTCGGTGAGCCAATCCGCATCGTCGCAATCGCAGCGTTCCTCGAACGGAATCGCCTTGGCTCGTGCGATGCCCAACCGCGCCAGCGCACGTTCGTACCACGTTCCCATCTCGGGCTCAGCCGAGGCCGTCGGGATGATCGCGATGCGCGCCGCGCGACCGCCCGCGAGCGCAATGAAGCGCTCGAGGATATGGTCGTCAGACAGCTTGCCGCCAATGGGAATCAGGGTACCGCGCGTCGGGCCGAATGGCATGCGCTCGGGGCGAAAGGGCCGGATGGAGAGCCGAATCGGGAAAGGTAGCCCGTCCCGGGGCACGAGCGCGAGCACCAATCGGTCGCCATGACCGGAGTGGCCTGGTGGCGAGAGGACGCAGCGGCGGAAGAAGTGCAGGCGCAGTCGACGCGCGACTGAGGCGGGGCTTGCCCGCGCCGCGCACGCGACGGCAACTTCGCACGTCGTTGTCGCCTCCCGCCCTCAGGATTTCGCCATGCGTCGAATAGTCGTTTGCACCCTCGCGGCCATTGCCTGCGCGCTGAGCGCACCCGCGTCCGCCGGCGCCCAGCTGCCCGGCTGCGCCCCGATGCCCCCCGGCGCCGGCCGCGCTGGCCCCGCCTTCACCTTCAACAAGGTGCGCGACGACGTCATTCACGCCGTCGGCTCGGGCACGATGGCCGTGGGTGCCAACGCCACGATCCTCATCAACGAGCGCGACCTGTTGCTCGTGGATGCCGGCCTGTCGCCTGCGGCCATGTGCGCGCTCTTCGAGGAACTGAGGCCGATCACCACCAAGCCGCTCCGCACGGTGGTGGTCACGCACTTCCACTTCGACCACGCGCACGGCAGCCAGGTCTTTGGCCCCGATGTCGAGATCATCGGCACCAGCTTCACGCGCGCCCAGCTGGCCATGGGCAACTCGGTGCGCGGCCGCAGCTACGAAGGGTTCATCAAGTCGCTGCCCGGCCAGGTGGCTGCGCTCAAGGCCACGCGCGATACGATTGCGGATGCGAAGCGGAAGGACGCCGCCAACGCGCGCATCAACCTGCTCGAGCAGGAGATTCTGGCCGATGCGGCCGTGATTCCCACGCCGCCCACGCTCACCCTCGACGACCACCTCACGCTCTACCGCGGCGGCCGCGAGATCCAGCTCCGCTACCTGGGCCGCGGCCACACGGGCGGCGATGTCGTGGTGCTGCTGCCACGCGAGCGCATCGTCGTCACGGGCGACCTGCTCACCTACGGCGTACCGTACATGGGCGATGGCTACCTCGAGGAGTGGTCCGCCACGCTCGAGACGCTCAAGCGCCTGAGCTTCGATACGATGCTCCCGGGCCACGGTCCCGCCTTCAAGGAACGCGAGCGCATCGATTGGCTGCAGGCATACTTCCGCGAGCTCTATCCCAAGGTCAAGGCGCTGCACGATGCCGGGGTGCCGGGCGCGGATGCCGCGAAGCAGATCGACATGCGCGCGCACGCGGCGCACTACCCGAACCTCACCAGTGTTGGCGCCGACCTGAACGCGGTGCTCCGCGTCTACGACCTGCTGGACGGCAAGCCGTAACGACGGGCGCCGTCCATCGGCATGAGGTCGGGCTCGACCCAGCCGAAGCGCGCGTCGGACGACATCAGCCGAGCCTTCGAGTAGTAGCGGAGCGGGATGCTTCGGTCGAGCAAGGCCTCCACCGCATTGGTGGCGAGGGCGCCGAGCTCCGTGCCCGGGGGCAGCGAGCGCAGGTGGCGGCCGACGGCCCAGATGTAGAAGCGCGAAATCGTCTCGTGATACCCGCTGCTGGGTGTGGTGAGCACGCCGTGCGACGTGTTGAGGCGCTGGATGGCAGCATGGAAGGTGTCGAGGGCCCGGTCGCCGTCGCGGCGCACGATGGCGGTCGCGTACGCGATGTGCGCGGCGTGCGTCCAGTCCGCACGCGGCAGCGTGGCGCTCTCGACGCTGGCCACGAGGCGCTCCACGTCGGCGTCGGTGAGCGCGCGCGTCTCCTCGGGTAGGGCATTCATGGCGTGGTGGCGTCGCGCGGCATCGGCACGCGCGGCGTCTCCTTGGCGGTGGTGAGCGCGATGATGGTGCGCGTGCGGGACACACCGCGCACTCCCTTGAGGTCGCGCGAAATGAGGCGGTCGAGGTCGTGCGTGCTGCGGCAGCGGATCTTGAGCAGAAAGTCGTCGTCGCCGGTGACGTGGTGGCACTCCTGCACTTCGGGCAACGCGTCCACGCGCGCGAGGAAGGCGGCCCGATGGTCGGCCCCTTCGAGGCTGATGGACACGAAGGCGGTGAGAGTGGCCCCGACGGCCTCGGGGTTGACCAAGGCGCAGTAGCCCAGAATGACGCCGTCGTCTTCGAGCCGCCGGACGCGTTCCGCGACAGCCGGTCCGGTGAGACCCGCCGCTTCGCCGAGCTTGGCCCAGCTCTCGCGGCCATGTTCTTGAAGTCGGTCGATTAGCATTGAATCAATAGAATTCATAGTTGTACACTACTGAATCATTGACAAATAGTCAATATTTTTACATAACTCGCGATGACACGATTCTTGACCGCCGCATGAGTCGCCATGTCGCCCACGCGGGCACGGCGGTACGATTGCCGAGTCCGCTGCTCCGCGCGCCGTCCCTCCCGCTCTAGCGCCCATGCCGTTCAACGATCCGCAGACCGTGGACGACGCGCCCCGCTGGGCGTTCCCCGTCGACATGCGCTTCAAGCTGTTCGCCTTCGCCACGCAGATCGGCGTGCGCGACGCGAACGACGATCTCCTACTCTGGTTCAAGCAGAGGATGTTCAAGCTGCGCGATGCGATCACGGTCTTCGCCGACCAGGAGCAGACGCGCCCGCTCTACCAAGTGCAGGCCGACCGGATCATCGACTTCAATGCGCAGTTCGAGATCCGCGACATGCAGGGGCGCGTGCTCGCGCGCGTCGCGCGCCAGGGGGTGCGCTCCATCTGGCGCGCGCGCTACGATGTGCTCGTCAACGGCGCCGTCGCCTACACGATCTTCGAGGAAAACCCGTTCACCAAGGTGCTCGACAGCCTCATTGGCGAGATCCCGGTGGTCGGCATCTTCACGGGCTACTTCCTCAACCCGCGCTACCGCCTTGATCGCGGCGGCATCGGTGGTGCCCTGCTGCACATCACCAAGAAGCGCACCTTCCTCGAAACGGGCTTCCGCATCGAGGCCACGAGCCACCTGGCTCAGGCCGACGAAGCCGTGTGCGTCCTGTCGATCCTCGTGATGGTGCTGCACGAGCGACGCCGCGGATAGCGCGACGCTCGTCTTCGACATGTGCGCCACGTCACAGATAGTCGTCTCACCTCGAGACGAGCGCGCGCCTTCCGCACCCACGCCGCGTACGTAGGAATTTCCGCTGCTTGACGCCCCGCAGCCGCATGCCATGTTGGAGAAGGAAACTCTCACGTGGAGCCGTCATGCATCGTTCTCCGCAGCAGACCCTCGTGCGCACCCGCGTCCGTTTTCCCATGCCCGCCGACGTGCGGCACGCCCTTGTCGGGCACGCGGTGCTCGGCGCCTACAAGGCCCGCCCGCCGTACCAGCAAAACGATTATCTGGGCTGGATCTCCCGTGCGGCGCTCGAGCCGACCCGCCTTCAGCGCATTGCACAGCTGGTCGACGAACTCCAGCGCGGAGACCGCTACATGAAACTGCCCTGGCAGTCGCGACAAAGCGGTCAGCAGTCGGCCTGACCCGGCACACCACCGGGGGCGGCGTTCCGAAGTATCGAACGCGCCCCCGGCCTCATGCGTAATAGGCACAGCCCCGAGTCCCGAACGCGCAAAGCATGCCGATCAGCTACCACCTCGACAACGAACTGAATATCCGCACGGCGACCTACACGGGAGTCGTCACGGACGAGGTGCTCCTCGACGCGTGCCACGCACTGCTCTCGGATCCGCACTACCGTCCCGACGTGAACGGGCTCGCCGACCTGTCTCACATCGAACGGCTCGACGTCTCGCAGCACGCGCTTGAGCAGTGCATCCAGATGTACGCACCCGTCGACGCGCTCGGCATCCGCACGCGCCTCGCCATCATCGCGCCCACCGAGGTGACCTACGGCCTCTCGCGCATGTACGAGTTGATGCGCGGTGACGATGGCCCCGAAGAGGTGCAGGTCTTCCGCGATCCGATCCAGGCGCGGCTCTGGTTGATGTCGGCGTAGCGCAGGCTTCGTCAGCGCCCCTCGCGCGCCCATGCGCGCGCCCCACATCTTTGCCCCATGACCGCGCCGATGCCCGCGGACCGCGTGCTCGGCCGCGGTTCGCTCACTGCCCTCGTCCTCAATTCCGTCGTCGGCTCGGGCGTCTTCGTCCTCCCCGGCACCATTGCCGGCATCCTTGGCTGGCAGGCGATGGGTGCCTGGGGCGCCGCTGCCATCATGATCGGCATCATGATCGCGTGCTTCGCCGAAGTGGCGAGCCGCTTCAACGGCGCGGGCGGTGCCTACCTCTACACGCAGGCCGCCTTCGGGCCGTTCATTGGCATCCAGATGGCGTGGCTCACCTACTTCGCGCGCTGCCTGAGCGCGGCGGCACAGGCCAACCTCTTCACGACGGCGCTGGCCGAGTTCTTCCCGTGGGCAGCCACGCGCACGGGCCAGGTATCGCTCACGACGCTCTTCATCGGCGGCCTTGCCGCAATCAACATTCGCGGCACAGGCGCGGGGGCGCAGACGAGCAATGCCTTCGCGGTCATCAAGATCGTGGCGCTGTCGGTATTTGCCGCTGCAGGGCTGGGCTTCCTGATGTCCGGCTACAGCACGATGCACACCAATCCCACCGACCCGACGCTGCACGGCTGGCTCTCCACCTTCCTGCTGCTCGTCTTCGCGTACGGTGGCTTCGAGGGGGCGCTCATTCCCCTGGCGGAGGCCAAGGACCCGCGGCGAGATGCGCCGCGCGCGCTGATGACGGGCTTCGCTCTGGTGATCGTGCTCTACTTGGGCGTGCAGCTCGCCGTCCTCGTGATGGTGCAGGATGCCGCGCACGCACCGCGTCCGCTCGCGCTCGCGGCGCGCCACATGGCGGGTGCGCCGGGCGCGGTGGCCATGACCATCCTCGTGGTCGCGTCGGTGTACGGCTGGATGGCGAGCAACATGCTCAACATGCCGCGCCTCACGGCGGCCATGGCGCACGACGGCGTGCTGCCGCGCGTGCTCGGCACCCTGCATCCGCGCTTCCGCACGCCGTGGGCGAGCATCATCCTCTTCGCCGTGGTGAGCTGGTCGCTCGCGCTCACGGCGGGGCTGCTGCAGAACGTGAGCTTGGCAGCGGTGGCGCGCCTCTTCCCGTACGCGGGCGTGTGCCTGACGCTCGTGGTGTTGCGCCGTCGTGAGGCGCGTGGCGAGTCGCTGGGCGGCGCCGAGTCCGCGCGCTTCGTCATTCCCGGCGGCACAGTGCTCGGCGTGCTGGGTGTCGTGTTCGCGCTCGCGATCGCTGCGCAGATGAACGCGCGCGAACTCGTGTCCATGGTGGTGCTCGTCACGGCCGCAGCGCTGCACTGGGCGACGTCGCGCGGCCGAGCGGCCAGTGGGGCCGCGGCGTAGATTCGGCGCGATCTCCCATTCGCGCAGAGTCCATGCACTTCACGCACGCGATCGTTCGACCGCCGGCCGCCAACTTCGCCGACGGCATCACCATGGCCGAGTTGGGCACGCCCGACGTGGCCCACGCGCTCGCGGAGCACGCCGCGTATTGTCGGGCGCTCGAGCAGTGCGGCCTCACGCTCACCTGGCTGAGCGAAGATGCGGCGCACCCGGACTCGACGTTCGTGGAAGACACGGCGGTGATCACGCCGCACGTCGCGGTGCTCACGCGGCCCGGCCACCCGAGCCGATTGGGAGAAGCGGCGGCCATCGAGCCCGCGCTCACGTCGTGCTTCGCGCTCAAGCGCATTGTCGCGCCCGGCACGGTGGACGGCGGCGACATTTGCGAAGCGGGCACGCACGTGTTCATCGGAGTGGCAGCGCGCACGAACGAGAACGGCGGCCGTCAGCTGGCCGCGTTTCTGGAAGCGGCCGGCCACACCACCACACTCGTGGAGTTTGCCATGGGGCCGGGACTGCTGCACCTGAAGAGCGGCCTGAGCTGGGTGGGCGGGCGCGATCTGGTGATTGTCGAGTCGCTGGCGTCGCACCCGGCGTTCGCGGGGTGGAAGCTGCTGGTGGTGAGTGAGGGCGAGGAATACGCAGCCAACTGCGTGCGCGTGAACGATCGCGTGCTCGTGCCGATGGGTTTCCCGAAGACGGAGGCGATGCTGCGCGCGCACGGCTACGACCCGCTCGCACTCGACATGTCGGAGTTCCGGAAGATGGACGGCGGGTTGAGCTGCCTGTCGCTGCGGTTCTAGGGAATGGCGGCGAAGCGTGCGGTGAAGCCGTTGGCACCCGCCGCGCCGACCCACGTCGCGCTGCTGCGCGCCATCAACCTCGGTGGCCGCACGGTCGTGAAGATGGCGGACTTGAAGGCGCTGTTCGAGCGGAACGGCGCGCGCGCGGTTCGCACGATTCTCGCGAGCGGCAACGTGCTCTATGCGGCCGACGACCCGACCGCATGCGCTGCACGGGTGTCGGCGGCGCTTTCGAAGGCGCAGGGTCGCGCCGTGCCCATCATCGTGCGCTCGCTGGCGCAGGTGCGCGCGTTGGTGGCCGCGAAACCGTACGGTGCCGCCATGCCATCGGCGGGCACGACCTGGTACGTGTCGTTTCTCGATGCTATGCCGGGTGCGGTGCATGCACTGCCGCACGTGGTGCCCACGCGCGACGTGACCTACCTCAAGCTCGTGGGCCTCGAGCTCTGTGCGACCGTGACCCCTCTTCCCGGCAAGACATCGGTCGAGAACTTCAAGGTCGAGCAGCTCTTCAAGGTCAGCGCCACCGTTCGCAACTGGAACACCGTCCTGCGCCTCATCGCGGAGTAGCCATGTCGTTATCTCCTGTTCGTCGTTTGCTGTCGCGCGTTGCAAGTCTCGTCACGCTCGC
>JAYTVE010000036.1:0-2633 GCA_043744185.1 Gemmatimonadota bacterium | reverse complement strand
AGAAGCTGCGCGAGTGGGCGGCGGTGTCGCTGCCGGAGCACATGGTGCCGCAGGCTGTCGTGCTGCTCGAGGCGCTGCCGTTGACGGCCAACGGCAAGCTGGACAAGCGCGCGCTGCCGGCGCCCGATGCCGCCGCCGCGTCAGCCGACGACGCGTTCGTGGCGCCGCGCACCGAGATCGAGCAGCAGCTGGCGACGATCTGGCGCGAGGTGTTGAAGAAGGAGCGCATCGGCGTGACCGACAACTTCCTGGCGCTCGGCGGGCACTCGTTGCTCGCGATCCGCGTGCTGGGTCGGATCAGCAAGTCGTTCGGCGTGCGTCTTCCCCTGCGGGCGCTGTTCGAAACGCCGACCGTGGAAGCGCTCGGCGCCGCCATCGAGCGGGCCCGTGCAGGCCAGTAACTTGATGCGTTCGCGCCGAATACCGCGCGCGAACGCCCGAATTCGCGGAGAGACGTGATGGTGGCAGGGTCGATGGGCAGCGAGGGACTCGAGGGTGCAATTCCGCGGCGGTCGGAAGGCGCTGACGCTCCCATGTCGTACGCGCAGGAGCTGATCTGGCTGCTGGACCGCGCCACGCCGGGGCTCACCGCCTACAACGTGCCGCGCGCCTTGCGGCTGCGCGGCGTGATCGACCTGCCAGCCCTGCGTGCGGCGCTCTCGGACGTCGTGTCGCGGCACGAGGTGTTGCGGAGCACCTATCACGCGGGCGATGCCGGCCCGGTGCAGCGCGTGCACCCGGCCGCGCCGGTGACGCTCGCCATCACCGACGTGTCGAAGGTGCCGGCCGACGCGCTGGAGGCTGCGATCGAGCGCGCCGTGCTCGACGAAGCGAAGACGCCGTTCGACCTGTCGAGCGATCTGCTGCTGCGCCCGCGCCTGATTCACGTCACGCGTGACGACCACGTGCTGGTGCTCATGTCGCACCACATCGCGTCCGACGGATGGTCGAAGGGGATTCTCTATCGCGAGCTGAGCGAGGCGTACACGGCACGGCATGGCGGCCAGGCTCCCGCGTGGGCGCCGCTCCCGGTGCAGATGGGCGATGTGGCCCTCTGGCAGCGCGCGGCCATGGCCGGTGCCGGCCACGAGTCGCACCTCGGGTTCTGGCGCGAGAGACTGGCAGCACCGCCCGTGCTTGACCTGCCCACCGACTTTGCGCGTCCCGCCGCACCGGGGTACGACGGCGTTCGCACCGTTACTGTGCTGAGCCGCGAAGTCGTGGCGCAGTTGCGCACCCTCGGCATGGAGCATTCGGCCACGCTGTACATGGTGCTGCTCGCTGCCTATCAGTCGGTGCTGCACCGCTACAGCGCGCAGGACGACATCATCACCGGGTCGCCGATCGCGGGACGCTCGCGTGCCGAGGTCGAGGGCCTCATCGGGTATTTCGCCAACGTGCTGGCGATGCGATCCGATTTCAGCGGTGATCCGTCGTTTGGCGAGATGCTCGAGCGGATCAGCGAGCGCGCGATGGATGCCTACGAGCACGAGGACGTACCGTTCGAGAAGCTCGCGCTCGACCTGCGCGAGGCGCAGGCGATGGATGGCAGCGCGCCGCTCTTCCGTTGCGTTCTCACGATGGAAGACACCATCGAGGCCACGCTCGCGCTGGGCGACGTGCAGGCCACGCCGATGGCCGTGGACTACGGCCAGGCCAAGTTCGACCTCACGCTGCTCTTCGCGGAGGTGCCGGAGGGCCTCCGCCTGACGCTGTGGAGCCGCAGCGACCTCTTCGCGCCGGCCTATGGCGAGCGGTTCCTTGGCCACGTGCGCGCGATGCTCGAGGCGGCGCTCCGCGAGCCGACGCAGAAGGTGAACTCGATCCCGCTGCGCTCGGCGACCGAAGATGCCGTGATCGTCGCGGCGCAGGGCGCGCACGTGGACGAGGGCGCCGCGATGACGCTCGTGTCGGGGTTCGAGCGGCAAGCCGCGCGCGTGCCGAACCTGCTCGCCGTCGTGGGGCCGCGCGCGTCGGCCACGGCGGCGGGCAGCGTGGCGGGCACGCACCCGCTCACCTACGCCGAATTGAACCTGCGCGCCAACCAGCTCGGCTCGCACCTGCGTGCGCTCGGCGTGGGCGCCGGCACTCCGGTGGGGCTGCTCATGGATCGCTCCGCCGACGCCTTCGTGGGCCTGATGGGAATACTCAAGGCGGGCGGCGCGTACATGCCGCTGGCCGTCGAGGCGCCGGCGCCGCGCATCGCCCAGCAGGTGAAGGAGAGCGGCGCGGCGGTGGTGGTCTGCACGAGCGCACTGGCCGCGAAGGTGCCCGACGGCGTGACCGTCGTCGCGCTCGACGGCGATGCCGATGCCACGATGCTCGGTGCGCTGCCAACCGGGAACCTGACGCCGATCGCGACGCCTCACGACATCGCGTACGTGCTTTACACCTCCGGTTCAACCGGCGTCCCCAAGGGCGTTGCGGTGACGCACGCGAATGCGGTGCACTACGCGCGGGCGGTGAGCCGCGTGCTCGCCGACGTGGCGCGGGACACGCCGGGCGACGGGTTCGCCGCGCTCGATGGCTGGCGCTTTGGCATGGTGTCCACGCTCGCGGCCGATCTCGGCAACACGAGCGTGCTGCCGGCGCTGCTCGGTGGCGGCACGCTGCACACGCTCTCGCGCGACGTG
>JAYTVE010000035.1:0-2640 GCA_043744185.1 Gemmatimonadota bacterium | reverse complement strand
TCTGGTCGGCGATGTGTTCGTCGAAAAGCTGCTGGAACGTCGCGCCCGCGGAGCCGCCCGACATCGCACCGTCATCACTTTCCGACGCGGTGGCGCGCATCGCCTGGAAGAGCTGCCGCACGAACATTGCCTCGAGCTGCTTGGCGGTCGTGAGGAGCTTGTCCGGGTCGGCCTTGCCCGACGCGCTGGGCGCGGCGGACGCGACGGACGGGACTGAGGCGAGGGGCGCAGTCATCGAACGATGACCTCGGCGGCCAGCGCGCCAACGGCGCGAAGTGACTCGAAGATCGCGGCCACTTCGGTGCCGGTGCTCGCGATGGCGTGCAGTGCGGCCGCGATCTGCTGCACCGTGGTGCCTAGCCCCAAGCGCACATCGCCGCGCGTGGCGGTCGAGTCGGCGGGAGCGCCGATCGAGAGCGTGATGCCGGCGTGCGAGATGACCGCCGCACCCACTTGCAGATCGCCACCGGCGACGACGGTGCCGTCGCGGCCATCGATGATCACCTTGTTCGAGCGCGGAAGCTTGATCTTGAAGTCGCGCACCTTGGCCACCGCTGCGGCGAGCGACGGCAGCGTGTCCTTGAGGATGAGACGAACACTCCCCGGATCTTCCACTTCGGCGTTGCCGGGGCCACCGGCGAGCGAGTCGACCACGGCGGCGATGCGCGATGCCAACTGGATGTCCGGCTCCTTGAGCAGGAGGCGCGTCTGCACGGTGCCCTGCGGGCGCGGCAGCTCGAGTTCGAGCACGCCGCCCTCCGGCAGGCGCGCCGTGGTTGCACCCGCCGACGCGTAGCGCGCGTTGCGATCGTTGGTGGTGATGAGCGACCCCTGCGCGCCGGCCAGCGGACGACCACCGGCTTCTGCGACGAGCGGTGTCATCCAGAGCACGCCACCATGCAGCGACTGCGCGTCGCCGATGGAGCTGACGTTGACGGCGAAGCGGCCACCAGCGCGGAGATACGGATTGACCTCGGCCGTGACCAGCACCGCAGCGACGTTGCGCGTGCGGAGCATCTCCGCGGGTACTTCGATGTCGAAGCGGCGGAGCAGGTTCACGACGGACTGCACCGTCTGGCGCGAGCCGGGACCGCCGGTGACGCGATCGCCGCTGCCGGAGAGGCCCGTGACGAGTCCGTAGCCCATGAGGCGCACGGGCGGTGCGACATCACTCATCACGAGATCGCGGATGCGCGCCTCCTGCGCGCGCACCGGACTCGCGACCAGGAGCGCGGCCAGCGCGGCGAGGAACGCCGCGCCCAGCAGGGTACCCAACGATTCGCGGCGGCTCACGGCCAGATCGACCCGAGCATGCGCGAGAGAAGGCCCGAGCGCGGCTTGCCGAGGTCGCCCTTCTGCACGTACTCGACGTTGGCGTCAGCCAGGCGCGATGACATGACCGAGTTGGTTCCGGGATTGATGTCCTGCGGACGGATCCAGCCGGTGATGGTGACGTCCTGCTGGTTCTTGTCGACGTTCACCGTCTTCTTGCCCTTGATCTGGAGCATGCCGGTGGGCGAGACGGCGACGACGCGAGCGGCGACCATCGTGCGGAAGGCGTTCTTGCGCACCGCCTCGCCGCTCTTGCGGGAATCGCCGTTGTTGTCGAAGCCCATCGTCACGTCCATCGCGGCGGAGGGGGCACCGGGGCTGGCCGGCGGGGTGATGTTCAACCCCATCTGCTTGGAACGGTGCTCGCTGTTGTTGTCGGTCAGATTTGCCGTCGCGAGCGTCGACTCGTCGATCATGATGGTGACGATGTCGCCGATGCCGAAGCGCATGCGGTCGGACGTCCACGAGAGGCGCGACACGGGCTGCAGCGCGAGCGAGTCGGCGATCGGCTTGTTCTCGGGCCGGCCGCGCGCGGGCTCGGGCGCCTGTTGCGCCATGAGCGTCGACGCCATGCCGAGCGTGAAGGCGAGGAAGATCGTGCGGCGCGTCATCGGTCGGTGCCCTGGGCAATGCGCACCGTGCCGGGACCGGAGACGATCGCGGTGACGGTGCGCTGGGAGTCGAGTCGAACCTGGATGCGCTCGCCAAGGAGGCCACGGGAGAGCGCGGTGGCGGTGCGCGTGATGCGCACGCCGTTGACGGTGGCTTCGAGCGTGACCCCGCCATTGGCGCTCACGAGCACGGGCGCCGCGACGGCGGGGGCCTTCAGCGCCTCGCCTTCCTTGACCATACGGCGCACTTCATATCCCGTGAGGCGCGTGGCCTCTGCGGAGTCGGCGCGAATGTCGGATGCGACCATGATCGTGCCGCGTGCCAAGTCGCGCGCAGCAACCGGCGTGGTGGCCGGGGCCTGCGCCCACAGCTTGAGCCCGGCGCTGGCGCCGAGGAGCAGCCCGTTCACGAGGCGACGCAGAAGTTTGCCGAAGTTCATCGGATGAGTCCGCTCGCGATCTGCGACATCTCGTCGCTGTTCTTGATCGCCTTGGAGTTGATTTCGTAGGCGCGTTGCGCCGCGATCATGTCGACCATCTCCTGCACGATCTCGACGTTGCTCGACTCGAGCTGGCCCTGCAGCAGGCGACCCATGCCGGCGTCTTGCGGGAAGCCCGTGATCGGTTCGCCGGCAGCGGGGGTGGCGATGTAGATGTTGGAGCCCTGCGCCTCGAGGCCCGACGGATTGGCGAAGCG
>JAYTVE010000034.1:0-8764 GCA_043744185.1 Gemmatimonadota bacterium | reverse complement strand
CACGAGATACCAAGCCGCATCATGGCGGCGATTCAGGCGCATCCGCTGCTGCTCGGTGGCACGGAACGCTTCGATACGGTACTGCTCGAGGAGACGGGTGGACGCATCTTCGCCAAGGTCGGCGCAGAAGGGGTGCATACCGTGGCGCTCCTCGATCATGGCCTCGGCCTCGCCATCAAGGTTGAAGACGGCGCCACGCGCGCGCAGTATCCCGCCGTGCTGCGCGCCTTGCAGCAGTTGGGAGCACTGCCCGCCACCCTCCCACCGCGACTCGCAGACTTCCTCGTGCGACCCGTGCGGAACACGCGCGGTGAAGTCGTGGGCGATGTTGCCCCGATGGCATGATGCGCAACGCTTTTGAGCCTACCGCACACGAATGATGACGCGTACGCCCGCCACATCGGCTACCCTGCTGCTTGACGACGCGACGCGCCACCTTGTGCGCCTCGCGGCCGCGTCGTGCGGCGGGAGCGAAGCGCAGTTGCGCATCGAGCTGGCCGAGGCGCACGCGGCGACGGTCAGTCCCGTGTGGGTGGAGGAGGTGATCCTGCAGTCGTATCTCTTTGCCGGTTTTCCGCGAGGCCTCAACGCTGCGCGCGAATGGCGGCGAATCTCGGGACGTGCCGCTCCGGATGCCGATCCGGATCCGGCGCACGCGTCTCCCGAGCAGTGGCGGGAGCGGGGTGAAGCCACCTGCGGGGTGGTGTACGGGCCGTTCTACGCCAAGTTGAGACAGAATATCCGGGCGCTGCATCCGGCGCTCGACAGCTGGATGATTGTCGAAGGGTACGGCAAGGTCCTGTCTCGGCCGGGGCTCGACCTCGCCCGGCGGGAGCTCTGCGTGGTGGCCTCGTGTGCCGCGCAAGGCCAGGACCGGCAGTTGCATTCACACTTGCACGGCGCGCTCCATGCCGGGGCCGCCGCGAGTGACGTCGAGGGGACGCTGCACGTGATCGCCGACTTCCTGTCGGCAGACGACGTGCAGCGCTATACCATGCTGTGGGCGCGCGTGCGGGCCATGGCCGTGCCGGAAACGGCGCCTTAAACGGAGAGCTTCGTGTTCATTGATCGCGTGGTGGTGAAGGTGGCAGCCGGGACGGGCGGGTCGGGATGCATGTCGTTCCGGCGCGAGTACCGCGTGCCAATGGGTGGCCCCGATGGCGGCGACGGCGGGCGCGGCGGCGATGTCATTGTCACGGGCGACGACAACCTCGCGACCCTCCTCGACTACACGTATCGCGATCAGTGGCCCGCCGAGGATGGCGACAAAGGCGGCGGCAACAACCGGTCGGGGCGATCAGGCGAGGACATCCTCTTGCCCGTGCCGCTCGGCACCATCGTCAAGGATGCGGACACCGGGCAGCTGCTCCACGAAGTGCTCACCAGCGGCGAGAAGCATGTCATCGCCAAGGGAGGGCGCGGTGGGAAGGGGAACAACTTCTTCGCGACCGCCACGCACCAGTCGCCGCGCGAGTGGCAACCCGGAGAGCCGGGCGAGGCGCGCAACGTCGAACTCGAACTCAAGCTGATCGCGGACATCGGCCTCGTGGGCCAGCCGAACGCGGGCAAGTCCACGCTGCTCTCCGTCATCAGCGCCGCGCGCCCCAAGATCGCGGACTACCCCTTTACCACGCTGCAGCCGAACCTCGGCGTGGTGTCGCTGTCGGGGCAGCGGACGTTCGTCGTCGCTGACATCCCGGGCATCATCGAGGGGGCGCACGAGGGGAAGGGCCTGGGGCTCCAGTTTCTCCGCCATATCGAGCGCACGCGCGTGCTGGCGTTCGTCATTCCCATCGATGCCATGGACTGGCAGCGCGAGTACGACCAGCTCCGCACCGAAATCCGTGAATACTCCGCGGAACTCGCGGACAAGCCGCACTGCGTCGTGTTCTCGAAGATGGACCTGATGGGCGAGTCGTACATCCCGCCCATCGAGGCACCCGGCGCGTTCGGCATGTTCGCGATCTCGGCGCCCGCGCGCAGCGGCCTTGACGAACTCAAGGACGCCTGGTGGAAGCAGCTGCTCGGCATGAAGAAGCAGGCCGCGACGCAAGCCGCTGCGGGTGGCGCCCAGCAGCAGTAACGACGCGGAGCGCCAAGCGGCGCTCGCCCTCTCCCTGGTCAACGGGATCGGGAGCGCGAAACATCGGGAACTTGTTGCAAGGTTTGGATCGGCGTCGCGCGCGTTGGATGCGCGTGGCGACGCGATGGAGTTGCGCCGCGCTGCGATTGCGCTTGAGGCGCGTGTGCAAGAGATCGGCGCGCGACTCTTCGTGCGTGGCCACGCGGACTACCCTGAGAAGTTGCTGGCGCTCGAACATCCGCCCCTCTGGATCACCACGCGGGGCGAGTTTGCGCATCTGGATGCCGTTGGCGTTGCGGTGGTCGGCACACGCGAGGCCACGCCGTACGGCTCGCGGATCGCGCGCGAGATCGCCGGCGCCGTGGTGCGCGCGGGCGGCGTGATTGTCAGCGGGCTCGCGCGCGGCATCGACGCGGTTGCGCACCGGACGGCGCTCGAGGCTGGAGGCGCCACGATCGCCGTACTGGGCACCGGCGTGGATGTGCCGTACCCGGCGGGTCACCGCGCGCTGCTGGACGAAGTGGTGAAGTACGGGCTCGCGATGAGCGAATCGGCACCGGGAGCGCGCGCCACGCCCGGGACCTTCCCGAACCGCAACCGGATCATCGCCGCCCTCGCACGCGTGACGATCGTGGTGGAGGCGGGCCGCGCGAGTGGTGCGTTGATCACCGCCAACTGCGCGACAGCCATCGACCGCGAAGTGATGGCCGTGCCGGGACCGGTGGAGGCACCGCAAAGCATCGGCTGCAATCAGCTCATTCGCGACGGAGCCTACATCGTCACCGAGATCGCCGACGTGCTGCACGCCGCCGGGCTCACGGTGCCCGTTGCACCGAAGCGCGGTGCCGCGCTCACCGGGCCCGCGCGCGCGGTGTGGGACGCGCTCCAGCGCGGGCCCTTGAACGCCGATGCGCTCGCCGCTGTCAGTCGGGTACCCGCGCGCACCTGCCTCACGGCTATTACCGAACTCGAACTGGCGGGGCTCGTGGAGTGCGGCTTCACCGGCGAGATCCGCCGGCGGTGAAGGCCGCGCGCACGGTTCGTTCGCGGCACTGCAGCGCCGCGACCCTCGGCGCTAGTTTTCACTGCATTACATGAAGAGTCCTGACCAGCACATCGTTGACTCGCCAAAGTCGCTGACCACCGGGCGTCCTGGCACCCCGGAGCGCTTCGCGTTCGGAGCGAACTGGACGCGCTTCCTCGGCACGCTGACTCCCGCGAAAGAAGCGGAGGCGCAAGCGGCCCTGTCGAGTTTGCTCGGCATGTCGTCACTGTCGGGGAAACAATTCCTCGACATCGGTTCGGGGAGCGGACTGCACAGCCTGTCCGCCCTGCGCCTCGGGGCCCGCGTCCGCTCCTTCGACTACGACGCGGCGTCGGTTGGTTGCACGCAGGATCTGTATCGGCGAAGCCTGGCAATGCCGTCGGAATGGACCGTCGAGCAGGGGTCGGTGCTCGACCCGGAGTTCATGGAGCGCCTTGGCCAGTACGATGTGGTGTACTCGTGGGGGGTCCTGCATCACACCGGCGCAATGTGGCTGGCGATAGAGGCGGCGGCACGGCGAGTCGCGCCCGGAGGGGTGTTGGCCATCGCACTCTACAACGACCAAGGCTGGTTCAGCCGATACTGGACCATGGTCAAGCGCTTCTACAATCAAGGCGCCGTTGGGCGCACCGGTATGGTAGCGTTGCATCTCCCGTACTTGGCGGCGCGCATCGTGGTGCGGGCCGTGTCGGGGCGTCTGAAGCTCGAGCGCGGCATGTCGCTCTGGCACGATCTGATCGACTGGCTTGGCGGGTTCCCGTTCGAGGTCGCATCGCCGCAGGCGGTCGATTCGTTCCTCTCACGTCGCGGCTTCGCGTTGGAGAGAAAGCGTACCGTCGGATCGCGCCACGGCTGCAACGAGTTCGCGTATCGCCGAGTTGCGTAACGCGCCCCGTTGGTCCGCATGAGGCACCGCACCGCCGCCGCCGTACACCCGCGCCACCTCTACGTGCACGTCCCGTTCTGCGCGCGGCGTTGCTCCTATTGCGACTTCTCCATCGCGGTCCGACGTGTCGTCCCGGCCGCCGCCTTTGCGGCGAGCGTCGCCGCGGAGCTCGACCTCCGCTTTCCGCGCAGCGCCGAGCCGTGGAGCGCCGAGACCCTCTACTTCGGTGGCGGCACCCCTTCGCGGCTTGGCGCTGACGGCGTGACACGCCTCATGGAGGTCATGCGAGCGCGCGTTACGCTCGACCCCGCCGCCGAAGTCACGCTCGAGGCAAACCCGGAGGATGTCTCGCTCGACGCCGCTCGCGCCTGGCGCGCCGCCGGCATCACGCGCGTGTCGCTTGGCGCGCAGTCCTTCGACGATCGCGTGCTGGCGTGGATGCACCGCGTGCACGACGCCAACGCCACGCGCGCTGCGTTCCACGCGCTGCGCGAGGCGGGCTTTGACGACCTCTCGCTCGATCTGATCTTCTCGGTCCCCGATAGCCTCGAGCGCGACTGGGCCCGCGACCTGAACGCAGTGCTCGAGCTGGCCCCGGAGCATCTCTCCCTGTACGGCCTGACCATCGAACCGCACACGCCGCTCGGTCGCTGGGCCGAGCGTGCGGAGGTCATCGAAGCACCGGAGGAGCGCTACGCAGACGAGTTTCTTCGCGCCCACAACGACGCGACGGCCGCGGGCTTTGCGCACTACGAGGTGTCGAACTTCGGGAGGGGAACGTCCCGCGGCCGCCACAACTCCGCCTATTGGCGCGGGGTGCCGTACGCGGGCCTCGGACCCTCCGCCCACGAGTTTGACGGTGCCACCCGCCGATGGAACGTCGCCCCGTACGCCGAGTGGTCGCGCGACCTTGGCGAAGGGCGCGACCCGATGGAAGACAACGAACTGCTCAATTCATCCGAATCGGTCACGGAAGCGGTGTACCTTGGACTGCGTACAGTGACCGGCCTGGAACTCGCCGACGGTGAATGGTCGACCGCTGCGTCATGGATCGCTGCTGGCTGGGCAGCGCGTCACGGTAACCGCCTGATTCTCACTCCGTCGGGGTGGCTACGCATGGACGGGATTGCCTTGACGCTCATCGGAAGTCGTTTGTAGGATTCAACTTATGACATTCGCCGAGCTCAACGACCGGGAACGCCGCGTCCTCGCGGCCGTGATCCAGAGCTACGTCGAGACCGCCGAACCGGCGGGCTCGCGCGCCATCGCGCGCAAGTTCGGGTTGGGGGTCTCGCCGGCGACCATTCGCAACACGATGAGCGATCTGGAAGAGAAGGGGTATCTCTTTCATCCCCATACCTCGGCCGGGCGCGTGCCCACCGACCTCGCGTACCGCGTGTATGTGGAATCGCTGACGGACGTGGTACCGCCCGGTCTGCCCGAAGCACGCGAGCTTGAGCGAGCCTTGCGCGACGGTGACAACGCAATCGAGGCCATTCTGCGCCGGGCTGCGCAGACACTGGGCGTGCTGACCCAGGAGCTTGGCGTTGCGCTCGGCCCTCGCCTGGACCAGACGGTGCTCACGCGCCTCGACCTGTTGCGTGTCTCGTCCGATCGCCTCATTCTCGCCCTCACGCTCGCGGGCGGGCTCGCACGTACCGTGTTCGTGGACGTGCCCGGCGAGATCGCCGATGCCGCCGTCCAGGAGGTTCAGCGCGTGCTGAACGAGCGCCTCGCGGGCCTCTCCTTGCGCGACATCCGTGCCTCGCTGGGCTCGCGCCTCCGCGACGCCGCCGCGACCGGATCGGCCAGCGAATTGATCAATATCTTCATCGAGGAAGGCGACCAGATGTTCGACCTTCCGGTGTCCGGCTTGGCCTCCGACGTCGTGCTGGGCCAGCCCTCGTTGTTGGCCGAGCATCCCGAGTTCAGCGATACGGACGGCATGCGCCGCGTGATGGAACTGACCGAGACGCGTCACCGCATTGCCGAGGTGCTGCGACAGCGCCAACCCGGACCGGGGCTGCAGATCACGATTGGCGGCGAACACGGCGAGGGGATCCTGGAACGCTTCACGCTGGTGACGGCCGAGTATCATGCAGGCTCGATCAGCGGCGTGATTGGTGTCATCGGGCCGACGCGCATGCCGTACGACAAGGTGATTTCGTTAGTCACGCACACGAGCCGGCTCGTGTCCGACCTTCTCAACTGACCGCATCACGGGCCGATGGCCGACTACTACGCGACACTGAACGTCGAACGCACTGCGACCGACGACGAAATCAAGAAGAACTACCGCCGCCTGGCGATGCAATTCCATCCCGACAAGAACAACGGGAGCAAGGAGGCGGAGGAAAAGTTCAAGGATATCACCGAGGCGTATGACGTCCTCCGTGATCCGCAGAAGCGTGCGGCCTACGATCGCTACGGCGAGGAAGGGCTGCGTCGCGGCGCAGGCGCCGGAGGCTTCCACCATGTGGACCTCTCCGAAGCGCTCAACATCTTCATGCGCGACTTCGCCGGCTTCGGCGACGTCTTTGGCAACGCCGCGGGCGGCGGCGGCCAGACCGGTCCGCGCCCCGGCGGCGACGTCAAGGTCACGATTCCGCTCACGCTCGCGCAGGTCGCGACCGGCATCGAGAAGACGATCACCATGAAGCTGCTCGACGGCTGCGACAAGTGCGGAGGAAACGGGGCCGAGCCGGGCACCAAGCCGACCAAGTGTCAGACGTGCGCCGGCACCGGCGAAGTGCGCCGCGCGCAGCGGTCGTTCTTCGGGCAGTTCGTGAGCGTGGCCCCGTGCCCCACGTGCGGTGGCGAGGGCGTGTCGATCGCCTCTCCCTGCCGGAAGTGCAAGGGTGAGGGGCGCGTGCGCGGCGAACGCCAGGTGACGGTCAAGATTCCGCCGGGCGTGGCCACCGGGCAGTACATGACGTTGCGTGGCCAGGGCAACGTGGGCGCGCGCAACGGACCGCGCGGCGACGTGCTCGTGCTCTTCGAGGTGGAAGACGACCAGCGCTTCGAGCGCGAAGGTGAGGATCTCTACACCGAGATTCTCTGCACGTATCCGCAGATGGCACTCGGCGCTGATGTCGAAGTGCCGGCCGTCACGGGCACGTTGACGCTTCGCGTACCAGCCGGCACGCAGAGCGGGCAACTGTTCACGCTCCGCGGCCGCGGCCTGCCACGTGTCAACGCAAGCGGCATCGGCGACCTTCACGTGCGGGCGCAACTCTGGACCCCCACCGAAATTGCCGGTGACGAGAAGCGCCTCATCGAGCAGCTCGCCGTGCTGCGGCCCAACGTCCAGCAGCCGAAGAACAAGAGCTTCTGGACCAAGATGAAGGACGCACTCGGCGCGTGACCTGGACAACCTTTCGCATCGTGCCCGGCCTCGGCCGTGACGCCGTCATCGCGGCGCTGTTCGAGGTAGGCGCGCAGGCCGTGCAAGAAGACGGGGCGGCGATCATCACGAGCTTTCCCGCAGACGTTGATATCGTCGCGGTGCGTGCCGCCGTGCGTGAAGCCGACTCCACGGCCATGATCGCGTCCGGCAACCTCCCGGACATCGACTGGAGCGAAGCGTGGAAGGCGCGACTTACCGCGCACGCGGTCGGCGGACTCACCATCACGCCACCGTGGCTCGCCGCTGGGTACGATCCGGCCACGACCATCGTCATCGATCCGGGCATGGCGTTCGGCACCGGTGATCACCCCACCACGCGTGGTGTGCTGCGTCTCCTCTCACGTTTCGTGCGACCCGGCATGAGCGTGGTGGATCTCGGGGCCGGCAGCGCCGCCCTCGCGATCGCAGCGGCAAAACTCGGCGCCGCGCGCGTGGCTGCGGTCGAGCTCGACCACGACGCGATCGACAATGCGACCGAGAACACCGTCAACAATGGTGTCGCGGATCGCGTGCAGGTCATCGAGGGCGACGCATACACGTTGCTGCCGCTCATCGCCCCGGTGGACCTCGTGCTGGCGAACATCATCTCGAGCGTGCTGCTGCCGTTGCTGCCGGCCATCGCGGCGGCGCTACCAGCCAACGGAACCGCGATCCTGAGCGGGCTGCTGGTGGAGGAGCAGGCGCAAATGCGCCAAGCCTTCGCCAAAGGCGGCTGGATCGAAGTCGCCGCTGACGAGGAGGCCGCGTGGTGGAGCGTCGCCATCCAGCGTCCGTAGCGACCTTCTACGCGCCGGACCCTCTCGAGGCTGGGCAGACGGCGCTGCTCGGGGAAGAGGTGGCGCACCACATGCGCGTGCGCCGCATCGACATCGGAGAGACGGTGCGCCTCGTGGACGGGGTCGGCGGGCGCGCGCTCGGCACCCTGCGACGACTGGCCAAGGGAAGCGCGCATGTCGAGGTGGGTCACGCGCTCGAGCGGGTTCCGCTCCCCCCAAGCGTGCACTTGCTTGTTCCGGTGGCGGACCGTGACCGCATGCTCTGGCTCGCCGAAAAGGTCGCCGAACTTGGGGTTGCTTCGTGGCGCCCGGTGGTCTGGCGGCGCTCAAAGAGCGTGAACCCGCGCGGCGAAGGATCGGCATTCCATGCCAAGGTCCGCGCGCGCATGACGGGCGCGTTGGAGCAAAGTGGCGGGGCATGGCTGCCGACACTCTATCCGGATGCCCCTGTTGACCGGGCGCTGATGGCGCTGCCTCAGGGTGGGCGGCTGCTGCTCGCGGCCGGAGGTGTTCCGCTGTTGACCGCCATGCGGGGCGACGATGCTCCGCCGGCACCCCTCATTGTCGC
>JAYTVE010000033.1:0-2646 GCA_043744185.1 Gemmatimonadota bacterium | reverse complement strand
TTGTCCGTGACGAATGCACTCGTCGCGCCCAAGTGGATGAACGCCTTGGCCGCCGGCGCGACATCACCGAACGCGTGCACGTGCGCCATCACGTCGTGGCGGAACCGCTTTTCATAGCGCGCCGCCGACTCGAAATCCACGTCGTCCAGGTGCGCGCGCATCTGCGCGATCGCTTCCGCTGGAATCGCGACGCCCAGCTCCTGTTCCGCCTCGGCGAGCGCGAGCCAGAGCCGGCGCCACAGCCCATGTCGCACCGCCGGCGACCAGAGTTCGAGCATCGCCCTCGATGCGTACCGCTCGGAGAGCGGGGAAGTCCACTGGCCGCTCATCGCACCATGAAGTCGGAGGAAAACACCTGGCCGCCGCGCTCGAAGAAGAGGCGCAACGCGCCGCGCCCGCCCTGCGAGGAGATCGCCTTCTCGACGGCGGACGCATCCTCGATTGGGGTGCGGTTGATCTGCACGATCACGTCGCCTGGCTGCAGTCCGAGTTCCTCGGAGACGCGATCGGACACCTTGAACACCACCGCGCCGCGCGCGCTGCGGATGCCGCGTTCGGTGCGGATCGCTGGCGTCAGCGTCACCAGCTCGAGCTCGCGCAGCACCTGCACCTTCTGCGCGCTCACCTCCGGCAGGTCGGCGACGGTGAGCGTGATCGGCATGTCACGTCCGTCGCGGCGCACGATCACCGTGAGCTTCTCGCCCGCGCGCAGCTCGAGCAGCTCCGCGTCCCAGTCGTAGGCGTTGCGCAGCTGACGCGCGCGCGACTTCACGATCAGGTCGCCGGCACGAATGCCGGCCTTGGCCGCCGGGGAACCGGGCACCACGGTCTGCACGGTGAAGCCACGGTTGAGACCCGCACGCGCACCGTCCGCCCCTTGCGCCGCGATCGCCGGCTTGATCCCGACCCAAGGCCGACGCACCTGTCCGTGCTCGAGCAGGTCCTCGGTCACGCGCTTCGCCCGGTTGATCGGAATGGCGAACCCGAGTCCGATCGACGAGCCCGTGGGCGAGTAGATGGAGGAGTTTACCCCGATCACGTCGCCGTTCGCGTTCACCAGCGGGCCACCCGAGTTGCCCGGATTGATCGCCGCGTCGGTCTGGATCATGTCCACGTACACGCCGCTGCCCTGACCCTGGCCGACGAGGTTGCGCCCGACCCCGGACACGACACCGGTCGTGACGCTCGGCTCGCTGTTGCCGAGCAGGAAGCCGTACGGGTTGCCGATTGCAATCACCCATTCGCCCACGAGCAGGTCGTCGCTCGTCCCCAGCTTGGCTGTGGGAAGGCCCTTCGCCTCGATCTTGAGCACCGCGAGGTCGTTCACTTCGTCCGAGCCGAGGATCTTTGCGGAGTAGGTCTGCCCGTCGCGCAGGGCGACGGACACCTTGGTGGCGCCCGCGACGACATGCGCGTTGGTGACAATCACGCCATCCGCGCGCGTGATGAATCCGGAACCGATGCCCGCGCTGGACCGCTCGCCACCTCGGCCGCCGAAGAATCGCTCGAACGGGTCGATCGGTGCGCGCTCGACCACTTCGGTCTGCACGGTGACGACGGCCGGCGAAATCTTCTGCACAGCGTCGGTGATCACCGTGCGACGCGGCGAATTGACAGGCAGGGCCGCCTGCGCCGTGGCCGAGGGCACCGCGAGCGATCCGCGCGCGAGCGAGGCGCTGTCGCCACCGCCGCACGCGCCCAACAGGAGCGCCAACAGAACAAGCTGGAACTTCACGCCGTGCCTCCAGCGCGCTGCCGCGACAGCTCGCTCAGGTGCTGGTCCATGCCGCGATCAGTGAGCGGGTGCAGGAGCATGGCGCGAAGGTCGGGCGCGGTCATCGCGACGACGTCGGCCCCGGCGCGCGAGAGCGCCAGCAGCCGCGCCGGCGACGTGACCGGAACAGCCAGCACGTCGCACGGCACCTGATGCCGCGCGAACAGGTCGTGGATCCCGCTCACCACCGCGGCGCCGTCTTCGCCGTGCGCCTCGAGCGCATCGGTCTGCACCGAGACGGCTTTTGCGCCGGCCTTGGCGGCGAGCAGCCCCTGCGCCGCGTTGAACACGAACGTCGCGCAGACGCGCACCCCCTCGGCCGAGAGTCGGCGAATGGCCGGCACGGCGTCTTCCACGAACGGCACGCGCACAACGAGATGGTCCGAGAGCCTCGCGAGGTCGCGTCCGTCGCGAATGATGTCGCCCGTCGTCGCCGCGCCCACCATGGCATACACCGGACGATTCGCCAATCGGCAGATTTCGTCGAGACGCGTGAAGGGATCGCCGCCGGGATCAGCCGCGTGGAGCAGGGACGGCGTCGTGTACACGCCGTCGGCGAGCCCCGCATCGCAGAGCGCAGATATCTCGGCCAGGTCAGCAGACGCAACCAGCAGCTTCATGCGGGGGCGAGGTAGAGGTCGGAGGGATACGTGACCTGCTCGAGAAAGAGCGCGTGCGCGGGCGCCGGCGGCGAGACCTCGTCGTTGGTGGAGGCGACGAGCAGCCTCGACAGGTCGTGCAGCGGTCGCTTGCCTGACGCCACGTCCACCATCGTTCCCACGAGGAAACGCACCATGTGATGCAAAAAGCGGTCGGCCGTCACGTCGAACACGTAGTCGTTGCCCGTGATCGTCCATGCGGCCTCGGACACC
>JAYTVE010000032.1:0-2653 GCA_043744185.1 Gemmatimonadota bacterium | reverse complement strand
CGCGCGCCTCATCAAGCTGCGTCGCACGCCGCGCGACGTTCGCAAGGTCGCGATCATCCTCTTCAACTTTCCGCCGAACTCGGGCAACACGGGCAGCGCGGCGTACATCGCCGTCTTCAACTCGCTGCAGCGCGTCCTGGCCTCGCTCAAGGAGCAGGGCTACCACGTCGACCTGCCGTCATCGGCGGACGACCTGCGCGAGCGCATCACCGAGGGGAACCGGCAGCGCTACGGTGCGCCGGCGAACGTCGGTGCCTTCGTGTCGGTGGACGATCACGTCCGCCGCGAGGTCTACCTCGACGAGATCGAGCGCACGTGGGGGCCGGCTCCCGGCAAGCAGCTCACGGACGGCCGCCAGCTCTTCGTGATGGGCGTGCACTTCGGCAACGTCTTCATTGGCGTCCAACCGTCGTTCGGCTGGGAAGGGGACCCGATGCGGCTCCTCTTCGAGGGGAACTTCTCCCCCACGCACGCCTTCAGCGCTTTCTATCGCTGGCTCAAGGAAGACTACCAGGCGAGCGTCGTGCTGCATTTCGGCACGCACGGCGCGCTCGAATTCATGCCGGGCAAGCAGGCAGGGCTCGCGGCCGGATGCTGGCCGGAGCGCCTCATCGGCGATTTGCCGAACGTCTACCTCTACGCGTCGAACAACTCGTCGGAGGGAACGCTCGCCAAGCGTCGTGGCGGTGCGACCACGGTCACGTATCTCACGCCGCCGATCAGCAACGCCGGACTATACCGCGAGCTGGCCGAGCTCAAGTCGAGCCTCGACCGCTATCGCGCCCTCGACAAGACGCAGGCGGATGATGCGCAGGCATTGCTCGCCATGATCCAGCAGCAGGCATCGACCCTCGACCTCGCGGCGGCCGAGCCGGAGTGGGTCGCGGGTGAAGCGGCCGAGAAGGCCGTGGCCAAGGTGCGCGAGAAGCTGTTGGAACTCGAATACGCGCTCATTCCCGTGGGGCTGCATACGGTGGGCGAGGCCATGGACGCGCCCGCTCGCCGCGACACGCTGCTCGAGATGGCGCGCATTCCGCGTCCCGATCGCGGGCTGCCGTCCCTGGTCGATGCGATCGCGGGCAGCGAGCCTTCGGGTGATCGGCTCAACCGGTCGGACGCCGCGGCTCGCACGCTCATCGAGAAGCTCGTGGAAACGGGCGCGGAGAGCTGGGGTACGGACGGCGCGGCGCGCGACAGTTGGGTGCGACGTCACTTGACGGTGAGCGGCGCCGACATCGGGGTGGTCAGCCAGATCATCGAGCAGCTGGGGCAGGTGGACGCGCTGCTCAAGGAAGACCACGAACTGCCGGGCATCATGAAGGCCCTCGATGGCCGCTACATCGCCCCGGCGCCGGGCGGCGACCTGATGCGCAATCCGCAGGTGCTGCCCACGGGCCGCAACCTCTATGGCTTCGACCCGTATCGCGTGCCCAGCGCCTTTGCATTGCTCGAGGGCCGCGCGCGCGCAGACATGCTCGTCAAGCGCCATATGGAGGACGGGCACGAGTTTCCCGAGACGGTGGCCTTCGTGCTGTGGGGCACCGACAACATGAAGTCCGAGGGCGCTCCGCTCGCGCAGGTGCTCGCGCTCATGGGCGTCGCGCCGCGCTTCGACTCGGTGGGCCGTCTCTCTGGCGCGCGGCTCGTGCCGCTGGAGCAGCTGGGCCGCCCGCGCGTAGACGTCGTGGTGACGCTCTCCGGCATCTTCCGCGATCTGCTTCCGCTGCAGGTCAAGCTGCTCGCCGAGGCGGCGCTCATCTGCGCGCAGGCCGACGAGCCGGAGGAGCAGAACTTCATCAGGAAGCATGCGCTCGCGACGATGGCCGCCATGCGGTGCGACCTTGAGACGGCGGCGCTCCGCGTCTTCTCGAACGCCGATGGCGCCTACGGTTCGAACGTGAACCTCCTGGTAGAAACGGGGCAGTGGAGCGAACAGGACGAGCTCGCCGACCAGTTCGTGAAGCGGAAGGGCTTCGCGTACGGCACCAAGGGGCAGCCCAAGGCGAGTCCGGAGCTGATGCAGCACCTCCTTGGCACTGCGTCGCTGACGTTCCAGAACATCGACTCGATAGACCTCGGCGCCACGGACATCGACCAGTACGTCGAGAGCCTCGGCGGCATGCAGCGCGTAGCCGAACGGGCGCGCGGCGAGGCGATTCCGGTGTACCTTGGGGATCACACTGCGGGCTCCGGCAAGGTGCGCACGCTGACGGAGCAGGTGGCGCTGGAAACGCGGACCCGCATGCTCAACCCCAAGTGGTACGAAGCCCAGCTGCAGACGGGCTACGAGGGGGTGCGCAATCTGGCTGGCCACGTGACGACAACCTTCGGGTGGTCGGCCACGGCCGGCGAGAAATCGGTGCCGCAGTGGGTGTACACCGACATCTCGAAGACCTTTGTGCTCGATCAGGAGATGCGCGAGCGCATTTCCCGCATGAACCCTGCAGCGGCGTCGGGCATGGCCCAGCGCCTCCTGGAGGCAACCGACCGGGGATTCTGGCGTCCGGACGCGGACACCCTCGCGCAACTGCGCGAGGCGGCCGCGGAGCTCGAGGACCGGTTGGAAGGCGTGACGGCATGACCCTTCGCATGTTCGCAGTTCTGACTCCCGGCACCACCTGAGGTTCGCATGGCCACATCCGTGAAGCTGCCC
>JAYTVE010000031.1:0-8848 GCA_043744185.1 Gemmatimonadota bacterium | reverse complement strand
CAAGGTCAGGACCGCCGTTTCGCGCCTCTTTGGCGTAAATCGTTGTGGTTGAAGGGGTTGGTATGAGTCAGAATGACAGTCACCCCGACAGTTTCGGTTCGCATTACTTTGGCTTTGGCATGATTCCTCTCGGCGACGAAAACGACACCATGCGCGCGCCGGTCATCACGGTCGGCCTGATTGTGGCGACGGTGCTGGTCTGGGTGTTCGTTCAGGGCGCTGGACTCAACCCCGTGACGCTCGCCGCGAGCGTGTGCGACTACGGCATGGTGCCGGGCGAGATCACCAAGCAGGTCGCGGTGGGCGTCTACATCCCCATGGGAAACGGGATGGCCTGTGTGATTGATGATCAGGCCATCAACTGGTTCACGCCCCTGATCGCGATCTTCCTGCATGGCAGTTGGGGTCACCTGCTCGGCAACCTGCTGTTCCTGTGGGTGTTTGGTGGCAGCGTGGAAGACAGCATGGGGCGACGCCGCTATCTCGCGTTCTACCTCGTGTGCGGATTGGTGGCGGCCGCGGCGCAGATTGCGTCCGGGGTGCGTTCTCCGGTGCCGACCGTCGGGGCGAGCGGCGCGATCAGCGGCATCATGGGCGCCTACCTCGTGCTCTATCCGATGGTGCGCGTCAACATGCTGTTCGTGATCTTCATCGTGCCGGTGCGCGCGTGGCTCGTGCTGCTCTACTGGTTCTTCCTCCAGCTGGCGCAGGCGTTCGCGCAACTGGGGCCGCTGCGCAGCGAGGTGTCGGGCGGCGTGGCGGTCTGGGCGCACGTGGGTGGCTTCGTGGCCGGCGTGCTGCTCGTGCGCCTCTTCGAGGATGAGGTGCGCGTGGAGCGGCGGACGACGGGCGTGCACGCCGTCGTGTCGAGCTGAGCGGGTCGGCGAAAAATCAGTTTCTTCGCTGCGTTCGGGGTGACAGGCACGCCGGTCCGCGTCTCCGCACGGGACGCCTACGGCTGTGGCGGCCGCAGCTTCTTTTCCAGATACGCGGCCGTGGCCGAGTCGGCGAGCACACCGTTGGCGTGCTTCATGAAATGGTGCGTTTCGTCGGGGATCACGAGTTCCTCGAACTCCACACCGCGCTTCGTGAGACGCTGCACCAGATCGACCGTCTGCGAGAAGCGCACGTTGCGATCATCGTCTCCGTGAATGAGGAGGAGGGGGCTCGTCCACGTCTTCACGTGGTTGATGGGCGATGACGCACGCGCGATCGCGATCGCCCGTTCCTTGTCGGGTACTTGCTCGACGCGATCGTACGCGAGCAATCCGCGGGCGCGCTCGCTCGTCCAGTCGTGCACACCGTGCAGGTCCACCCCCGCGGCGAACAACTTCGAGTCCTTGCCGAGCGCCATGGCAGTGAGGAAGCCGCCGTACGAGCCGCCCCAGATGCCGATGCGGGTTGCATCCACGTCGCCGCGTTTGGCGAGCCACTTGGCTGCTGCCACCACGTCGTCGTACTCCGATGCGCCGAACATTCCCGCGCGAGTCGGGTGCTGGAAGTCGCGGCCGTAGCCGATGCCCAGGCGATAGTTGACGGACAGCACCACGAAGCCGCGACTGGTGAGGTACTGGTTGACCGCGTACGTGTTGGCGTAGTAGTCGGAGTAGTGCCAGCCGAGCAGCATCTGCCGCGGTGGGCCGCCATGCACGAAGATGACGGCGGGGCGCTTGAGCGTCGCACCGGTCGGTCGGAAGAGCTGTCCGTGCACCGTCAGGCCCGCTGTCGACCCGAAGGTCACGGCTTCGGGCCTCACCAACTGCGCGACGGGAAAGTCTGCGGGAATGCTGGCCTCGCCGATCGTGCGGCGTGCGCTGCCGTCGGCGGCCATCACGGCCGCCACGGCGGGGCGCTGCGCCGTCGCGCTGAAGCTGGCGATGGTGCTGCCATCTCCCGTAACGACCGGCATCCATTCGAGTCCCGTGCCGGGTGTGAGCAGCTGGGCGGCGGCGCGATCCACCGGAATGCGAAGCACGTGCCGCCGGTTGAGGTCGAGCGACTCCGGACCTGTGTTGGCGGACGCGACGAGATACTGGCCATCCGGGCTCATCGTGACGTGCTCGACCATGTACGCGCCCGGCGTGAGCAGGAGCGGCGTACCGCCGGCCGCGCTCACGCTGTAGAGATGCGGCCAGCCGTCGGTCTCGTTGAGGAAGACGATGCGATCGCCGGCCGCCCAGTGCAGGTTGGCGCCACCATGCGTGCCCGGCGCGCTGCCGCGCAGCGTCGTTGGTGCGGTCCAGAGGACGCGCCCCGTGCCGGTGGCCGCGTCGGCGGTCCAGATCGACCAAGGGACGTGGTGCGGCACGAGCACCGAGTCGGGCTCACCGCCCGCGCCCGGGCGGCGAGTGAAGGCGATCCGGGTGCCGTCCGGGTTCCAACGCGGGGAGCCGTCGCGGCCGGTCGAGGGCGCGAGCCAGCGGATGGGGGTGGCGCTGTCCGTGAAAATGCCGATGAGCGCGTGATCGCCGCGCTGCGACACGAACGCCATCCGCGACCCGTCGGGCGACCAGGTGATGTCTTCGAGGATGCCGTTGCTGCTCACCCAGCGACGGGGGGCCGCGCTTCCGTCCACCGGCACGATCCAGATGGCGCGGTCGCGCTCAAAGGCCACGAGGTCGCCGCGCGGCGAGATGCGCGGTTCGTCGCCGTCGGCGAGGAGCTTGGGGGTGCCGCCAGCGAACGGCACCGCGAAGAGCTGCACCCGTGGCGCCACGGGCAGGGAGCGCGGGTTTGGCGGTGGCGCGTCGAAGTTCGCGCTGTGCTCGCCGCCACGGGCGAACACCACCCAGCGGCCGTCTGCGGCGAGCTGGACGGACGTGAGTTCCTGCCCGTCGTCTTCGTTGAACGTCGTGATCTTTCGTGGCTGGAAGTCCGGGCCCTCGGCGACGTACACGTTGCGCTGTCCCCGTTCGTCCACAGCCCACGCGATCCGGTTGGCCCGGCCGGCAGCGGCGAGCTCGCTCGGGACGGGGTACCCCTTGAGTTGAGCCAGGGAGAAGGTGGCGGGGCTCTGGGCACCGAGTGCGAGCGGCACGAGGAGCAGGGCAAAGCCGGCGGCGACACGAGCGGTCATGGCGGGCGACAGGGAAGGAGTCGTGGCAAGGGTACGCGGGGGCGCGGCGGTCCGCCACGGCGGGGCCGAATCGGTCGGAATGTCCAGATCCGCCTGCCCGCGTGCGACGCGCTCCGGCTGGCGGTAGCTTTGGGCGACGCGACGTGTAACGGCCGCGTCACGGTGCCCGGCGCTGCGAGTGACCGGGCATTCCGGTCCGTAAGTTCTTCGCGTATTCCCACTCAGAGCGAGTCAGAACATCGTGCGCCTCATTCCCCGCGACGAAGGCTTCTTTACCCTGTTCGGCGAGCTGGCGCGCCGCATGACGAACTCGACCAAGCTGCTGTCGGAAATGTTCGTGCAGCCGCATCGCCTCGACGATTTCGTCAACCAGATCAAGGCGATCGAGCATGAGGCGGACGACCTGACGCGCGAGGTGATCGCCCGCCTCGACAAGAGCTTCGTGACGCCGATGGACCGGGAGGACATCCACCTCCTCGCTTACCGGCTCGACAACGTGATTGACCTCGTGGACGGCACCGCGCGCCGCGCGAAGCTCTTCGGGGTGACCGAGATCCGCGAGCCGGCCCATCGCCTGGCTGACGTGCTCAACCGAGCGGCGATCGTGATCGAGCGAGCGGTGACGGACATGACCAAGCGTCAGTCGGTGGTCGCGGCGGGGAACGAAGTGAAGCGGCTCGAGGAGGAAGGGGACACCATCTACGGTGAAGCGATAGCGGACCTGTTCAAGCCTGGCGCCGATGCGCTCGACGTGATCAAGTGGAAGGACCTGTACGACACCATCGAGTCGGCGATTGACGAGACCGAAGACGTGTCGAACGTCCTGGAAAGCATCTCGCTCAAGAATAGCTGATCCCGTGGTCACGTACGTTCTCGCGATTGTCCTGATCGCGCTCTGCTTCGACTTCATCAACGGTTTCCACGACTCCGCGAATTCGATCGCGACGATCGTGGGCACCCGGGTGCTGTCGCCCTTCGCTGCGGTGTGTTGGGCGGCATTCTTCAACTTCGCCGCGCTGTTCGTCGTCAAGACGGCGGTCGCCAAAGCGGTTGCGAGCGGCTTCGTGAACCCGGCCATCGTGACGCCGAACTTGATCGCGGGCGCGCTGCTTGGCGCCATCGCGTGGAACCTTGTCACGTGGTGGTTCGGGATTCCGTCCAGCTCTTCGCATGCGCTGATCGGCGGCCTCGCAGGAGCCGGCATCGCGAAGGCGGGGTTCGCGGCGCTGGCCACCGGCAAGGGGAGCAAGTGGATTCAGACGCTCTCCGCGATCGCCATCTCGCCCTTGCTGGGGGCCCTGTTCGGGTTCCTGCTGATGGTGCTTGTGCTCAACGTCTTCCAGCGCGTCACGCCGGCCAAGGTGGACAAGTGGTTCCGGCCCGGCCAGCTGTTCTCGTCGGCGCTGCTGTCGCTCTCGCACGGCGGCAACGATGCGCAGAAGACGATGGGCATCATCGTCGGGCTGCTTGTGTCGGTCTCTCCGAGTTTCGCGAACGAGACCGGGTGGGCGCACTTCCTGTACGTGGCCGACACGAAGACCATTCCGCTCTGGGTGGAGGTTTGCGCCTACACCTCGATCTCGATGGGCACGCTGTTCGGTGGCTGGCGCATCGTCCACACGATGGGCTCGCGCATAACGCGGCTCCGTCCCGTCGGCGGTTTTTGCGCGGAGACGGGCGGTGCTCTGGTTATCCTCGGTGCGTCGGCGTTCGGCGTTCCGGTCAGCACCACGCACACGATCACGGGCTCGATTGTCGGAGTCGGAGCCAGCAATCGAGTGCGGGCGGTCCGCTGGGGTATTGCCCGAGGAATTGTCTGGGCGTGGATCCTGACCATTCCGGCTTCGGGCTTGATGGCGGCTTTCTTCTACCTGCTCATTCAAGCTGCACATCCCCTTTAGGGCGAATGAGTTAGCAAATTCGTCCGCTGACTGCTGGCCAGAAATGAGACACTCGGCTTGGCTGCATCGGGACGGCGCCTGTACCACGACGGGTCTGCATGAGGACTGCCATTTCACCTCGGCGTACGCTAGACATTATGCGAAGGATGACGCGTCGACGTCCGTGGCCTCCACGGGCGTTTCGTCGTCTGTAGGCTCCCGGACGCCAACGTGACTACCGACAGCTACCCCACACCCGCCCTGTACCTGAACCGAGAGCTCTCGTGGCTCGAGTTCAACGCCCGGGTGCTGCACGAGGCGACCGACGAGAGAACGCCGCTGCTCGAGCGGCTCAAGTTCCTGTCGATCTTCAGCACGAACCTCGACGAATTCTTCATGGTGCGCGTCGCCGGACTCCGTCGCCAGGTGGCCGCTGGAGTGCAGATGTCGGGCCCCGACGGCATCTCGCCGCAGGAGGCGCTGGACCGGATCCATTTGCGCGTGGCAGAGCTGTCGGCGCGGCAGCGGGAGTGCCTCCACGAGATGATCCTGCCGCGGCTCGCGGCCCTTGGCGTGAAGCTGGTCGGGATGGCCGACCTCACGCAGAGCGAATGGGCGACGGTGGACCAGTTTTTCGAGTCGCAGGTCTTTCCCGTGCTGACGCCGCTGGCGGTGGACCCCGGGCACCCGTTTCCGTACATCTCGAACCTCTCACTGTCGCTCGCCGTGCGACTGCGGGATCCCGACACGGGCGGTGAACAGTTCGCGCGGGTGAAGGTGCCGAAGAGCCTGCCGCGGTGGGTGAGCTTCGGGCGACCGCACCAGTTCGTGCCGCTTGAGGAGGTGATCGGGGCCAACCTCGGGGCGCTGTTCCCGGGGATGGAGATCCTGGGGTGGCACGCGTTCCGGGTGACGCGCTACTCGGATCTGGACCTCGGCTCCATCGAGGAGAACGAGGATCTGCTCGCGACCATCGAGGAGCAGGTTTTTCGCCGCCGCTTCGGCGAAGTGGTGCGCCTCGAGGTGCAGGAGGGGATGCCGCCGGAGTTGCGAACGCTGTTGGCCGACGAGCTGCACGACGTGGACGATCCCGTGGCGCCGCTCTCGTCGCGCGACGTGCATGATGGCGGTCGTCTGCTCGAGTTGGGCGACCTGATGGCGCTCGCGTCCATCGACCTGCCGGAGCTGCACGACGCGCCCTTCACGCCGGTGACACCGACCGAGGTGCGCGACGAGACCAAGTCCATCTTCGACGTGATCCGCGAGCGCGACCTGCTCGTGCACCACCCATTCGACTCGTTTCAGGGAACGGTGGAGCGCTTCCTCGAGGAGGCGGCGGCCGACCCGAACGTGCTGGCCATCAAGCTGACGCTCTATCGCACGAGCGGCGAGACGGCCATCGTGCGTGCACTCACCGAGGCGGCGCAGGCGGGGAAGCAGGTGGCCGTGCTCGTCGAGCTGCAGGCGCGCTTCGACGAGGCGAACAACATCACGTGGGCGCGCACGCTCGAGTCGTACGGCGTGCACGTGACCTACGGGCTGCCGGGTCTCAAGACGCACTCGAAGATCGCACTCGTGGTGCGACGCGAGCCCGAGGGGATCCGCCGGTACGTGCACATTGGCACGGGCAACTACAATGGCAAGACGGCCCGGTTCTATACGGACATCGGTCTCTTCAGCTGCTCGCCGTCGCTTGGCGCGGACCTATCCGACCTGTTCAACCTGCTCACGGGCTACTCGCGCCAGAAGCTGTACCGGAAGCTGCTGGTGGCACCCACGAACATGCGCGGGCGTTTCATGGAGTTGATTGCGCGCGAGGCTGACCATGCGCGAGCGGGGCGGCCGGCGCGAATCACGGCCAAGATGAACGCGTTGGTGGATACCGACATCATCGATGCGCTGTACCGCGCTGGCCAGTCTGGCGTGGAGATCGACCTGATCATCCGCGGCATTTGTTGCCTCCGCCCCGGCATTCCGGGTACGAGCGAGACGATCCGCGTGATATCGGTGATCGGCCGCTTTCTCGAGCACTCGCGCATCTGGTACTTCCACCACGATGGAGAGGGCGAGTTTCTGATCGGCTCGGCCGACTGGATGCCGCGCAACTTGGACCGGCGCGTCGAAGTCATCGTTCCGGTTGAAGAGCCGGCGCACCGTGCACGGTTGACCCGCGTGCTGGGTGTGTGTCTGGCGGACAACCGGCAGGCGTGGGAGCTCCGGGCGGACGGGTCGTACGCGCAGCGGCTCCCAGCGGCCGGTGACCTCGAGCGGGGCACGCATCAGGCGCTGCTGCGCGAGAGCTGGGGCCAGGCGCGCAACAGCGGCGCAATGGCAGCGCTCCCCGACACGCCGTTGCCACTGTCATCGGGCAAGTTGAAGAAGAAGCGTGCGCGCAGCCCTCGGGCGTAGGAGCCTGCTTCGCTTTCGAGTCCGCGCGACTACAGCCCGAACTCGATCGAGGTGCGCAGGCCCCAGGTGGCGAGAAGCGCGCCGGTGCGCAGGTTGCGAAACTCGTCGTGCATGACGTCGCCCTGCACCTTGACCCGATGTCCCTTGAGGTAGCGCGTGACGCCGGCCGCGAGCTGCCGTTGGCGATCGGCGCCACGCAGCCCCGCGATCTCGGCGTTGGGTCGCACGAGGGAGGCGCGGAGTGCCGCCTCGAGGTTGTCGTCGCGCAGGTACGAGGCCTGCACCGTGATGCCGTCGCCCGTCAACACGAAGCGCGTCTCGCCACCCTGCACGGTGATGGGATTTGGGGCAGCCCGTCGAGCGTATTCTGCGGCGAGGGCGAAGCCGGCGTGCTTGTACAGCACCCGATGGAGCGCTTTGGCGTCGGCTCGCGGGCAAGGTCGCCCTCGACATAGTCGCCGCCGTTGGTGAACGCGCCGAGGGGGAGCAGTTCCACTCGCGCGGTGTAGGCGAGTCCTGCGCCACCGCTGGCAGGGTTCCGCCCGTCGCCCGACGTGATCGCGCTCTGAACGAGGAAGGGCAGGTCAGCCTTGAGGTTCGCGTAGGTCGCGAAGATACCGACGTCACGATCAAGCGTGAACGCGGCATTCACGACAAATCGGTCGGCGCTCGCGAACTGCAAGTCCTCGTCGTCGACGGTGGTCAGCTGGCCCAGACTCTGCGCCCGAAACGGAGGTTGATGTAGCTGAACCCGTCGGTTCCGGTGGCGGTGAGACCGCGATCACCGAGCTCGACGACCGGCTTTGGTGCGACCTGGGCAGGGGCGATGGCCGGCGATGCCAACGCGAGCATCGAGGCGACGGTACCACGGCGAGGGTTCGGGCAGCAGCGGCGCGTTGGACCTGCGCGACCGCTCGAGAATACGACGTCATCATGGCGGGGAGCCTTCGCCCGCGCAGAACGGCGCGGCTAGTGCCCGCGCGGCTCAGTCCCCGTCGCCGTCGTCGGTGCGGACTTCGACGGGTTTCCCGTCGCCGCCCACGACCTCCACGGGAACGCCGGCGACATCCGCCAGCAGCTGCGCCTTGCGCGCGGCGCCCCAGAGTTCGAGGCGCAACACGGCGCGCGGTACCGGCGTCGGATGTACGCGAATCGCGCGCTGGAGCCAGCGCACCTTCACGTCGGCCACGCCGCCCACGTGCCCGCGATCAAGTCCGTCGGCCAGACGCAGGATGGCCGAGAGGCGACGAATCTGCTTCCGCAGTTCGGGAGTGAGGCCTGCCAGGTTCTCGTGCGTCTTCTTGGGCGCCGACCCGCGATGGTAGCGTGCGATGTTGGCGACGGCCACCTGCTCAGTTGGCGTCATGCCCAGCAGGTCGGCGTGCAGGATCAGGTGATACGAGTGCTTGTGGTGCTTGTCGTAATTGATGTGGTAGCCGATGTCGTGCAGCAGCGCTGCGTCCGAGAGCACCTGCCGGTCGCC
>JAYTVE010000030.1:0-2665 GCA_043744185.1 Gemmatimonadota bacterium | reverse complement strand
GAACGCTGCGCTGGTGACGACGCACGGCCAGATACCTTCTGCGAGTAGCGACATGATTTCTCGTTTCGTTGGTTGGTGCCGCGGATTGCGGCGGTTCGCGTTCGTGCTCCGACTCGACGGAGTTGGCTGCTGTCAGCCACGAGCTACCTACAGCGCCGCCTGTGCTCGATCGCGCGGATCAGCGTCTCGCGGTCCTCGGCGTTGTCGAGCGCCAGTGCCGTGAGCGACTCGACGACGGCGCGGATCGTCACGTAGCGCAGCGGCGCGCGCGTGTACGAGATCTTGGCGAGGTCGATGCATCGCTGGCACTTGCCGCCGGAGACGACGGGGCCGTGCTCGGTGCCGAGGCGCGACACGATGCCGACCTCGGGGCCGTTGATGCACTGGCCGATCGAGCGCAGGCGGTCGCGGCGATCCTGCGCGTTGGCGCGCTGGTCGGCGTCGGTGCGGTAGGTCAGCATCGCGGCATCCTGCGCCGGTACGCGGCCGGGATCGCGACAGCGCGCGGCACGAGCTCGTCGTGGCCGATCGTCGGCAGGCCGGCACGGCGGCGAGCACGGCGGGCGTCCTCGCGATCCATAGCGGACGTCCAGAGGATCGCGACGAGCAGGACCACGAGCAGATCGATGGCGAGGATCGTGGCCATCAGATCACGCCCCGCTCGCCACGGATGCGCGGCGCCTGCATGCGGCCGGTGGAGGCGAGCGAGATCAGGAAGTCCAGCGAGGCGATCGTGGCCTCGGAGGTCAGCGGGAACTTCGCGAGGTGGTGCGCCTTGTGGGCGCGGTGCCACTCGGCGGTGTGCGGCGCGGCGGGCGAGGAGAAGGAGCAGGCGCAGGTGGTCATGTAGTCTCCGAGGTGGTGTGGCGCTCGTCGGCGAGCTCGAGCTGCTGCACGACGCGGCGAGCGTCGGCGTAAACGGATTGCTGGTTGCCGATGCCCCAGCCGCTGCGCACGACGCGGCTGAGCTGGTCTCGGATCTCGTACGCGTGTCCGAGGCCGGCGCTGTAGACGCTGATCTGGTAGGCGGAGCGGGTCACGGCTGTGCCTCGGCGGCGGTGGGATTCGATCATCGAACTCTCGCGAGCGATCGACAGCCGACGATGCGTCCCGCATCGTCGCGGATCTGCTGGCCTGGAACGAGCAGGTCTTCGGTCGTGCGACCGCTGCTCCGCACCGCCTCCGCCGTGGCCGACGAGACAACGTAGTACGTCGCGATCTCTCGAGGCGCGCCGTGGTGGCCGTCCTGCGCGCCGCACACGAGGCAGAAGCTGCTGCCCTCGGGGACCGCGCCGGGCACGTCGCACGGATGGGGAAGCGTGCGCCACGATGGCTCGGGCAATCCCTCGACGTTGCCGTACTCGATGCGGCTTGTCGGGATGTCGCCAATCGGTGTCGATGGATCCGCGTGCTCGGCGACACGGGCGATCGATCCAGACGGCGCGAGGGTCCACGGCCCCATCTCGGGATCCAACGTGACCGGGATGGTGATGGCATGCGGAGTCAGGTTGAGGATCTTGGGGAGGCTCATCAGTGAAACCCGACCTTCTCGCCGAGAGATGCCGCGAGACGGCAGCCCTCGGCGAAGGTTCGCGCTGCGCCGACGGTCCCTCCGTTGCGCGTGAGGTGGCCGCCATGCCTCTCGACTACGATCCCGTCGGATGTTCTGGTTATCGACAACCCCGTTGCGTCGTCGGGCGGCGCGCCGCTTTCGATCAGCGTTGCAACTTCCTCGAGTCGCGCCGCGAGAGGCAGCAGATCCTCGACCTCGATATCTCCGTCGCAGTCAGAGTGCATCAGCAGGATGACGAGCGGTTCAATTTCCTTCGCCGGGAACGGCCGCCCGTTGTCGGTGAACCATTCCATTTGTCGCAACTCCAGCCCGATGGCAGATGCGAGGTTTTCGCGGAAGCGCATGAACGCGCTGTATGCGCCATGCCAGCAGTCGTGAGTGGTATCGAGTCCCATCGTTCAGCTCCTATCGCTAACAGTGGTCATGAGGTCGGCCGCCCATCGGGACAGAGGCGAGTGCATACCGGGACGCCCAGCACGACGTGCCAGCCGGGGCGATCAACAGGGCAGCTCGAGACGAGCCGAACCTCGACGCAGCGGAGGCCGTGCGCGGTCGCGGCGAGGCGCGCGCAGTGGCCGAGGTCGAGGAGGCAGGCGAGCGCGTGGATGAGGGCGGCGGTCATGGCGTGCCCGTCCGCACGTAGACGCGGATGTCCGCGTTGGTCTCGCCGCGGGGTGCGACGCGAGTGACGGTGCATGTGGCGTCGACTTGGATCGGCGCGCGGCACGGAAGGCCGTGCGATTCGGCCCACGCGACCAGCGCGGCATGCGCGCCCGGCACCGCGTGTTCCCAGATCGATACGTCTGCGTTCGTGGCCGCTGCTGCGTCGAACAGGTCGATGAGGCGCTGCGTAAGCAGGTGGATCGTTGGGATGACGTCAATGCACGACCCGTGGGGGACGAGTCGCCCGTGGGGCGCGATGGCGTGACGCGTACCGCACCGCGGGCACGTCGAGATCGGCCAGGTCGCCGTCACCGCACCGTCCCGATCCGCTGCCGATGGCCATGCAGGATTTCCGCGATCCGGTCCGTGTCGCGCAGCCGCAAGCCGGCCTGGTCCGCGGCGGCAATCGCAAGCGCGGCGTAATCCTCC
>JAYTVE010000029.1:0-2666 GCA_043744185.1 Gemmatimonadota bacterium | reverse complement strand
GTGCTGTTGCTCGGGCCTACGCCGGAGATGACGGCGGTTGTGGCCACGCTCCGCGGTCGCAAGTCGGGGAAGAAGCCGATCCTGCTCATGGCGCACATTGACGCGGTGGCCGCGAACCCGAAGGACTGGCCCTTCGATCCGTTCACGTTCAAGGAAGAGGGCGGCTGGTACTACGGGCGCGGCTCAGACGACAACAAGTCGGGCGCGGCCAACCTCATCCAGAACATGGTGCGTTGGAAGCGCGAGAGGTGGGTGCCGGATCGCGACATCGTCGTCGCGCTTTCGGCTGACGAGGAAACGAATGGCAAGTCGATCGCGTGGCTGCTCGCGAATCATCGCGACAAGATGGACGCCGAGTACGCGCTCAACACCGATGGCGGTGGCGGCGCTCTCGACAAGGGGCGGCCCGTGGCCAACACCGTACAGGCGAGCGAGAAGGTGTACGCGAACTTCCGCGTCGAAGCCACCAATCGCGGCGGGCACAGCTCCGTGCCGCGCGCCGACAACGCGATCTACGAATTGGCCGAGGGGTTGGCCGCGTTCAGCAAGCATACGTTCCCGGTGCGGCTCAACGAGGTGACGCGCGCCTTCTTCAAGCAGGGCGCGGCCACGCAGACGCCGGACGTTGCGGCGCTGATGCTCAAGGTCGCAGGCGATCCGATCGACCTGGATGCCGCGGCCAAGCTGGCTGCGATGAACGGCTACTGGAGCTCGGTGATGCGCACCACCTGCGTGGCGACGCTGCTCGATGGCGGGCATGCCGACAACGCGCTGCCGCAGCGAGCGGGGGCCAACATCAACTGTCGCATGTTGCCCGACGATCCGACCGACTCGGTATTGGCGGTGATCCAGCGCGTGGTGGGTGCCAAGCTCAAGGTGACGAAGAACTGGGACGTCGTCGGTGGCCCGGTGTCGCCGCTCCGCGCGGATGTGATGGGCGTATTCACCAAGCTGACGGCCGAGCGCTTTCCGGGGGCGGCGGTGATTCCGGAGATGAGCACCGGCGCGACGGACGGCGTGTTCACGCGGAACGCGGGGATTCCGACGTACGGCGTGAGTGCGCAGTTCGGGGAGCAGAGCGAGCCGAGCCGCGCGCACGGGCAGGAGGAGCGCGTGGGGGTGAAGGCGTTCAATGATGCGCTGGCGTTCTGGTATACGTTGGTGAAGCAGTTGGGGAGCGCGGAGGTGACGCCGTGAGCTCGCGACCGGAGACAGACGTGGTGGTCCGGGTCCGTTTGCCGTTGGGAACGGTTGACGAGTTGAAGCAGATGGCGGCAGAACGAGCGACGACGGTGTCAGACGTCGTCACCGAATTGCTTTCGGCGAAGGTTCAGCAGGTTCGCAGGCGGGGGTACTAGCGCGATGAACTTCCGGGGCCGTCTGGCGTTGGCGATCGCCTGCCTCTTACCAAATCTCCTGATGGCCCAACGCGGGCCGGTGTTGAGTCAGGTGACGGTGCCCCACCCGTACTACTGGCGCAACCTCTACGTGCCGCAGGTAACCACGAGCCCGCACGCAGTCGCCTGGCTCGACGACGCGACGCTCGTGTACGCGATGAACGGTACGCTGTGGAAGCAGGTGCTCGGATCCGCCGAGGCGGTGCAGCTTACCGACGGCCCCGGCTACGACCACCAGCCGGACGTGTCGCCCGACGGCAAGTGGGTGGTGTTCACGCGCTACCTGAAGGATGCGTACGAACTGCAACTGCTCGATGTTGCGAGTGGTGTGGTCACGCCGCTCACGAGCGGTGGCGCGGTGAACCTCGAGCCACGCTGGTCGCCCGATGGGAAGCGGCTGGCGTGGATGAGCACGCAGCTCGAGGGGCGGTTCCACCTGTACGTGGGCGAAGTGAGCAGTGGCGCGCTCAGCGGCGTGCGCCGCATCAGTGCCGATACCGCGAGTGCGCTGCCCCGCTACTACTACAGCAAGTGGGACCACGCGGTGAGCCCGGCGTGGAGCCCCGACGGGCGCGAGCTGCTGTACGTGAACAACGCCGGTCACATCTGGGGATCGGGCGGGATCTGGCGCGCCGCGCTGCCGGCCGCCGGCGCCACGCTCGCCGGCCGCGAACTGCGCGACGAGGAGACGACGTGGGGCGCCAAGCCCGACTGGAGTCCGGACGGACGACGCGTGGTGTATGCGTCGTACGTGGGGCGCGCGTGGCATCAGCTCTTTTTGATGACCGCGGACGGCAAGAACCCGTACCAGCTCACCTTCGGTGACTACGACGCGACCAATCCGCGCTGGTCGCCTGATGGGCAGCGGGTTGCCTACCTTGTGAACGAGAGCGGTGCGCCCGAGATCCGCGTCATCGCGGTGCGGAGCGGTACCACGCTCACCGTTTCGCGTACGCGGCGCATATACCGTCGCGCGCTCGGCCGACTGAGCGTGCGCTTGCTCGACGATCTCAATCATCCGATAGCTGCGCGCGTGAGCGTAACCGGCGCGGACGGTCGCGCGTGGGTGCCCGACGGCGTGTGGCGGCAGGCGGACGACAGCTACGATCGCAAGCAGCGTGCGTTCGAGGTGCACTACTTCCACGCGGCCGGCGCCACGGAGCTGATGGTGCCGGCGGGTGCGTACACGGTGGAGGTGTACCACGGCTTGGAGTGGAAGCCGGTGAAGCAGACGGTGAACGTGACCATCGGCGACACGCTCTCGGGCAA
>JAYTVE010000028.1:0-2675 GCA_043744185.1 Gemmatimonadota bacterium | reverse complement strand
TCAAGGCCAACACCGTGCTTCCGTTCACCGTGGACCTGCACGCGCAGGCCTACACCTTCAAGCGCGGCCACCGCATCATGGTGCAGGTGCAGTCGAGCTGGTTCCCGCTCTACGATCGCAACCCGCAGCAGTTCGTGCCCAACATCTTCCAGGCCAAGGCGGGCGACTTCCGCGCGCAGACGCACCGCGTCTTCCGCACGTCGGCCTCGCCGTCGCACGTCGAGATCGGCGTGCTCAAGTAGGCAGCATCAACGGAGCCGCACCGTGCATTTCATGGTCATCGAGCACTTCAAGGGCGGCCGCGCGACGTACACACCCGATCACAGCCAGCGTCGCACGCGCCCGCAATACGTCTCGAACTCGGCGCCGAACTTCTCGCGCATCATCGCCTCCTCGGGCATGATCTGGAACCGCTGCAGGAACAGCGCGCACAGCGCTGGACCGACGAGAAGCCACGGGGAGCCGAGCCACACGGCCCACGCCGAGAGGACGATCGTCAACCCGAGATACATCGGGTTGCGCGTGACCCCGAAGATGCCGCTCGTCACCAGCGTTGATGCCTTCTCGATCGTGTGCGGGTTGAGCGTCGTGCCCACGCGGCGGAAGGTGAGCGCGCCGGTGAACGCCGTGACGACACCAAGGAGCGCGAGCGCGACGCTGACGGCGCGACGGTAGTCGCTCGTGGTCGGCGCGAGGCCGAAGGCCCGCATGGCAAGCCACATCAGGACACCCACGACCAAGGCGACCAGCGGCGGCGGAATGCGGTGTTCGAGCGCCTTCATCGGTAGTCTCCTGGTCAGCGTGTGCCCTACGGCTGCGGCGCCCTCTTCACCACCGTCACCGTGAGCTTGGTGGGGTACTTCGCCGAGTGATGCACCACGTTGGTGGCCACGGGGCCGGTGGTCTCGTCGTAGTTCTTGCCGCCCGTGTTCATGTTGCGGTCGAAGCGCGGGAAGTTCGAGCTCGACACCTCGATGCGCAGCCGGTGCCCCGGCGCGAAGTAGTTGCTCGTCGTCAGCGGCCCGATCTTGACCGGGTACACCTTGCCCGACTCCATGAACACTTCCTTGTCGTACCCCTCGCGGTAGCGCGCGCGCTGGATCGACTCGTCGAGGTTGTACGCCTTTCCGTCGGGCCCCACGTCGATGAGCTTCACCGTGAAGTCGGTGTCCTTCACGTTGGTGCTCACGTACACCGTGAGCTCCACCGGGCCGCTCACCTCCATCCCTTCCTTCATCGGCTCGCTCGTGTAGACGAGGATGTCGTTCCGCGCTTCCATCTGCTGCTGGTCAAACGATCCGCCCTTGACCGCGTTGCCCGTGCAGCAGACGTTGCCGCCGTAGCTCTGCACCGGATGCATCGGGTCGTACTGGAAGGTGTCGGGCTTGTCCGTCCGTGGGGGATTCATCGTCAACTGTCCGTTGCCGTCCTTGGTGTTCGCTCCGCCCTCGCTCGACAGGTAGAACGACAGCGGCTCCGCGCCGCGCGGCGGCCACGTGTCGGTCGTCTGCCACTTGTTCGCGCCCATCGTGAAGTAGCGGATCTTGGGGAGCGTGTCGAGCAGCCCGTTCTGTTCGCCCTTGAGGAAGTGGTCGAACCACCCGAACGTCAGCGCGTCGTAGTCGAGCCGCGCGTCGCCCACGCTGCGCTCGCCCACCACCGTGTTCTCCGTCGCGCGCTTGTATGAGCAGTGCAGCACTGGTGCGATCACCGCGTACTGCTGGTTCGCGATCTCGGGGCGCGCCGTCTTTCGCACGTGATTGTACGTCGCGAGGTTGGGCCCCACGCTCACGTCGTACCACGACATGAACCAGAGCCCCGGCACGTTGATCACCATGTCGTCGTGGAAGAGCCCGCCCTTGTACCACGCCGGATCATTGGGCGTCCGCTTCATCATCGCGCCGCCCGTCGAAATCCCCTCCATCGAATCGGCGAAGATCCCCTTCGGCCCGCCCACCGCTTCCATGATGCTCAAGCTCGGCAGCTTCGCCAGCGCCTTGTCCCAGTCCACCGGCGGCATCTGCGGCGCGAGGTCGAACAGCTTGGACGCCTGGATCAGTTCGGCCTGCGTCGCGTTGGGCGGGAACATCGGCCGCACCTGGTTCTGCTCGCCGTAGAGCCACGCGATGAACAGCATCTGCACCGCGCCACCGCGATACCAGTTGCCCTGCTCGTAGTACGGCCCCACGCGCCCGACGCCGGCGCCGTAGCCCTGCGGAATGATCGTCGCCAACCCCGCGGGCCCCTGCGCCGCCACCGCCATCTGCCACTCCGCGGTGCTCGAGCAGCCGATCAACCCCACCTTGCCGTTGGCCCACGGCTGTCCGGAAATCCATTGAATGGCGTCGGTGCCGTCCGTGATCGGCGCGCCGAGGATGTCGTACTTCCCCTCGGAGAAGAAGTGGCCGCGTTCGTTCATGATCACGTACGCATAGCCGCGCTTCACCGCCTCGATCGCAGTGCTCATGTCGGAGGGGGCGCCAAGGCGCACGTCCCACCAGTTGAAGTTGTAGGGAGTGCGCGAGAAGATGACCGGCACGCCGCCCGTGGCGTTCTTCGGTCGGTAGATGTCGGCCTGCATGCGCACGCCGTCGCGCATCGCCACCATGCGCTTGCGGTCCACGACCGCGATGCGGTTGAGCTCGCCCTCCAGCGAATCGCGGCGCGTACGCAGC
>JAYTVE010000027.1:0-2681 GCA_043744185.1 Gemmatimonadota bacterium | reverse complement strand
ATCACGCCGGTTCAGCGGGAGGCGGCCCCTTGCAGCGACCGCTGCCCTCGTCTGCGGGCTTCTGGGACGCGGCGTCCACGAATTGCCAGGTGTAGCTCCCGGTGTCGAGTGTCAGGCGCAGCACGCCGAAGAGGTCGTCGCGGTGGACCTCGCTGTTCGCGCGAATCTTCAGAAACCGATTCGCGCTTCGCCCGCCAGTGCCGAGCACGAAGCTACGAATGCCGGCCGTCTCGTCGCGCGTCCCGTCGGCGCGCATCGGGGCGAACCGTTCGAAATCGTGATCGTGGCCCGCGAGCACCAGGTCGGCGCGCGCATCCTGCAACGCGCTCCACATGGCGGTCATTTCGCGGGCGTCCCCATGACCACCCGAGCTGAAGCGTGCGGCATGCCAGTACGCCAGCAGACACTTGCTGCGGTGCTGGGCGAGATCGGCGCGGAGCCAGCGTTCCTGTGCGCTGCCCTGCGCGCAGCCACCTATGGCGGCACAGTTGCTGTTGATCGCGACGAGGTGCCACACGCCCACGTCGTAGCTGTAGTACCCGCGCGAGCGGTGGCCAGCGAGGCCCGTCGCGCTGTCGACGCCGTTGAAGTAGTCGAAGTACCCGCGCGCGCGCGGGGTGAAGTACTCGTGATTGCCTGGGACGGGACGCGTGATCGAACGGAACTTGCCGAGCGTGGGCTCGAACTGCGCGCGAAATTCCTCGAGCGTCCCCGACTCGTACTGGAGATCGCCCAGCAACAGGAGGGCGTCAGGCGCCACTGTCTCGATGACTCGCGCCACGTCCTCGTGGCGGCACTCCCATGCAGCCTCGAGTGGTCCGACGCACACGAGATCGCCTGCGGCGGCGATGACCGGCGCGCGTGACGCCGGCACGATGATGGGCGGCATGATGACATCCGCCGGCACGTTCTCCGGCGGCGGTGTGCTCGCGGGTGCGCAGGCAGTCGTCACCAGTACGGTGGCGAGTGCGATGATCGGGACGAGGTGTGCATGCATCAGGGAATGATGCGCCCGGTTCAGGCTGACGGCGAGAGGCGAGCGCGCCTGTGGCTCAGGCGGTCGGACGCAGGCGCGCCCACTCGCTGCGCGATCGCTGCACGCAGTCCTCAATCGAGAGGCCGTCGAAGTAGTTGCCCACGACAGCGAGCGGCTTGTGCGCCAGTGCGGCGTCGAGCTCCGCCACGAGGCGCTCGTGCCCCACCACGGGCGACGGCAGGATTGCCTGCCGCTCCGCGATCTGGCCAAGCTCGTCGGGCCGGACGCCGAGAATCTCGGTCATGCGCGCGACGCGCGACGACCGCTCGAGCCCGGGCTTGAAATGGAACGTGAAGGCACGGAAGCGCGGATCGGGCACCGAATCGCGCGTCACCACCGAGTAGAGCACATCGCCGATGGGCACGGCGAACATGGTGATCGGCCACGGCACGCGCGCGAGCGGCAGCACCACGGCCATCGTGTCGACCCTCGCTTCGCGCACGCGCGCGAGCATCGCGGCCACGTCGGGTGCGGCCTCTCGCAGCAGCGTGGCGGCGGACGACGGGTTGGTGGCGATCACGAGCCGCGTGGCAGTCAGGGTCTCACCGCTTGCCAGCACGACGTCGTAGCCTGTCGGGGTAACGCGCACGTGCGTGGCACGCACGTCCGTGCGCACCTCAAGCCCCGGTTCGGCCGCGAGCAGTTCGGCGGCTGACTGCAATCCACCCTCGAGCGTGAAGCTCCGCGGCAGGTCCGTGCGCCGCGTGTCGCGCGACTTGAACAGCATGCCCGCCGGAAAGTCATCGGCAGACTGCGAGGGCACGGCGGACAGCATCGGACCGAGCGTGTCGCGGTAGTTCCCCGCCCCGACGATGCGCGCATAGAACTCGCGCACCGAACGGCCCGACTTGTTGGCGCCGAGCATGTGCGGCGCGTGCAGCGCGAGCTCGAGCCAGCTGAAACGGCGCATGAGCGCGCCAAGGTTGGCGCCACTCGAGATGCGGCCGTCGGCGAGGAAGCGCAGTTTCGTAGGCGTGCGCGGCACGAGACGCTCGGCGAGGCCACGCCCCTCGAGGAGCGCGATCAGGCCGGTGTAGGAGTTGTAGCAGGTATGCGCGCCCAACTCGTACCAGTAGCCGTCCGGCGTTCGCGGCGAGGCAAGGCAGCCGCCCACGCGCGCCTCGGCTTCCACGACCAGGGTTCGTAGTCCGGCGCGAGCACTTTCCGCAGCAACGCTCAGGCCGCTGATGCCGCCGCCGAGCACGAGGGTGTCCACCGTTCGCATGAGGTCAGAAGCCTCTCGCGGTGCGCGCCCCCGCGCTAGGGGCGAGCGGACGCGCGCACGGCCCACACATCTCGTTCGGCGGACCAGATCGCGTCAGAGGCCAAGTTCCTTCCGCACTTCCTCCGGAAGCAGCTTGCGCGCCGGCTTGAGTGGTACGCCGACGTAGCCCTTCGCGCCCTTGCCCGCATGGATGGCGACCAGTTCGCCCGCTGCGTTGAAGACGGCGCTGCCATTTCCGCCGACGGCGGTGTTGCTCTCGTAGGCCGCCTGGTCGGCTACGATCGCGCCAAACAGGCCGGCCGCGATCACGGGTCGAGTGGCGGCGCCGGCGTTGAGGCCGGCCGGCATTCCAATGATGGCGGCACCGCCTCCGTCGGCCAGGGACGTGCCCTTCCAATCGACCTTCTTCACGAAGGGGCC
>JAYTVE010000026.1:0-8928 GCA_043744185.1 Gemmatimonadota bacterium | reverse complement strand
CCTTCACGGCGTCGGGGCGGCTGGCGATCATGACACCCGAGATGGTGCGCGCGCTGCCGCGCGACATCGTGAACGTGGAGCTGCACACGCACCGGCACCGCACGCCGCGCGACGAGGCGCAGTTCAAGCGCGAGATCGAGGACAATCGCTCGTCGCTCGCAGCGATGATGGGCGACACGGTGCGCCGCACCCATTTCTGCTATCCGAGCGGCGACTACAGCGCGTCGTTCGTGACGTGGTTGGGCGAGCTCGGCGTCACCTCGGCGACGACGTGCGTGCCGCGCCTCGCCGACACGGGCAGCGCGCCGCTCCTGCTGCCGCGCTTCGTGGACACGATGGGGGTGTCCGACCTGGCCTTCGAGGCGTGGGTGAGCGGAATTGCGCAGTGGCTACCGCGCCGAACCGAGCACAGGCTCGACCCGGCGCGCGCGTAGCCGACGCGAAGCGCGCGCTACGCCTTCTTGCGGATCTCGAGTGCGCCGTTGCCACTCGACATGCGGAGGCGGCGCGCCCCGTCACCAATCGTGCCGCGCATGCGATGCGGCGAGAGTCGGCCGATGAGCTGGATCGGGAAATCGGTGGTCACCGAGCCGTTGCCGGTGTTCGCGTCCACGTCGGCGGAGAAATCGGCGGGGGCGACGAGTTCGATGCGACCGTTGCCGGTGGAGAGGGTGATGTCGTCGCGGCCGGCGAGCTTGTCCATCTCGACGTGGATGCGGCCGTTGCCGCTCGACGCATTGACGGGGCCCGAAGTGGTCTGCACCGACACGTCACCGTTTCCGCTGGATGCCGTGACCGGTCCCTGCACGCCGCTCACGTCCACGCGGCCGTTGCCACTCGAGACACGCGCGTCGACGACGGCGGCCGCCACCGAGATGCGACCGTTGCCGCTCGACGTGCGGAGCCGCGTGCCACGTGGCACCTCGACGGTGAGCGTGACGCGTCCGCGATCGCGCCAGCGGCGCCAGCTCTCGCCCTTCCGCGCGCCGTGCACGCCGTCGGAGTCGCAGTCATCGTTGGCGTCGGTCACGGCGCAGATCGTGATACCGTCGCGGCCACGCAGCACGACGAAGCCGATGTCGGCGTAGTCACCGCGGTCCACGTCCTTCTCGGCCTTGAAGACGAGGGTGGAGCCGGTGCCCTCGGTGATCATGATGTCGCCGATCGGCGAGTAGATCCGGATGCTCGCGCCGTCCGCCACCTTCTCGGACATGGAGAAGGTGCGGTCCTTGCGACCGAGCACCTCCTGAGCGGACGCAGCAGATGTGGCAACAGCGACGGCAAGGACGGCGAGGACGAGGTGACGCATGCGGGTTCTCGACAGGGTGGCAGACGCGGGTTGGACAGCCGCCGGGTGCCCGAGGGTTTGGACGCGCTGCCGAAGTTCCGCTCAGCCGGTGCCGAATCCCTCCGGATGCCGGGCGCGGAGCTTGTCGATATTCGCCGTGGCGACCTCTTCGAGTGTCAGACCGTGGTCCGTGGCGACCGCGGTGAGGCACCAGAGCACGTCCCCCAGTTCGAGGCGAAGCGCATCGTAATCCAGGGCTTTCCCCTGCATGTGGTGCTTGCGGATGACGCCGAGCACTTCGCAGGCTTCCTCGGCGAGGCCGGCGGCCGCGTCGAGTGCGCGATCACGGGCGTCGAGGGCGGGGTTGCGGGTGCGGCCGGCCTCCCGCTGATAATCGTTCCAGTACATCGGACGGGCCTCTCAGGAGGGGGCACGAACGAGGGAGAGCCGTGCCCGTGCGGAACCGCGTATCTTTCTCAATGGTAAGAGGTTACGCGCGCGAAGTTACCCTTGGCTGGCGGGGGCGTCAATTTCCCGCGCGCACGCATTTATAAAGAACGCGCGCGAGGCGTTCCCCTGGCCCCAACTAGCCCACCACGACGGATGCGAAGCGAGCGTTACGCGTGCCGACGTCGGCTGGGCGCCCCGGCGCGCGTGTGGGCGCGCGTGTGGGCGCGCGTGTGGGCGCTGGCGTGTGCCGTGAGCCTGTGCGCGGTCGCGCCGAGCGGAGCGCGCGCGCAGGACGCGAGCGTGTGCGAGACGACGAGCGAGCGGGTGCGGCAGGTGACGTTCTCGGGCAACAACGCGATCAGCGACGATGAACTCGCGAGTCGCATCGTGACGACCTCGATGAGTTGGTTGGCGCGCGTGCCGCTCCTGCGCACCTTCTCGACGGAGCGCTGCCTCGATGCGCGCCAGTTCGCGGGTGACGTGTTGCGGCTGCAGTTCTACTATCGCACGCACGGCTTTCCGCAGGCGACGGTGGATACGGCGGTGCGGCGCGACGGGCGCGAGGTGTCGATCCGCTTTCTCGTGGCGGAAGGACTGCCGATCATCGTGGACTCGCTCACGGTGAGCGGCATTGCCGGATTGCCCGGGGGTGCGCACCTCACGGACGACCTGCGGATCAAGCGCGGCGGCATCTTCGACGAGTCGGCGATCAACGCGGCGCGCGATTCGCTGCTGCGGCGCATGCGCAACATCGGCTATCCGCGCGCCGACGTCCTGCGCAACTACGAGGTGAACCGCGCCAAGCGCTCGGCGACGATCGAGCTCGCGGTGGCGCCGGGGCAGCGCACGCACATTGGCGAGGTGGTGGTCGAGGTGGAGGGGAGCAAGGGTGGCGTGGGGCGCACCGCGCCGGACGACATGCGCAACATCTTCGGCGTCGCGCCCGGCGACCTCTACGTGGAGCGCGACCTCGTGGCGGGGCAGCGGCGCATCTACGCGACCGAGGCGTTCAGCCAGGTGCGCGTGGAGCTCGATTCCAGCGCGGGGCACCGAAGCGACTCGAGCGCCCGGCTCGTGCTCAAGGCGACGGAGGCAGAGCGCTACGCGGCATCGCTCGGTGCGGGGTGGGGCACGATCGACTGTTTTCGCACGCAGGGGACGCTGACGGACTACAACTTTTTTGGTGGCGCTCGTCGCGTGGAGGCGACGGCGCGCGTCTCGCGCATCGGCGTGGGCGAACCGGCCAAGTGGAGCGGCGCGAACTCGCTCTGCCATCCGGATGCGTATGCGGACCAGTACGGCGACACGCTCAACTACTACGTGGGCGTCTCGATCCGGCAGCCGGTGCTGTTCGGGTTGCGCACCGTGCCGGTGATCACGGTGTACTCGGAACAGCGCTCGGAGTACAACGCCTATCGTCGCGTGACGCCGATCGGCTTGAACGTGTCGGTGAGTCCGCTCGAGGTGTGGGGGGTGCCGCTGACGGTCGGATACTCGCTGGAATTCGGGCGCACGGTGGCGTCACCCGCCTTCTTCTGCGTGGTGAACCAGCTCTGCGACCAGGCCGATCGTGACAACGCACAGCGCGAGCAGCGCGTGGCGGTGGTGAGCATCGCGGCGGTGAAGGAATGGACGGACCGGCCGGTGAGCGCGTCGCACGGCGTGACGGCGCGCTTCGACTTCCGGCATGCGTCGCCGACGTTCGGGTCGGAAACGAACATCCGCTTCAACAAGTTGGTGCTCGATTTCAGCGCCTTCCAGCGCGTGGGGGAGACGGGGGTGTTGGCGGCGCGCTTTCGCGTTGGCGGCATCTTCGACACGCGCGGCTTCAACCTCGGGAGCGAGGGGCAGTTCATCCCGATTCAGGAGCGGTTGTTCGCGGGTGGGCCGACAACAGTGCGCGGTTACCGGCCGAACGAACTCGGACCCGCGGTCTATCGCACGCTCAACTACGACACGGTCGTCGTCGCGGGAGTGACCACGTTCCAGGCGACGCCGGGCAAGACGCGCGAGATCGTCGTGCCGGTGGGCGGAAACACGATGGTGGTGGCGAACCTCGAGTACCGCGTGCAGAGCCCGCTGCTGAGCCGTCTGCTGCAGCTGTCGGTGTTCACCGACGTGGGCAACGTGTGGAACCGCAGCGGGACGTCGCCCGGTTTCGATGCATCGGAACTGCGCTGGACTCCCGGCGTGGGGCTGCGCGTGCTCACGGCATTCGGCGCCTTTCGCTTCGACCTCGGCTACAACTGGTACCAGCGCGGCGCAGGCCCGGCGTACTACGACAACCCGATTGGCGCAGGGCCCGCGAGCGGTGCGCTTTACTGCGTGAGTCCCGGCAACACGTTCGCGTCGGGCACGCCGCCGACGGGCACACTCTGCCCCTCGACGTACCGCCCACTGCCACCGGGCGACTTCTGGTCGCGGCTCACGCCGTCGATCTCGATCGGGCAGGCGTTCTAGGATGGCCGCGATGCGCCTTCGCCGTCTGGTGCTCATTTCGGCGAGCTTCGCCTTCGGCGCGCTCTTCGGCGTGGCCGGACTGGCGGGCTACGTGGTGACGAGCACGCAGGTGGGGCGCGATTGGGTGCGCGAGATCGTGAGGGCGGAGCTCAAGGGCGCGGTGAAGGGGACGCTCTACGTGGGATCGATCGGCGGCACGCTGCTGGGCGACGTGACGGTGGACTCGATCGACCTGCGCGACAAGCTCGATTCGACGTTCCTTCGCACGGGACCGATTCATGTCACGTACGACGTGCGCGACCTGATCGACCGCAAGATCGTGCTCAAGAACGTGGAGGTGACGCGCCCCTTCATCCGCATCAAGGAGCACGGCGACAAGGACTGGAACTGGCGCAAGATCTTCCCGCCCTCGAAGACACCGAAGCCGAGGCTCACGCCGAAACTCCGCGACTTCGGCGACTGGGTGGTGATCGATTCGCTGACCCTCACGGACGGCGAGGTGCTGCTGGTGCAGCCCTGGCTCCCCGACGACTCGCTCTCCGGTGCGCGGCGCGACAGCGCCATCAAGCACGCCCTGTCCCGGAGGGACGTGACGATCCGCGCCGATTCCGAGGGCTACATGAAGACGCGCCGCTGGAGCGGCGCGCAGCTCGCGGCCGGGCGATTGCGGATCAACCATCCGGACTCCGCGGGGCAGCAGTTCGTGGTGCGCAAGCTCGACGTGGTGGAGAACGACCCGCCCTTCCGCATCACGAATGCGCACGGGCTCGTGCGCAAGCACGAGGATTCACTCTGGTTCAACCTCGACCGCTTCCAGCTGCCGAACACGGTGGCCCGAGGCGGCGGCAAGGTCTGGTGGGGCGGCGGCATCCCGATGCGATGGGACCTCGTGTTCCAGTCCGATTCCGCAGGTCTGGCCGACTTCGCGTGGATCGATCCGAGCGTACCGGAGAAGGGCGGCGGCAGGGTGCGGGTCGCAGTGCACAACCATCGCGGCAACCTCGATGCGATGGACTACGTGCTCACGGGGCTCGATGCGAGGAGCTTCCGCTCGCGCATCACCGGCAGCATGACGTTCACGTCGGGCGAGCCGGTGCTCGGGCTGCGCGACGTGAACCTCGTGCTGGCACCGGCCAACTTCGACCTCATGCGCCGCTTCAACGGCGGTCCGTTCCCGTACGACTGGCAGGGCGACATCACCGGGACGCTCAAGGGGGCCGGTGGCCCGGTCAACCACTGGAAGGTGGATGAAGCAAAGCTGACGTTCGCGGATGCCGGTGTGCCCGGCGCCGTGACGCGCTTCACGGGCAAGGGCGAGCTCGACATCCTCTTTCCCGCGTTCACCGCCTTCCACGGCTTCGATCTCGACATCCGCCAGCTCGATCTGCGCACCGCGCAGCGACTCAACCCGGACTTCCCGAGCCTCGGCGGCATCTTCCGCGGCCGCATGGTGCTCGACTCGGTGTGGACCGACATGCGTTTCTCGCGCGCGACGCTCGTGCACGCGGACGGCGACGGCGACACGACCGTGGCCACGGGGAGCGGGCGCATCACGCTGCCCGACGACAACGAGAACCACTACGAACTCGACCTGCGATTCCAGCAGCTCGCGCTCGGCACGATCGCGCGGAGCTATCCGAAGCTGCCGTTCAAGGGCAACGTGCACGGCCCGCTCAAGGTGCGCGGCACGGCCGAGGCACTCGAAATGGAATCGAGCGAAGGGCTCACTGGCGACGGCGGCACGATCGCGTTCGCGGGCACGGTGGACGCGTACCCGCCGGGCTTCGCGTTCCGTGGACGCGGCACATTCGAGGCGCTCGACCTGCACGCACTCACGCTCGAGCGCGCCGTGCCGACGACGTCGCTCTTCGGTTCCTTCGTGGCGGATGTAACGGGCAATTCGCTCGCCGACCTGACGGGCAGCGCCACGATCGACGCGGGGCGCGGCCTGATCGACGGCAGCCGGCTCTACAGCCTGCGCGCGTCGATGAACATGGCCGATGGACGCCTGCACCTCGACACGCTGCGCGCCGAAGGGGCCGCGCTCACGCTCTCGGGCGGCGGTGGCATCGGGCTCGCGACGGGACGCAACGACTCGCTGCACTTCGTCGCCTTCGCCGATTCGCTCGGCGGCTTCCGCCGCTTCCTCAACCCGCAGCACGGTCCCGGCGCGGACGTGGCGCTCGATGCGGCGCGCGACTCGCTGGCGGGATCGCTCTCGCTCGATGCGACGCTCAGCGGGCGGCTGGACTCGCTGGGGGCGCACGGCACACTGACGGGTCGCCAGCTGCTCTGGCAGGGGAGCACGGTACGCGGACTGGTGGCCACGCTCGACGCACGCGACGTGACGGCCCGCGAGGGACTGCACGTGAAGGTGGAGCTCGACACGGTGAAGTACGGTGCACTCGCCGCGCAGGAGGTGACGCTCGAGCAGGACGCGCGCGACATGGGCAACGGCGACATCACGATGTCGGCGACGTTCCGTCCGGGCACGGACGCTCAACTCGTCGGCAACCTCGCGACCGTGGGGGACACCGCGCGCTGGACGATCAAGTCGCTCGTGATCGGGCCGAGCGACAACCGCTGGCACCTTGTGCAGCCGGTGACGTTCGTGAACACGGCGGACGTGCTGTCGATGAATCCGCTGGAACTGCGCGGCTCGCGCAGCGGCTGGGCGCGACTCTCGGGACGCATCGCGTACGAGCAAACCGGCACCGACCTGCGCCTCGACGCCGACTCGCTGCCGTTGGGTGACCTGGCCGCGCTCGCCGGCGCCGACGGTCGTGCCCGCGGCACGGGGCGCCTCAACGCGCACGTGACGGGCACGCGCGCGTCGCCGATCATGTCGCTCGACGCCGAAGTGCGCGGTGCGCGCCTCGGACCCGGCGCGCTCGGCGCGATCTCGCTCACGGGTCGCTATGCCGATCATGCGCTCGACGGTTCGGTGGTGCTGCGTCGCGACACGGCGGTCACGCTCTCTGGCACCGTCCACCTGCCGGTGGATCTCGCGCTGGAGTCGCGCACGCAGCGCCTGCTCGATGATTCGCTCGGCGGCCGCCTCCGCTCGGTGGATGCGGACCTGTCGCTGATCGAGTCGTTCACGGGGGCGATCTCCGACGCGAGCGGCCGCCTCGACGTGGACCTCACGCTTGGTGGCACGTGGGCGCAGCCGCGCCTCACGGGATCGGCGCGCGTGGCCGACGGCGCGTCGCGCGTGACCGGACTCGGTCGCGTGACGGTCGAGGGGCTGGGCGCAGAGCTGCGCTTCCTCGGCGATTCCATGGCGATGCAGAAGCTCGATGCGCGCAGCGTGCAGTCGCGGCTCAAGAGCGGGCGCCGCACGGGCACGCTCTCGCTCACGGGCGGCATCAGCTTCCGCGACTGGGCCGATCCGGTGTTCGGGTTGCGCCTCAAGGCCGGCGATTTCAACGTCATCGATCAGCCGGGCGTGGCCGACGTGGACGTGTCCGGCGACCTGCGCCTCACCGGACCGCTGAGCGCAGCGGTGCTGGACGGACAGCTCACCGTGGACCGCGGCGCGATCTACATCCGCGACCTCTCGCAGAAGCGCATCGTCTCGCTCGACGACCCGGCGCTCTATCGTGAGATGGACAGTTCGTACGCCGTGGGCGGGCGCCGCGGGCCGTTGCCGCAGGCAACCGGTGGCTTCGCGAGCGCGCTGACGATGCGCGACGTGCGCGTGACGATGGGACCGGACGTCTGGCTGAGGTCGAGCGAGGCCAACATCAACCTCGACGGCAGCGTGCGCGTGACGCGCCGGCGCTCGTTCGTCGGATTCGACTCGGCACAGGCCGAGTTCACGCTCGACGGCACGCTGCTCGTCCGGCGCGGCACGTACCGGCTCAACATCGGCGAGATCGTGCAGCGGACGTTCGACGTGGAGCGCGGGAGCATCCGCTTCTTCGGCGAGGACGCGCAGGTCAACCCGAGGCTCGACATCGCGGCCGTGCACACGGTGCGCAAGTTCAACTCGACGCTCGTGCAGCAGGACCGGAAGATCCGCGCCAAGATCGGCGGCACGCTCGAGTTGCCCACGCTCGACTTCGAGAGTGCCGACGACGCGAAGCTCTCGCAATCGGACCTGATCAGCTTTCTCGTCACTGGTGGGCCCGCGCTTGGCGTCGGCGACCCGACACAGCAGACCGGAGTGGGCGGCACAGCGGCCAATGCGCTCATCACCACGGTGGGCAGCGCGCTCTCGGACAAACTCGCCGGGCTGGGCCTCCTCGATGTCGTCTCGATCCAGACGGCGGGCATCGACCGCGGCGCCACGGCGGGAGGGAACCGCAACGGTGCGCAGGACCTGCTCGCGAACACGCGCGTGGGCGGTGGCATCCAGCTCACCGACCGCACGTACCTGAGTGGCAATGTCGGCCTCTGCGGATTGTCCTCGGCGCAGAACCAGACGTACTCGATCACCGACCTGCTCGGTCTCAAGGTGGAATATCGCGTGAACAGCACGTATGCGCTCTCGGCGAGCGTCGAGCCGAGCACCGTGGGGCAGTTGTGCGGGCAGGCCAACGGGCGCGGCTTTGCCGCGACGCCGCCGCAGCTGGGCTTCGACTTCACCGGCGTGTGGCGATTCTAGCGCGCGTTCTCCTCATCTCGAATCCCGCATCTCGGCGCGGAGCCCGCTGGCACCAGCACGCGATCACGGCCTTCCGCGAGGCGGGGGCGGCGTGCGATGCGGTGATGACGGAGGCGCCCGG
>JAYTVE010000025.1:0-8950 GCA_043744185.1 Gemmatimonadota bacterium | reverse complement strand
CGCTTCGCCTAGCGGTAGGGCGACCCGCCCTGTCGCGGGCCGCGCGACGAGCGTCCACCACCTGAGGCGCCTCCACCACCGCCGCCTCCACCGTGGCGCCGGCGACCGCCGCCTCCACCCGTGCTCGACCCGCTGCCGCCGGGGTGACCGCCACCCTGCGAGCCGCCCCCGCTGCCGCCCGGACGACCACCGCCCTGGCCGCTGCCACCATCGCCGGCGGGCCGTCCACCACCCGACGACGAACCGGCGGACCGACCACCACCCGACGACGAACCGCCCGAGCGACCACCACCCGAAGGCGAACCCGTCGAGCGACCACCACCACCACCACCGCTCTGCCCCTTCCGCGCGAGCTTGGCCGCCGCGTTCGCGCGCGCCTTCGCCTTCTCCGCGCGGATTGCTGCAATCCGCTCCGCCTGCGGAATCTCGAGCTTCTCCGACGGCTTCGCCGTGTAGTCGAAGTCGGGCACCGTCACGCGAGGGAGCCGCTTGCCGATCGCCTTCTCGATGTTGCGCAGGTCCGCTTCTTCTTCCGGCGCCACGAAGGTGAACGCTTCACCCGTGAGCTCCGCGCGCGCGGTCCGACCAACGCGATGGATGTAGTCCTCGGGCATCTCGGGCACATCGAAGTTCACCACGTGGCCGAGCGCCTCGACGTCAATGCCGCGCGCGGCGATGTCGGTGGCCACGAGCACACGATAGCTCCCGTCCTTGAAGCCGGCGAGCGCCTGCGTGCGCTGCGCCTGCGAACGGTTGCCGTGAATGCGCTCTGCTGCGATCCCTGCCTTCACCAGCTGCGCCTGCAACCGGTTCGCACGGTGCTTCGTGCGCGTGAAGACGAGCGCTTCCTTCATGTCGCCGCCCTGCAGCAGCTTGAGGAAGAGCTGCGTCTTCAGCTCTTGGGCCACAGGGTAGAGCGCCTGCGTGATTCCCTTGGCGGGCGCCGCTGAGCGCTCGAGGTTGATCTGCGCCGGGTTGGTGAGCAGCTCGCGCGAGAGGATCGCGATCGGCGCGGGCATCGTGGCCGAGAAGAACAGCGTCTGCCGCTTGGCCGGGATGTGGCGCAGCACGCGCTTGATGTCGGGCATGAACCCCATGTCGAGCATGCGGTCCGCTTCGTCGAACACCAGGAACTCGAGCTTGTCGAGCTTCGCGTACGGCTGCTTGAAGTGATCCAGCAAGCGCCCCGGCGTCGCGATCATCACGTCGACGCCCGTGCGGAAAGCGTGCTCCTGCGGGCCCATGCCGACACCGCCAAACACCGCGGCTCCCGTGAGCGGCGTGTGTACCGCAAAATCGTTCATGCTCTCGAGGATCTGGGCCGCGAGTTCACGCGTCGGCGTCAGCACCAGCGCACGAGTCGAGCCGCGCGGCTTGTCGAGCAGCTTGTGCAGGATGGGCAGGATGAACGCGGCCGTCTTGCCGCTCCCAGTCTGGGCGCACGCCAGCACGTCCCGGCCCTCGAGGGCCGGCGGAATGGAATCCGCCTGAATGGGGGTGGGGCGCGTAAAGCCCAGATCCTTGAGCCCCTGCTGAAGGCTCGGGTGCAGCTTGAGCGACGAAAATGACACGCGGTCGATCCGTTGTTTGAGTGCTGATAATTTCGTGCCCGCAATCTCGCCGATTGCGAGCCAATTTGGCACTGCGCACGCCCTCGCCAACACCCGGTCCGCCGCGCATCGTTCCCCGATGCCAGCCCCCATGTCGCGCCGCTACACCGCGCCGTTCCTGTTTGGCGTGATCGAACTGCCATTCAGCGCGGCTGTCGGCATGCTCCAGATGGCGGTGCCGTTCTGGCTCGCCAAACAGGGACTCTCCATCGCGCAGATCGCGGCCGTTTCGGCCGTGGGTTTCATGCCGCACGCGTGGAAATTCGCGTGGATGCCGCTGCTCGACACTGGCATGCGGCGCCGCACCTGGTTCTTCATCGCAACCAGCATCGTCGCGGGCTTCCTGGGCGCGGTCGTGCTTTTCCCCGACCCGGTGCATCATCTCGGCGCCTACACGCTGCTCATTGTCGGCGCGCAGGTCGGCGCGGCCACCACGTCGAGCGCGGTCGATGCACTGATGGCCCTCACGGCGGATCCCGTGCAACGCGGACGCGCCGCGGGCTTCAAGATGGCGGGCAATGTCGGCGGCATCAGCATCCTCGGCGCCCTGCTCATCTGGCTCAACGAGTTCGCGACGCCCACCACCGTCGGACTCGTCATCGTCGCCATCACGATCGCGACCGCGGCCTGCGGTCTCTTTCTCGGAGACGAGCCGCCCATCGAAGCGCCAGCCCCGGGAACCGGCGCTGTGACGGCAGTTATCGAGCGCGTGCGCGGGATCTTCGTCGATCTCTGGGCGACCGTGAAGAGTCGTGCGGGCTGGACCGGCATCGTCATGTGCGCGGCCCCCGTGGGCGCGGGCGCACTGGTCAACCTGCTGACCGGCATCGCGCATGACTACCAGGCCGACGCGCATCTCGTCGAACTGGTCGACGGTCCGGTCGGCGGCATCCTCGCAGCGACGGGCGCCATCATTGGCGGCTTTCTCATCAACCGCATGAACCGGCGCGTGGCGTACTGCGTGTTCGCGGGCGCCACCGCACTCTGTGCTCTCGCCATGGCCGCCGCGCCGATGTCACCCACGACGTACGCGGCGGGCTCACTGTCCTACCGCTTCTTCAATGGCATCACCATGGCGGCCTTTGCCGGGATGATCCTCGAGATGGTCGCACACGGCCGCGCCGTGGCCACCACCTTCACGCTTTTCGTCGCCGTCTCCAATCAGGCCATCAGCTTGGTCACCTGGCTTGACGGCAAGGGGAGCGAGATCAATCAACTCGGCGCGCGCGGCACCGTGCTCACGGACGCTGTGCTCACGTTTGCCGGCATCGGCATCGTGAGCGCGATGGCGTGGTGGCTCAGGGGACGACCGGCTGCGGCTGCCCCCCCGCACGCGCCGAGCGCAGCAGTGCCTCGATGACCGCCATGTTTGCCGCGGCCTCGCTCGCCGGGTAGCGCACCTCGGCCGCGTGGCCCGCGCGCCGGGCGAGTACCTGAGCGGCAAAATGCTCGACCATCAGCTGGTATTGGTCCACTCCTGCGAACGAGAAACTCTCGCTCTCTCTGCCGCGATGGAGCACGAGGTCCACGCCGGTCGGTCGCGCCACGAATGATGCGTCGGCCGTGAGCGTGGCGTCGGTCCCCGCGACCTGCACCTCCTCGCAGCGCTCCATGGTCAACGCACAGTCGAAGCGCGCCACCAACCCGTCGGCAAAGCGCATCGCACCGCTCAACGACGTGTCCACGCCGTTGCCGCCCCACGTCGCCCACGCCTGCACCTCCACGGGCTCCGCGCCCGCGAGCGAGCGGCTCACGTTCACGCAATAGCAGCCCACGTCCATGAGCGCGCCACCGCCAAGCGCAGCGTCGAGGCGGATGTCATCCGTGCGGGCGAGCTTGAAGGTGAACGCGCTGCGAATCGCGCGCGGCGCGCCCAGCGTTCCCGCGCGCACCATGGCAATCATGCGCTCGGTCCGCGGGTGGAAGCGATACATGAATGCCTCCATGAGCAGCACGCCATTGGCGCGCGCGGCGGCATCCATCTCCCGGCACTCGGCCGCGCTCAGCGCCAGCGGCTTCTCGCAGAGAATGTCCTTGCCAGCCTCGGCGGCAGCGATGGTCCAGCGGTGGTGCAGGGCATTGGGTAGCGGGATGTACACCGCCTGCACGGTGTCATCGGCCAGCAGCGCGTCATAGCTACCGTGATGTACGGCGAAACCACCGTCGGCGGCAAACGCGGCCGCGCGTGCGTCATCGCGGCTGGCCACGGCATGCAGCCGCCCGTTGTGTGACGCGCGAATGGCGGGATTGACGAGCTTCCGCCCGATGTTGGCGGTGCTGAGGACGCCCCAAGCGATGGACGAGGACATGGACAGACGGGAAGGGAAGGCGCACGCGGCGCCGCAGTGCGCGCGGTGCCCTCTTCAGCTTAGCCACCCTCGTGCAGCTCGGCCGCTGGCGCCGTCGCCGGGCGAGGCGCTTGGCCCCGCTGGAAGACACCACCGCGCGCCGCGGTGGGCTCGAGATCAGTCGCGCAGCGAAACCCTGTTGGCACGACCGAGCGCGACGCTCGGCGCTGTCACGGCTCGAAGCGCGGATGCCGGCACACGAGCAATGACGGTCGTCTCGGCCTCACCTGTGCGCGCCGTGAAGCGCACCTCGAGGGCGTCGCCCGTCCAGCGATCATCGGCCGGGAGCTCCACGCGCCACGCCTGGCCAGCCGGTTGCCCCGCGCGAAGGTCCGCAGGGACCATCCGCGAGCGGAGGTTCAGGCCGGCAGCTGCCGCGTCCGTGCTGACGGTCGCGTCGGTCGCGATGTTCATGAGCAGGAAGGCGGCACCTGTGCGTGGATCGCGCTCCAGCTTTGGAAATGGTGCGGCGTCGGTCAGTGTCATGGCCGGCGCCGGTTCCATCACCGAGACCCGTACGGTCATCTGCCCGGTGGCCGCCTGTTGTGCCCAAGCGCAGGCCGGCCCCAACCATGCGGCCCCGGCAAGGGGAAGAGCGGTGCCGAGGCGGCAGAGGCGGCTAGCAACACGAGGGAGAAGCATTCTGCCTCGAGTCTCGACCGGTTTCGCGGCCGATTAACCGCCCCCGCTTGCCCTGCTACGTCGAAGTGGTGATTTTAAGAGGCTTTACCAGACCCACTTCTCCCAGACGAATGACGGTTCCCATGGACAGCAAGGCGACCAGCTCCAGCGACGACGCGCTGGAGAATGCGATGGAATGGATTCGCCTGAACATCAAGACGGTTGGCATCGCGGTGGTGGTCATCGCCGCCGCTGTGGCTGGTTGGTTCTTCTACCAAGACAGCGAAGTCAACAAGGAGAACGCGGCCAGCAAGGCGTACTTCGAGGCGCAGCGCTCGGTGTCGGCGGGTAACCTGCCGCTCGCCCAGGCGGACCTCGCGAAGATGCTTCCGCGCTACCACGGAACGACGTCTGGGACGCTCGCCGCACTGCTCCTCGCCCAGGTGCACTACCAGGGCGGAAAGTATGCCGAGGGGGTCAAGGTGCTCGAGGAGGCGCAGGGCTCGGCGCCCGCGCAGCTCCACGCAGCAGTCGAGTCGATGATCGCCGCGGGGCTCGTCGACCAGAAGAAGTACGCGGACGGCGCAAAGGCCTACATGAAGGCGGCCGAGAAGGCCCCCGAGGGGAGCGAGCGCGAGGGCTTTCAGGTGGAAGCCGCGCGAGCTTGGCAGCTGGCCAACAACCCTGCCGAGGCCATCAAGCTGTACAAGGTGATTGTCGACAACCCCGAGTCGGTGCATGGCGCCGAGGCGCGCGTTCGACTGGGTGAACTCGAGGCGACGGCCGCGAAGTAGCACTCGATCGTCGGTCCAGACTTGAGATGAGGGGCGCCCCGGAAACGGGACGCCCCTGTTCGTTTTTCGGACACTCGGCCCCCGGTCTCCAGCCAGGGAATTCGGTGCCGTTGGACCTCAAGATGTTTTGCGACCTCTCATTCGGGCCGCTCGGTGAGGTGCCACTTCTCGTCAGGATCGTGACCACGGGCCGCAGCTCTCGCCGCCGCTCGGCGGGTCGGAACCTCCGGACTAGACGACTCTGGAGCGACATCGGAGTCGGCCACGGTCTCCCGCGTCTGTGGCGCCGCCGACCGAAATCGGTGCTGTAGCCTAGCCCTGAGAACTGGCCAGTACAGCGACAGTGCTGGCGTTAGTACTTCGTATAAGATGTATTATGTAAACTGACAGAGTGGAAATGTCTGGAGGAATGGCAACTAGCTACGTGGGTTGCTATGTACCTAAGTACTTCCTATTTAGTGCTTTACGCAATCAAACCTGTCAGTCAACATTAGATGGAGCTGCCGGCCTGAGTTCTCCACCGGATCAAAGCCGCATCCGCTGGCGCTCAGACGTCGCCGAACGTCCCCTCGAATACGAGACGTCCCTCGCCGCGAAGCGTCGGTCGCCAGGATTCGTCGGCGTCGCGCCTGAGCCGGACCGTCAGGATCCGTCCGGACCGCGTCTCAAGCGCGACCTCGCTTCCGGCCAGCCCCCACTGGTTCAGCAGGATCGCCGACGCGACGGCGCCGGTTCCGCACGCCAGCGTCTCGCCCTCGACGCCTCGCTCGAAGGTCCGGATCGCCCATCCACTCGATCCGCGCCGACCGACCCAGTTCACGTTCGCGCCGTGCGCGAGGGACGGATGGTTCCGGAGCCCCGGACCGCGGCCGGCGACGTCGACCAGGTCCGCCCCCGCATCGCCGTCGACCAGCAGCGACAGGTGCGGAACCCCGGCCAAGGCGAAACCGATCTTCGATTCACCGACTCCCAAATCGGCACGGGACACTGTCTGAATTTCGGTCACCGGCGCGAAATCGAACTCCGGCCCGCCGAACACCGTGCGCGCGGACACAACCCCCGCCCCGGTCTCGATCGTGAAGCCTTCGGGGCCGCTGTCCGCAGCCTGCAGAAGGACAGCCAACCGGGTCGCGCAGAGGGTCGCGTTGCCGCACAGCGAGGCGAGCGATCCGTCGCTGTTCCAGTAGTCGATGCCGATCGTGGCGACCGTCGACGCGCGGATCTGGACCAGACCATCCGCCCCAATCCCGGTGCCCCGGGCGCAGAGCCGGGAAATGAGTTCGGGGGTTGCGAGCTCGCCGGCCGGCTCCGTTCGCGCGTCGATGAACACGAAGTCGTTCCCGGAGCCGCTCATCTTCCAGAAGCGGCGACCGGCCCACGCCGGTGGGCGGACCTTGGGGACCCGGACCGGGGGGGTCAGACCCAACCCCGGATGGACCAGTATCGGAGCCGCCACACCATCCAGACGGCCTCCCGGACGATTCCCTTCGACATCTTCGACTCCCCTTCCGTGCGGTCGGTGAAGACGATCGGGATCTCCACGATCTTGAAACCCTTCTTCCACGCCCGGAAGCTCATCTCGATCTGGAATGCGTAGCCGTTCGACTTCACGTCCTTGAGCGGGATGGCCTCGAGCACCTTCCGCGAGAAGCACTTGAAGCCGCCGGTCGAATCGTCGAGCGGGAGGCCGGTCACGCCTCGCGCATAGAGGTTGGCCGAATACGACAGCATCAGCCGCGTCATCGGCCAATTCACCACCGTCACCTTCCCCTGCCGATAGCGCGAGCCGAGAACAAGGTCGGCTCCCGTCGACTCGATCGCCTCGAGGAACTTGGGCAGGTGGTTCGGGTCGTGGCTGAAGTCGCAGTCCATCTCGAAGACGTGCGTATAGTCGCGCTCGAGCGCCCACGCGAAGCCGTTCAGGTATGCGGTGCCCAGCCCCATCTTCTTCGGCCGATGCAGCACATGCACGCGCGGGTCGCGCCCGGCGGCCTCATCCGCGAGCGCGCCCGTGCCGTCCGGCGAGCCGTCGTCCACCACGAGCATCTCGAAGTGCGGGCCCTGCACGAGAACCCACTCGATCATCTTCGGCAGGTTCTCTTTCTCGTTGTACGTCGGAACGATGACGAGCGCCTTGATCGGAGTCGGATCAGCCACGCGCTGTCCTCCGGTCCATCGCCGCGCCGCCGACCAGCCAGGTGAACCCGAGCAACAACCCCAGCATCGCCATCTGCTTGCCAGTGGCGACCGTCTCGCTGTGGAATTCGAGTTCGACTTTGGTAGCGCCCGCGGAAAGCGGTACGCCGATGAGAGTCAGGTCGGCACGATACGGTGTCGCACTCTTGCCGTCGATCATCACGCGCCAGCCCGGGTAGTAGTTCTCGCTCACCATGAGCGCGCTACCGGCCGGTGCCGGCCCCGAGAGCGTGAGCGAGATCTTTCCCGGTTCCCACGTGGTGGCCGCCACCGTGATCGCCAGCGGCTGCGGCAGCGCGCTCAGTGCTGCACCCGTTACCGGCGCGGCGCTGTCGAACACCGCCACCGATCGCACATCGAAGCGTGGGTCGAGCACGGTCGCGAACGCTTGCGCGTCGTTGGCCTTGACGATGGCCGGCGCGACCCACGCCGCCGGGTTGTTTCCCGGCATCTTCCACAAATAGACCATCGAGCCGGCCGCATTGCGCACGGGACCGGCCAGCAGCGTCATGCCCGGAAAGACCGGTTTGCTCGCGCTCGACAAGAAGAAGCGCACGTTCGCGAGCGCCCAGAAGTTCGGATTGGCCACTTGCTTCAGGCCATCATCAGCGCCGTAGAGCTTCTGGTAGCGGCCGAGTTCGTTTCCGTGGTAGCCGAGCACGGTGCGCACACGGTGGATCATGAGGCCAGCGTGCTTGAGGAACGGATCATACGGGTTCGCGCCCTCGCCCAAGTTGAGCGCGAGTACGCGGCCCGGTTCCTTCTGCGCCTTGAGGTAGTCGATCGTCGGGTCGCTCGCGTAGAGCACGCTCGCCCGCTCGCTGAACGGCCAGTACTGCCGCTCGATGCTCCACAGATCGGACACGACGAGCAGGCCGAGCACGGCCACGCCGATGCGCGCGTTGAGCGCGCCGCGCGCCATCGCGACGCCGAGCGCGAGCACCATCGCGAGGAACGCGAGCATGCGCGCGCCGCCCATCATGAGGGGGCCCGCGTTGTCCTGAATGGCTTCCAGCCGTTGACCACCGGTGATCGAGTTGCCGAAGTTGGCGAAGCCGCCCGAAGCGGCGAGCAGCATGACCACGCCGCCCGCGATCCCCCACCCTACTGCCCACCTCGTGCTCGCCTTGCCCGCCAGCAACCGCTCGGCGCCCAGCGCAGCGAGCGCCGACATCGCCAACGCCGAGATGAAGATGATGGTGCTGGGCGCACGGAAGAACTTGGTGCCCGGCACCACGGCGTAGATGAGCTGGTAGAGCGGCGTGTAGCCGCCCAACGCCCAGAGCACGCTCACGATGAGCAGCCCCGCGAGATACCACGTCAGCGAGCGCCGCACCTCGCGGCCGAACGCGAGCCCGGCGAGTGCGAGCACCACGATGCC
>JAYTVE010000024.1:0-8959 GCA_043744185.1 Gemmatimonadota bacterium | reverse complement strand
GCGCGCGCTCACGCACCTGCCGCGCCTGTACGGCCAGCGTCGCGTCGCCATTCACCTCGGCCATGCGCGCGAACCGGTCGAGCGCGGCGACCCACACGCCGCTCAGGTACACGTCCGAGAGGATACCCACTTGGAGGTCGCCCACCTCGAGTGCCCCCGCACCGGCCGATGGATTCTCCATCAGGCCGTCGCCGTTCTTGTCCGTGGCCAGTGACCACTGGTACGCGCGCCTGAGATTGGGCCAGAGTTCGCGGACGAGCGCGGTGTCACCCGTTTGCCGCCAGTACTCGCCACAGGCGAGGATCCAGAACGGCGTCGTGTCGCCGTGGTAGAACGCGTACGGATAGCTGAACCAGTCGACGCGCCCAGCCCCCTGCGAGATCTCGTGAGGAATCTTGCCGTCAGTCCGCTGGTACTTGGCAAAGAAGCGCAGCGCTCCGTCGCGCACGAGCGCAGCCTGCCCCACGCCGTTCATCGCGAACGAGTTGATCGCGGCGTCGCCACCGAAGAACCACCCGAACCCCGGGCGGTCACTTGCAGAACCCGACAGTCCGTAGCCGGCCACGAGGCCGCAGCCCAGATCCGGATTGCAGACGTACGACTCGTCGAGGTTCACCTTCGCATACTCGACCGCGCGATCAAGCGCGGGCAAGGGCGAGTGCAACGCGAGTTGCGTGGTGCGCAGCGAATCCGCGTGCTCGACGCGCTGCTTCCACGCACGCTCGGCAGCGCCGGGCGCGCTGAGCGCGTGATAGAGTGCGAGTGCCGAGTCGCGCGACATGGCGCCGCCCGCGAGCACGATCGGGATATACGCGACGTGCCCGTTGACGCTCTTGCCCGGCGGCTCGCCCAACCGCGGCGCCGTGTAGCGCTCCGTGCCGCTGCCCACGCCGATGACCAGTTCCGGAGGCGCGGACGCGAGCATGTGCGCTGGCACGTCGGACGCGCCGGTAACGGCCGGCGAGCCGAGAAAGGCGTTGATCGACTGCTTCCCCTCGCTGAAGAGGAAGGCGCGCGCGTTCTGCTCCCAGATGAGGTACTGCCCGCCGAGTCCCGCAGGCCATGCGTAGTGGATGTCGGGGGCGAACCGAGCGATGATGTCGAGCGGGCGGATCGCGTCCACCTCGAGCAGGATGACAACCGCCGGCAGGTCGAGCGGCACGAATACGTGCTCGCGCACGGTGAACTGCTCGTGCGCGTACTCGATGGTGACACCTTCAGGGCGCTCCGTGACCGTGTGCGCCACCGTGCGACCGACGATTGGCTCGGAGTACTTGGGCACGCGGAACGACAGCTCGAAGTCGTGCAGCCACTTGAGCGGCCACGACCAGAGTTCGAGCTTGCCGTCTTCAGTGCCCATGGCGATGGCACGCCGGCCGACGGCGGAGACGAAGACGCCCGAGCGCGACGGTCCGCGGAGCGCGTTGGGTGACGTGCCCAGCGAGAACCACGGAATGCTGGTGGTACCCGAGTCGAAGACCGCACGCGTGATGGCGGGTGGCGTGCCCGGAGCGCGCGGCGGCGGGTCCTGTGCGGCAACCGGCCAGGCAGCACGGCTCGCCACCAAGACGGCAGCGGCACAGGTGCGACTGCATCTCGACGCGTACGACATCTGCTAATAGTGCACGCACTCTGCCCTCCGCCGACAGGGGCACCCTGTCGCGCGCCCGGGGGCGCCGTAGCTTCTCACCCATCATGACAATTCGCCGCATCCTGCGCGCCGTCGCGTGCGTGCTCGCCTTCGCCGCGACCTCCGCCGGCGCACAGTCCACACCGTTTACCGTCGCGGACAAGCCGTGGGACTCGGAGACGCTCGGCAATCATCGCGCGGTCATTCACGTGATCGCGGGCGGCCGATTCGCCCACGTATCGGTGCCGTGGCGACGCGCCGACCGTCACCCCGAACTCAAGGGCGTTCTGATTGTGCCCGCAGAGGGCGGCCTCGCTATCGCGAACGTGCGACGTGGCGTCATTTCGCAGGACGCGGGCGAGTTCGACTTCGAGCCCACGAAGGGCCCGGGCCGCTACTACTTGTATTACCTGCCGTTCAAGTCCGGAGGCCGCTCGAACTATCCGAACGTCACGTACCTGAGCGCAACGAACTCTGCCGACTCGGCGTGGCTGTCAGGCTTCGCCCGGTCGGTCATGATGCCGCCCGCCGTCGTGGAGCGCTTCGAGGCGGTGGATTCGCTGAACAGCTTCGCGCCGATGGAGGTGATTGCCACGTCCGACGAGATGGCGGAGTTCGAACGAGCGTACGACGCAATGCCGTACCTCGTGTTTCCCGAGAGCCGCCTCCGCTCGATCCGCATGCGCGACCAGTTGCCGCGTCACTGGATCGAGCGCGGCCCCACGCGCACCCTCGCTGACACGGCGCGCCGCGGCGAATACCTCGCCTTCCAACTCGGCGTCTACGCGCGCAAGCCGCTCGCCAACGTGCGCGTTCGGTTCTCGCGTCTTCGGGCAGGCGCGGCTGAAATTGCAGCAAGCCATCTGTCGTCGATCAACACAAACGGCGTCACGTGGGAAGGCAGGCCGTTCACCACGCGCGTGGACGTGCCCGCCGGCACGGTACAGGCAATCTGGTGCGGGGTCGACGTGCCCGGGGGCGCCACGCCTGGCGTGTACACCGGTGACGCGACGATCAGCGCCGATGGCCAACCGTCGGTGACCGTTGCGCTCGCGGTCACGGTGACGAACTCGACCGTGGTGGCCGGCGGCGCCAACGAGCCGTGGAAGATGACACGCCTCAAGTGGCTCAACTCCACCATAGGGCAGCGGAACAGCGTCATCCGCCCGTACACCCCCATCACGATCACGGGCACCAAGCTCGGTGTGCTCGGCCGCACGATCACCCTCGGAACCAACGGCCTACCCACCACGATCGCGACCTACTTCACGCCGGAGATGACGGGCATGTCGAACGCGGCGCAGCCCGTGCTCGCATCACCGATGCGGCTGGACGTGGATGCGGTGGACGATACGGGCGGCGTGCGCCCGCTCGCCACAAGGACGAGTGGCGTGCGCTTCACGCGTCGCGAGCCGGGCACGGTGTCCTGGGTGGCGACCACCACCAGCCGCGACTACGCGCTCGACGTGCGGGGGACGCTCGAGTTCGACGGTGCCATCACCTACGAGATGCGCCTGCGCGCCCTGCGCGCGGTAAATCTCGGCGATGTGCGGATGACCATACCGTACACCCGTGCCGCGTCCACCTACGCCATGGGGCTGGGCCTCAAGGGACAGAAGCGGCCGCCGACCTTCGGCTGGAACTGGAACGTCGCCACGAAGAACCAGGACGGCGCGTGGCTGGGCGGCGTGAATGCGGGTCTGCAGTTCTCTCTTCGCGCCGAGAACTACGTGCGCCCGCTCAACACCAACTTCTACCTGCAGAAGCCGCTGCTCCTTCCGCCATCGTGGGGCAACGGTGGCCAGGGGCACATCACGTGGAGGGAGTTGGGGGACACGACGTTCGTACGCATCACGAGCGGTCAACGGCAACTGGCCGAAGGCGACAGCCTGCGCTTCGACGCGCACCTCCTCATCACGCCGTTCCACCCCATCGACACCGACGCGCAGTGGGGCCGCCGCTTCTACCACAAGTTCGCGCCTCTCGACTCGATCCAGGCCACGAGCGCCACGGTGGTCAACGTGCACCACGCGACCCCGATCAACCCGTACATCAACTATCCGTTCATCGCGCACGACACGATGAAGGCGTACATCGACGCGGCGCACATGCGTGGCATGCAGGTCAAGATCTACAACACCGTACGCGAGCTCTCGAACCGCGCCTACGAGACGTACGCGCTGCGCAGCCTCGGCCACGAGATCTATTCGCCCGGCAAGGGCGGCGGCTACGCTTGGCTGCAGGAGCACCTGCGCGACGACTACATCGCCGCCTGGTTCGTGCCCGAGCTCAAGGATGCCGCAATCGTGAACAGCGGCATGAGCCGCTGGCACAACTACTACGCCGAAGGGATCAACTGGCTGGTGCGGAACGTCGGGATTGACGGCCTCTACCTCGATGACGTCGCGTTCGATCGCACGACGATGAAGCGGGTGAAGCGTCTGCTCACGCAGGATGGTCACCCCGGCATCGTGGACCTGCACAGCGCCAACCAGTACAACGAGCGCGACGGCTTCCAGAACAGCGCCATGCTGTACATGGAGCTCTTTCCGTACGTCGACCGCCTGTGGTTCGGCGAGTACTTCGACTACGAGAAGAGCCCGGCCGACTTCTTCATGACGGAAGTGAGCGGCATTCCTTTCGGGCTCATGGGCGAGATGCTCGAGGGTGGCGGCAATCCGTGGCGCGGCATGGTGTATGGCATGACCAACCGCATGCCGTGGTCCGACAACGCTGATCCGCGCCCGCTCTGGCAGCTGTGGGACGCGTTCGGCATGAAGGGTTCGACGATGCTCGGCTATTGGTCGCCCAGCGTACCGGTGCGCACGGGGCGTGACGACGTGCAGGCGACCGTGTACCGGCGCGCCGGGCGCGCGCTGGTGGCAATCGCGAGCTGGGCGCCGGACACGGCGCGCGTGACGCTCGCGATCGACTGGAAAGCGCTGGGCCTCGACGCAAGCAGGGCGTCCCTCACGGCACCGTCCCTGCGTGGCCTGCAGGACGCGCGCAGCTATGCGACGGGCGAGGCGCTGAGCATCGCACCGGGCAAGGGCGTCATCTTGGTGATCAGGTGATGACCGGGCGCCGTGCAGGTCGCGCGCGGCTCCTGCCGCTCGCCAGCGCTGCCGTCTTGCTTGGTGCCGTTCCGAGCGGCGCTCAACCAGCCCGCGCCACCGTCCGCGAGTACCAGCAGTCGTTCCCCACGTACCCATTCAACGATCCGAATCCTGTTCCGGTCGTCGGGCGCATCTACCCGTACTTCCGGTTCGACGGCTTTTCCGCCACTGCCGTGGACAGGAAGTGGAAGATCGTGGCGCTCGAGAATGCGTACATCAAAGTGCTCATCACGCCCGAGATCGGCGGCAAGATCTGGGCGGCGATCGAGAAGAAGAGTGGCCGTCCGTTCATCTACTACAACCATGCGGTCAAGTTTCGCGACATCGCCATGCGCGGTCCGTGGACGAGTGGCGGCATCGAGGCCAACTACGGCATCATCGGCCACACGCCGAACGTGAGCACGCCGGTGGACTATGTCACGCGCACGAACAGCGATGGCTCGGTCAGTTGCATCACGGGCGCGCTCGACCTGCTGACGTTGACGCGCTGGCAAGTGGAGACGCGACTCGCGCCGGATCGCGCCGCCTTCACCACCACGAGCACCTGGCACAACACGTCGTCGCTGGAACAGCCGTACTACCACTGGATGACGGCCGGCATTCCGGTGCAAGGCAAGCTGCAGTATGTCTTTCCCGGCACGAGCTACATCGGCCACGCTGGCGAGAAAGGGGAATGGCCGCTCAACACCCAGCTCGGCCGCGACGTGTCGTGGTACGACAACAACGACTTCGGCGGATACAAGAGCTATCACGTCACGGGTGGCACGGGTGATTTCTTCGGCGCCTTCTGGCACGACCAGAACCTCGGCATGGCGCGCGTGGCCCCGCGCGACGAGAAGCCCGGGCAGAAGATCTGGATCTGGGGCCTCTCGCGGCAGGGCATGGTCTGGGAGCAACTGCTTACCGACACCGACGGCCAGTACTCCGAGTTGCAGTCGGGACGACTCTTCAATCAATCGGAAGAGCGCAGCACCTTCACTCCGTTCAAGCATCGCGGGTTTGCGCCGCACCTCACGGACCGCTGGACCGAGCAGTGGCAGCCGGTGATCGGCACCAAGGGGTTCGTGGTGGCGGGCCGGGTGGGTGCCATGAACGTCACGCGCGCGGGCGACCGGTTGATCGTCGCCATCTCGCCGGTGGAGGCGATCGACGATTCGCTCGTGATCACGGTGGCCGGCAAGCCGCTGCACTCGGCACGCGTGAGGCGCGCACCGCTCGCGCTCTACGCCGACACGATTCCCGCCGCGGGCGTCGACTTCGCGAGCGTGACCGTGACGCTTGGCGACCACAAACTCGACTTTACCAGCGCGCCGAACGCGGCCGCACTCGATCGCCCCATCGAGGCGCCGAGCGACTTCGACTGGTCGTCGGGCTACGGCCTCTACCTGAAGGGCAAGGAGCTGCTGCGCCAGCGGGAGTACGCGCGCGCCACCGCGCTTCTCGACAGCGCGCTCGTGATCACGCCACACTTCGTGCCAGCGCTCGCCGACCGCGCGGCGCTCGCGCTGCGCTCCATGGACTATGACGCGGCGCTTCGCTTCGGCCGCAGCGCGATCGCGGTCGATGCGCACGACGGCGCCGCCAACTACCACTACGGGCTCGCCAACCGGCGGCTCGGCCGGATCATCAATGCACGCGACGGGCTCGAGATCGCGACGCAATCGGCCGAATATCGCGTGGCGGCGTACACCGAACTGGCGAAGCTCTGGCTCGCAGGCCACGACGACCGGCGAGCGACACACTACGCCGACCAGGCGCTCGCCATCGAACCCGCCAACCTTGACGCGCTCGGCGTGCGCGTGGTCAGTGCGCGTCGCGCGGGCAGGCCGCAAGCGCTGACCCTCGCGCTCGCGGCGCTCCGTGCGGCCGACCCACTCGGGCAGCTTGCCCGCTTCGAGGAACTCATCAAGCGCGGCACGCCTGACGCTGGTGCGCAACTCATGATGGGCGTTCGCAGCGAACTGCCGGAGCAGGCGCTGTTCGAGCTGGCTGCGTGGTACCAGGACGTGGGCGAAGCGGCGATGGCGTTGCGCGTGCTCGAGGGCGTTGGTGAGCACCCCGAGGCGCACTATTGGCGCGCATCGCTCGTCGACACGACCACGGCGCGCGCCCTGGTCGAACGTGCGAGCCGCCTCTCGCCGCGCATGGTCTTCCCGTTCCGGCCTGAGGTGATCGGGGCGCTGCGCCGCGCCACCGCCATGACCCTCGACTGGAAGCCGAGCTACTACCTCGCGCTCGGCCTCTGGGCCGTGGGCGACACGACGGGGGCGCGCCGCTTCTTCACCGTGCCGGGACAACACCCCGACTTCGCGCCCTTCTACGCCGTGCGCGCCACGTTCCCGGGACGCAGTGCGGCCGAACAGCTCGCCGACCTCGCACGCGCGAGCACGATGGACAGCACCGAGTGGCGCTACGGCAAGCTGCTCGCCGAACGACAGCTTGCCACGGGTGATGCAGCCAGCGCCGTTGCGACCACGGCGCGATATGTCATGCGCTTTCCCCGCAGCTACATCCTCGGCCTGTCGCACGCGCGCATGCTGCTGGCTGCGGGTCGCCATGGCGAAGCGAGTGCGCTGCTCGACACCCTCGTGATTCTGCCGTACGAAGGGGCGGCCGAGGGGCATGCGCTGTACCGAGAGGCCAAGCTGCTCATGGCCGTGGATGCGATCCGCGACCGCCGCTGGGATCAGGCGGCAGCGTTGATCACGTCGGCCCGTGCCTGGCCCGAACGACTGGGCGCCGGACGACCGTATGACGCCGACGTGGACGAGCGGCTCGAGAATGCCCTCGCGGCAGAGCTCGAGGCGCGACGCGCCGGCGGCAGCGCGCCCGCACAGCATGCACGCCTGCGCGCCTTGGCGGCGGACGGCGGCATGGATGCGCGCGTCGTCGCATATTGGCTGCGCGTGGTCCCGTAGCCCTCCCTTCACCCCGAGTGACTCTCGTGTCCACCGCCCCTGCTCGCACCCTTGGCGCTTTCCTCAACATCAGTCTCGACGGCTACTACTGCGGCGTCGACGGCAGCATGAGCTTCGCGCACAAGCCGCCCGACGACACCGAGTGGAACGAGTTCGTGTCGGGCAACGCGAGCGGCAGTGGTGCGCTCGTGTTCGGGCGCATCACGTACGACATGATGGCCGCGTGGTGGCCGACCCCGATGGCCGCGCAGGCCATGCCCTCCGTGGCCACGGGAATGAACGCGAGCCCCAAGTACGTGTGTTCGCGCACGATGAAGTCGGCCGCCTGGGTGAACACGACCGTGATCGGTGACGACGTGATTGGTACCATGCGCCGTCTCAAGGCCGAGCCCGGCCCCAACATGGTGATCCTCGGGAGCGGAAGCATCATCACCCAGTTCGCGGACGCCGGACTGCTCGACACGCTGCAGGTGGTGATCAATCCGATCACGTTGGGCGGCGGCAAGGCGATCATGGCGGGGCTGTCCGGGCGTCGTGACTGGACGTTGACCAAGTCGCGCGTGTTCGGCAACGGGTCGGTGGTGCTCTGGTATGCGAAGACGTGAGCGGCGCCGGCGGACCGCCCTACCGCGCCGTGATGTTCGACCTTCTGACGGCGCTCCTCGATTCGTGGTCGCTCTGGAACGACATCGCGGGCTCCGCAGCAGCCGGCTTCGCGTGGCGCGCGAAGTACCTCGAGGTCACCTACGAGGCCGGCGCGTATCGCGACTACGGGGCGATCATCCACGAGTCGGCCGAACGCGCTGGCATGCCCTCCGCACTCGCCGATGCGCTGATCGCGCGGTGGGATGAACTCGTGCCATGGCCCGAAACCGGCGAGGTGCTGCGCTCGCTTGCGGCCAAGGTACCCATTGCCGTGGCCACCAATGCCTCGATTGCCATGGGGCGCGTGGCGGCGCAGGCCGTTGACGTGCCGATCGACGTACTCGTGACGGCCGAGGACGCGGGTTTCTACAAGCCCCGTCCGGAGCCGTACCTGATGGCGCTCGATCGACTCGGGTTGCCCGCGGCGCAGGTGCTGTTTGTCGCGGGCTCTGCGGCGGATGTGCCGGGCGCGATGGGCGTGGGCATGGACGTGTACTGGCACAACCGGCGAGGGCTCGCACCGATTGCGGGCACCACGGGGCCTAGCTTCATGGAGACGTCGCTCCTTCGTCTCGCACACCTCGTATAGCCGCCGTGCCCCCACGCACCGCTCCCTTCTTCTACAAGCTCTCGCAGGGCATGCGCATCAC
>JAYTVE010000023.1:0-8999 GCA_043744185.1 Gemmatimonadota bacterium | reverse complement strand
GATCTCGCGCCGTCCGTGCTCCTCGGGCGTCGTGCCCTCGTCCGCGTGGACTTCAACGTGCCGCTCGATGGCACGCGCGTCACCGACGACACCCGCATCAGCGCCGCGCTGCCGACCTTGAACGCGCTCGTGAAGGGCGGCGCCAAGGTCATCCTGCTCTCGCACCTCGGGCGACCCAAAGGCGCGCCCGAGGCCAAGTACTCGCTCGCGCCAGTGGCCGCACGGCTCAAGGAACTCGCCAGCTGCCCGGTGCACTTCTTCGGCGAGACGATCGGGGACGCCGCCGTTGCGGCGACGCTTGCGCTCGCGAATGGCAGCGTACTGCTGCTCGAGAACACGCGCTTCCTGCGGGGTGAGGAGCAGAACGACGACGCCCTCGCGACCGAGATGGCACGGCTCGGCGACTTCTACGTGAACGACGCGTTCGGCACGGCGCATCGCGCGCACGCATCCACCGAGGGCGTCGCGCGGCACCTCAAGCCGGCCGTGGCCGGCCTGCTGATGCAGAAGGAGCTCGACTATCTGGGCCACGCGCTCGACACGCCCAAGCGGCCATTCGTGGCAATCCTTGGCGGCTCGAAGATCTCGGGCAAGATCGACGTCATCGAGGCGTTGCTCCCCAAGGTCGATGCGCTGCTCGTCGGTGGCGCGATGGCCTGCACGTTCTATCGTGCCATGGGACTCGAAACAGGGAAGTCGCTCGTGGAACCGGATCGGGTCGAGATGGCGCGGGAGCTCATCGAGAAGGCCGGCTCTGTGCTCATCCTGCCGCACGATGCGATGGTGGCTCCGTCGATTGACGAAGCCGTCAAGGCGCACGCCGTGCGCAAGGACCAAATCCCGGCCAACGAGGCGATGCTCGATATCGGCCCCGACACCGCGGCGAGCTACGCGCGCGCCATCGCGTCGGCCAAGACCGTGGTGTGGAACGGCCCGATGGGCGTCTTCGAAAAGCCGCCCCTCGACGCTGGCACACTCGCCGTCGCGAAGGCCATGGCCGCCGCCACCAAGAAAGGCGTGACCACGATCGTTGGTGGTGGCGACTCGGCGGCGGCGGTGTCGCAGGCCGGCCTCGACGACGACATGAGCCACGTTTCCACGGGCGGCGGCGCCTCCCTCGAATTCCTCGAGGGCAAGGTGCTCCCCGGGGTCGCGATCCTCGACGAACGTCCCGCCTGAACCGGTCTCCCCATGCAACACCCCGTCCTCGCCGCGAACTGGAAGATGAACCACGGGCCCACAGAGGCCCGCGAGTTCATGCGTCGCTACCTCACGCTCTGCCCGAGGCGCAATGATCGCACGGTGATGTTCTTCCCGAGCGATCTCGCGTTCAGCGCGGTTGCCGACGCGTGCCGCGATCGCAACGACCTGTTGCTCGGCGTGCAGAACATCCACTGGGAAGACAAGGGCGCGTTCACCGGCGAATCGTCGGCGGCGATGGCGCGCGATGCGGGGGCGCGCGTGGTGCTCGTTGGCCACTCGGAGCGCCGGCATGTGTTCGGCGAGACCGACGTGATGCAGGCCAAGAAGTGCGCGGCCGCCGTGCGCGCCGGTCTCACGCCGGTGCTGTGCGTGGGGGAACTGCTGCCGCAGCGCGAGGCTGGGCAGGCCGAGGCGGTGGTGCTGGAGCAACTCACCCTGGGCCTCGCAGAACTCGAGGCACACACGGTGGCCAGCATGCTCATTGCATACGAACCTGTCTGGGCCATCGGTACCGGCAAGACGGCCACGCCAGCGGATGCCGCGACCATGCACGCCGTGATTCGTACGCACCTGCGCGGGCTGCTGGGCGAGAAGTCCAAGGCGGTGCCCATCCTCTACGGCGGCAGCGTCAACAAGGGAAACGCGGCCACGCTGCTCGCGGCCGATGAGGTGGACGGCCTGTTGGTGGGCGGCGCGAGCCTGGACGCGGAGGGCTGGAGCTCGATCGTCGCCGCCTGAGGGCGATTGACCCGGTGGGTAAGTTCTTCTAGAATTCGAGGTTACGTCAGAAATTCTCGTTCCCACGTCCGGCACCTGCGATGTACACGTTCCTGCTCATCGTCCTCATCATCGACGCCATCGTCCTCTCGACGGCGATCCTCCTCCAGAGCGGCAAGGGCGGCGGTCTCGCGGCCAGCTTCGGCGGCGGCGGCTCCAGCGACCAGCTGCTCGGAACGCGGCAGGCGGGCAACATCCTGACGACGATCAGCTGGTGGGGCGGCGGCATCTTCATCGGCCTCGCCTTCGTGCTGCAGATCATGTCGTCGCGCACCGCTGCGCCGACGTCGGTCCTCGACAAGACCTTCTCGAACAAGCCGGCCCCGACCGCGCCTGCGACGGGCAACAAGGCCGCACCGCCGTCGGCAGTTCCGCTCACGCCTGCAGCCCCGGCAAAGTCGCCGGCGGCGCCGAAGTAATCGCGTCGCGGTGAGCACGCCGAGCACGCCAGGGTTCCTCCTCCTCGAGGATGGAACCCTTTTTCGTGGGCGCCTGGTCGGGACGTCCTTACCGACCGTCGCCGAAGTGGTGTTCACCACGGGCATGACCGGGTATCAGGAGACGTTCTCCGACCCGTCGTTCGACGGCCAGATCGTCGTCATGACGTCGCCGATGATCGGCAACTACGGCATCAACGCGCAGGATCCGGAGTCGGCGAAGCCGCAGGTGGCGGGCATCGTCATTCGCGAGCTGTCACCGACCTTCTCCAACTGGCGCGCGACCGGCGACCTGGCCGGCTGGCTGGGCGCGGCCCAAGTGCCCATCCTCGCTGACGTTGACACGCGAGCGCTCACGCGCCACCTGAGAACGGCCGGCAGTATGCGCGGCGTCATTGCCGCCGGAAGTGCCGTGAGCGATGAGGCCAAGTCCGCGCTCGCCGCCTGCCCGAGCATGGAAGGGCTCGACCTGGCCTCGCGCGTCTCGACCAAGGCGCCCTACAGCTGGGGCAGCCCGAACGCGCCGCACCACATCGTGGCCTACGACTTTGGCATCAAGCGCAACATCCTGCGCCTCTTCGAGGATCACGACTGCCGGATCACGGTGGTGCCATCCAACACGCCGGCCTCGCAAGTGCTTGCGATGCAGCCGCATGGCGTCTTCCTCTCGAATGGTCCGGGCGATCCCGCGGCCGTCACGTATGCGCCCGGCAACATCCGCGAATTGGCCGCCGCAAAGATGCCGATTTTCGGCATCTGCCTCGGGCACCAGTTGATCGGGCTGACTTTCGGCGCGCGCACGGTGAAAATGGCATACGGCCACCGCGGCGGAAATCACCCCGTGCGCGACATCGAGACGGGGCGAATCCTCATCACGAGCCAGAACCACGGCTTCGCAGTCGAGGGGAACGAACAGGGGGTGCCGGGAGCGCCCGATCTGGTCGCCACGCACATCAATTGCAACGATGGCAGCCTGGAAGGGCTGCGGCACCGGACGCTGCCGATCTTCGCGGTCCAGTTCCATCCGGAGGCGGCTCCGGGGCCCCATGACGCCCGGCCACTCTTTCCACAGTACCTCCGGACGGTTGCCGAGCGTTCAGCGTAACATGAGCCAAACGCTTGACACACAAGGGGTAAGCTCCTACTATCTGCCCTCAACCATCCTCCGGGCGAGGTAGCGAGAGGCATGTCGATGACGAAGGCAGACCTGGTCGAACGGGTCACCGAGCAGATTGCCAAGACCGCAGGTCCGATGATTTCCAAAAAGGACTGCGCCCGCGTCGTCGACTCCTTTCTGGACGCTATCAAGGAAGCCCTACAGCAGCAGCGGAACATCGAGGTGCGCGGGTTCGGCACCTTCAAGATCCGTCAGCGCAAGACCCGGATGGCGCGCAACCCGCGGACCGGCGCGCCCGTCGAAGTCTCGGCCCGCCCGGTGCCTGTCTTCAAGCCCAGCAAGGAGTTGCGGGCCATGGTGGCCGACATCGACATCGAGGAGTTGGGCGACGACGACGATTGACCTCGGTCGTCCTGAACGCAGTGAAGGACCTGCTTTTTGCCCTGTTCGGGGGCCAACAAGCAGGTCCTTTGCTTTGCTCAGGACGACAACGGGTTATCGTTCCCCCATGAGCGTCCGCGTCCTCCTGTTCGCCTCCTACGCCGAAGCCCTTGGCCGGGATGAAGTTGCGGTCGAGACGCCCTCAGGCGCGACGGTGGCCGACGTGCTCGCGCATCTCCGCACCATGCCCGGAGCCGACCGGCTGCCCCCTCAGCCGCTGGTGGCCATCAACGCGCGCTACGCCCGCGTCGGCGACCTCGTCCACGCGGGCGACGAGGTCGCGGTGATTCCTCCCGTGGCGGGCGGCTGATGCGTGCGGCGCTGGTCACCCGCCCGCTCGACGCGGCGGCCCTGCTGGCCGAGGTGGCGGCGGTGGGCCATGGCGCGACTGCGCTGTTCGTGGGCACCGTACGCGACACGCACGCGGGCCGCCACGTGACCGGCATGGACTACCACGCCTACGAAGCGATGGCGATGCACGAACTGAGCGCCGTGGTGGCCGAGGCGGAGGCGCAGTTTCCGGGAGCGCAGGTAGTCTGCGAACATCGCACCGGCGCGCTCACGCTCGGCGAAGCGAGCGTCGTGGTGGCCGCGGCGCACGCGCACCGCGCGCCGGCGTTCGAGGCCTGCCGCTTCGTGATCGAAGAACTGAAGCGGCGCGTGCCGATCTGGAAGCGCGAGCACTACGTGGACGGCACGCGTGCGTGGGTCGATCCCACCGCGGTGGCGCCGGTGGAGTCGCATCCATGAGCGAGGAGGCCATCGCACCTGGCACCGTGCTCCGCGACCAGTTCGGGCGCGGCATCGAGTACCTGCGCATCTCGGTCACGGATCGCTGCAACTTCCGCTGCGTCTACTGCATGCCGCAGGAAGGGCTGCCGTGGCTGCCTAAGGCGGAGATCCTGCGCTACGAAGAAATAGCGGAAGTGGTGCGACAGCTCGCACCGCTCGGACTCCGGCGCGTGCGCATCACGGGCGGTGAGCCGACAATCCGACCACAACTCGAACAGTTGATCGCGCAGCTCCGCGCCACGCCACAGGTGGAGGATATCGCGCTCTCGACCAACGGCGCGAAGCTGCCCGTGATGGCGCGCATGCTCAAGGCAGCGGGCCTCGATCGCGTGAACATCAGCGCGGACTCGCTGCGCGCGGACCGCATCGTCGCGATCGCGCGACGCGACTTGGGCTTCGATCCGGTCACGGCCTTCGACGCCGCGCTCGACGCCGGTCTCGGACCCGTCAAGGTGAACGTGGTGGTGATGCGCGGCATCAACGACGATGAAGTGACGGACTTCGCGCGCCTCACCATCGACCGCGCGCTGCACGTGCGTTTCATCGAGCTCATGCCGGTGGGTGACTTGCGCGAGCTGACGTTCGATCATGTGGTGCCGTCGACGGAAATCCTTTCGCGTATCGCGATGCTCGGTCCGCTGACGCCGGATGCGGGTCCCGCGCGCGGCAACGGACCGGCCGCCTACTACAAGCTGGCAGGGGCTGCGGGCACCATTGGTGTGATCACGCCGATGACGCACACGTACTGCGGCACGTGCAATCGGGTGCGGCTCACCGCGGATGGTCGGCTGCGTACATGTTTGTATGGCGATCACGAAGTGATGCTGCGCGAGCCACTGCGGCGCGGCGAAGCGCTGGCGCCGCTCTTTCGGCAAGCGTTGGCCGAGAAGCCCAAGGAGCACCAACTGCTGCAATTGCAGGTCGGCGGGCTGCGCGCGCTGAGTCAGGTCGGCGGCTAGGACTGCGCGTCCGAATGCGCTGCGTTGCCACGACTTTGCACCGGGCCTAGGTTCCTGTTGCTGCCGGGCGCGGTCGCGCTTGGCGCCTCCCCTTGCCTTGCTCAGGACCCATGGTCAACAAGATCACGGTCGTCGGCGCCGGAAATGTCGGCGCGACCACCGCCCAGCGTATCGCCGAGAAGGAACTCGCCCGCCACGTCATCATGGTGGACGTCGCGGAGGGAATTCCGCAGGGGAAGGGACTCGACCAGTGGGAGTCTGCCCCGATCGAGGGGTTCGACTCGCGCGTTTCGGGCGCCAACGACTACGGTCCCACGGCTGGCTCCGACATCGTGGTCATCACCGCCGGCATCGCCCGCAAGCCCGGCATGTCGCGCGATGACCTGCTCAACACCAACGCCGGCATCGTCAAGTCGGTGAGCGAACAGGTCAAGGCGACGTCGCCCAACGCGATCATCATCGTCGTCTCGAACCCGCTCGACGTGATGTGCTACGTCGCCAAGGAAGTCAGCGGCTTCCCGCGCGAACGCGTGATCGGCATGGCCGGCGTGCTCGACACGGCGCGCTACCGCTCGTTCATCGCCGAAGCGCTCGACGTCAGCGTGCGCGACATCCAGGCGATGGTGCTCGGTGGCCACGGCGACACGATGGTGCCGCTCATCAGCTATACGACCGTAAGCGGCATCCCGATCACGCAGCTGATGGACAAGGCCACGCTTGACGCGATCGTGCAGCGCGCGCGCGACGGCGGCGCCGAGATCGTGAAGTATCTCAAGACCGGCTCGGCCTACTACGCGCCGTCGAGCGGCGCGGTGCAGATGGTCGAGGCGATCGTGATGGACCAGAAGCGCATCCTGCCCTGCGCCGCGTGGCTCGAGGGCGAGTACGGCATGTCCGGGCTCTACCTCGGCGTACCGTGCAAGCTTGGCCGCAACGGGCTCGAGAAGATCATCGAGGTAACGCTCACGGCCGACGAGAAGGCCGCGCTCACCAAGAGCGCCGAGGCGGTGCGTGACCCGATGAAGGCTGTGAAGCTCTGATGGGCATGATCGGCACGTTCTGGGCGTCAACCATCGGGAAGAAGATCGTCATGGCCGTGACTGGCGTGGCGATGATCGGCTTCGTGATTGCCCACGTCTCGGGCAACCTGCTCGTCTTCCGTGGCCCCGAGGCGATCAACCATTACGCGGCGTTCCTCAAGTCGCTCGGCGGCGTGCTGTGGTTGGCGCGCGGTGGGCTGCTGGTGAGCGTGGTGCTGCACTTCACGGCGGCCTACCAGCTCACGCAGATGGCCAAGGCCGCGCGCCCGCAGGACTACGCCAAGCGCGCGCCGCAGGTGAGCACGTTGGCGAGCAAGACGATGCGATGGGGCGGGGTGCTGCTCCTCTTCTTCATCGTGTTCCATCTCGCGCACTTCACGCTGGGCTGGGTCGATCGCACGACGTTCAGCGAGACCGACGTCTACAACAACATGATCGTCGCGTTCAACAATCCGTTGTACGTGGCGTTCTACGTGGTGGCCATGGCCTTCCTCGGCCTGCACCTCTTCCACGGCGCGTGGGCCAGCGTGCGCACGCTCGGGCTCTCGAAGCCGAGCCAGCATCCGCTGCATCGCCGCATCGCCACGGTGATTGCCGTGGGGGTGTGGCTCGCCTTCACCGTGATCCCGCTCGGCATCATGGCCGGCGCGGCCAAGCGCGTGAGCGACGGTGCGCTCGCAGCGACGCAGTCCTCCGCGGATTCGACCACCGCGCACGTGACTCCATAGGCAGCCGACGATGACCGAACTCAAGTCCAACATTCCGGACGGGCCGCTCGCCCAGAAGTGGGAGAAGCACCAGTTCGAGATGAAGCTGGTCAACCCGGCCAACAAGCGGAAATACAATGTGCTCGTGGTGGGCTCGGGCCTCGCGGGTGCGAGTGCTGCGGCGACGCTCGCCGAGCTCGGCTACAACGTGTCCTGTTACTGCTTCCAGGATTCGCCGCGCCGCGCGCATTCGATTGCGGCGCAGGGCGGCATCAACGCGGCCAAGAATTACCAGAACGACGGCGACTCGGTCTGGCGCCTGTTCTACGACACGATCAAGGGCGGCGACTTCCGCGCCCGCGAGGCGAATGTGTACCGCCTCGCGCAGATCTCGGTGAACATCATCGACCAGTGCGTGGCGCAGGGCGTCCCGTTCGCGCGCGAGTACGGCGGCACGCTGGCCAACCGCTCGTTCGGCGGCGCGCAGGTGAGCCGCACCTTCTATGCGCGCGGCCAGACGGGGCAGCAGTTGCTGCTCGGCGCCTACCAGGCGCTCGAGAAGGAGATTGCGAAGGGCACCGTGAAGATGTTCCCGCGCACCGAGATGCTGGATCTTGTCGTGGTGGACGGCAAGGCACGTGGCATCGTGGTGCGCGACCTGGTGACGGGCGCCATCAGCACGACCATGGCGGACGCGGTGATCCTCGCCACGGGCGGCTACGGCAACGTCTTCTACCTGAGCACCAACGCCAAGGGCTCGAACACCACGGCCATCTGGCGCGCGCACAAGCGCGGCGCGTTGTTCGCGAATCCGTGCTACACGCAGATCCACCCGACGTGCATTCCCACGTCGGGCGACTATCAGTCGAAGCTCACGCTGATGTCGGAGTCACTGCGCAACGACGGGCGCGTGTGGGTGCCGACGGCCAAGGGCGACAACCGGCCGGCGGACCAGATTCCGGATGCCGAGCGCGACTACTACCTCGAGCGGAAGTACCCGAGCTACGGCAACCTGAGTCCGCGCGACATCGCGAGCCGCGCGGCCAAGGAAGTGTGCGACGAAGGGCGCGGTGTCGGTCCCGGAGGACTCGGCGTCTACCTCGACTTCCGCGACGCGATCAAGCGCGTGGGTAGCGACAAGGTGGCCGAGCGCTACGGCAACCTGTTCGAGATGTACCAGCGCATCACGGACGAGGACCCTTACAAGGTGCCGATGCGCATCTACCCAGCCGTGCACTACACGATGGGCGGCCTGTGGGTGGACTACAACCTGCAGTCGAGCATTCCGGGACTGTTCGTGCTGGGCGAGGCGAACTTCTCGGATCACGGCGCCAACCGGCTCGGCGCGAGCGCGCTCATGCAGGGGTTGGCGGACGGATACTTCGTGATTCCGTACACGCTCGGCAACTACCTGGCGCAGGCACCGTTGGCCAAGGTGAGCAGCGACTCACCCGAAGCGAAGGCGACCGAAGCGCAGGTGCGGAGCGGGACCGACCGGCTGCTCGGCATCAAGGGCAAGCGCACCG
>JAYTVE010000022.1:0-2722 GCA_043744185.1 Gemmatimonadota bacterium | reverse complement strand
CCCCTCGGCGACCACGACGCCATGAATGGTCGGCGACGGCAGCACGATGTCGCCCGTCAGCACCGTGTCGTACAGCGGCAGGAACTGCGCCGCGGCGATCACCTCGGGCGGGGCGTGACGAGCCACGACGGCCCGCCAACTGCGCACAGCGTGGCGGAGCATCGTCCATCCGCGGATGTCCGCGCGCGCGCTCGACAGGTTACCCACCGCAGCCGAACGCGCGTGCTGTTCGAGCTTCCACGGGTCGTCCGTGAGGAAGCCGTCGAGCCAGGCCAGCCAGTCGGCCAACGAACGATCGCCATCGAGCGCGGACGCAAACGTCGCAAAGCGCTGGAGCCCGTCTTTGGCCTGCGTCACGCGATCGGTCGCGGGCAACGGATGCCGACGCTCGTCCTCGTCGCGCGGTGCTGCACCGTTGTCGCGCGCCTTCACGCGTGCGAGCAGCGACGCGTGCGCCGACCGCCAGCCGTCGAGTCCCTCCACGCGGCGCTCGAAGCCGAGTCGGTTGATCACCATCGGGTCGAGCTGGCGCGCACCGTACGGATGCTCGGCCAGCTCCACGAGCGCGTGGCGTGACCATCCTTCCGCGGCCGCCTCCAGCAGCTGCCGCACGATGCGCACCACCGGCACCTCCGCCAGCGAAACGCGCTGCCGCGTGGTCACGGGCACCCCCATGCGCGCGAGCGCCGGTGCCATGCGATCCACGAACGGTCGCGCTTCCCGCGCGACGACCGCGATGCGATGCGGCGGCACGCCACGCTCCACGAGCGCGCGGACTTCCACGGCCACCCGCTCGACTTCGCGCCGCGGATCCGGTGACTCGAGTACGCGCAGCTGCGGCGTCGTCGCCGGCGGTGCTTCTCCAGCGGTAAAGAGCGTGCGCGCCATCGCCGCCTGTTCGCCCACGGACTCGTGCGCATCGGGCGCGAGGTCCGCATCCGCTGCGAAGAGCCCGGCGTGCATCGTGTACACCGCCACGCGGTCGATGTGGGCGTTCGCGCGCAACGCGCGCAGCAGCGCACGCCATCCGCCCCGGAGGTCCATCAGGCCGACGATGTGCACCGTGCGGCGAACTCCAAGCACGCGCGCCAGTTGACCAGGCTCGCGCAACAGCGCGCCCGCCGCCGCCGCGAGCGCATCGCGGCCGTCGCGCCGACCCGCTTGGTCCAGTGCGGCGCGATACCCCTCCCAGGCAGCGGCAATCTCCGCGTCCCTCCGCTTCTGAAACGCATCCCGCTGCGCGTTCGCAGCGCAGGCCGAGCGGAACGCTTCCGGCAGGATCCCTTCGGCCGCGAACTCGCCGAACAGCGACTCGGCCTCGCGCACCGTGAGCGACAGCCGATCCGACCGTCCAAGGATCTGCGGGGCGCGGTGGCGCAGCACATCTTCGATGATCACCGTGCGCTCAATCGGGTCGAGCGCGGGCGCGAGTTCAGGCTGCAGCACCTGCGCCAACTCCGCGAACACCCGGATCTCCGGATCGAGCCACCCCGCCACGCCGCGCGCCGCCGCCATCCGCAGCAGATCGTCGCGCAAGCCGCCTTGCCGCAGCACCAACATCGTGGGCGGCGACGCGAACGGATCATCGCCCGCCACGCGCGGCGCGAGGTAGTCGTGCGCCGCGTCGGCGAGCAGGGCCTGCGGGTCGGTTCCGGTAACGAGAACAAGGTGCGCCATGACACCGGTACGTTACCGACCGGCACTGACAGCGGCGAGCGGTGCGCCGCGCACCGCGCCGCTTGCGTCCCGTCAGACCCCGCCCCCAATCTCCCCCCATGCCCTCGGCCAACAAGACGCAGCGCTGGCTCGACCTCGTTGCCGCACTCCTCGTCCGTCGCTACGGCGCCACCTTCGACGAACTCGTCGAGCAAGTGCCCGGCTACCGGCACGATGGCACCAGCAAGGGCGTGGCGTCGGCCAAGCGCACCTTCGAACGCGACAAGGACGAACTCCGCGCCTTCGGCGTTCCGATCGAATCGCAGGTGCAGCCCGGCAGCGAGGACGAGGCCGAGGCCCACCGCTACCTCCTGCGCACCACCGACTTCTACCTGCCACTCGTCGCGGCCACCATGCCCAACGCGCCGGCACCCAAGCGGCCAGCGCGTGGCCACGGCTACGCCGGGCTTGGTACCGTCGCGCTCGCCTTCGACGTACTCGAGGCGCTCGCGCGCGCAGGCGACCGGGCCCGCACCATTGGTGATCCCGTGCTCGCCATGGAAGCCGAGAACGCACTGCGCAAGCTCGCCTTCGACCAACCGCTGGCCGTGGCGACCGACGGTACAGTGCATTTTGCCGAAGCAACGCCCAAGCCGCTCCGCGCCGTGCAGGCGAGCATCGGCGACGCCCTCCGCCGCCGAAAGCGTCTTGCCTTCGCCTATCACTCCATCGGCCGCGACGTGCACACCGCGCGTACTGTCGAGCCGTACGGTCTCGTGCTCCAGTCCGGCCACTGGTATCTGGTTGCGCAGGACATCGAGGCCGCGGCGCTTCGCCTCTTTCGTGTGAGCCGCATGCGCGAGGCGCGCGTGCGTTCGCAGCAGCCCAACTCGCCGGACTACGAGATACCCACCGACTTCGACCTCGCCGAACACGCCCGCTCGCGCGAAGCCTGGGAACTCGGCGATGCAGACGCCGTCGAGGTGATCGTCCGCTTCCGCAGGGTCACCGGTGCATTGAAGCCCGCGGTGGCGCTCGGCGTGGCGGTTCGTGGGCGCGCGGGCCA
>JAYTVE010000021.1:0-2723 GCA_043744185.1 Gemmatimonadota bacterium | reverse complement strand
CCATCAGCCAGCGCTTCGACCAGTCCACGCTCGCCTTTTTCGCCGGAAAGAACGCCGACGCCGTGCGCAGCATCCATGGCGTGACCGCCGAGCTGCTGGCGCCGGGCGCCGCGCCCGCCACCTCCGCCTTTGCGATCCGTGCCACCATCGAGCCGCATGTCTACCGCCGCACCCTGGGCGGACCGGTCACGCTGCGCGTCGCCCCGCTCTACCCTGTCACCGACGCCACCACCAATGCGCCGGTGCGCTTCGGCGTCCGCGTGGTCAGCGACGGCGGTCGCGTGCTCGCCTCGACCACCGTCTCGATCGTATCCGACGCCGTCATGGGCGCGCCCATCGAGGTGCCGCTGCCGAGTGCCTCCGCGAACCCACCCAAGGGGCGCTATCGCGTACTCGTCACCGTCGCGAGCGCCGCAATGAGCGAGCCACCCGCACCGGCTCCCAACGCCATCGCGGCCAGCGAGTGGTTCGTCACCGACGACGATCTCGACGCCAAGCGCGAGGAGTACGCTCGTCGCGCGGCGGCGCTCGACACCGTCGCATCGGAAGAGCTCTCGGACGTCATCATCTCGTTTCGGGCGCGCACGCGCCTCCTCACCACGCGACCGTCGAGCGCCAACACGATGCAGTGGCGCACCAACCCGCTCGCCCTCGCGCAGCAGCTCGACCTCGAGTGGCCGCCGCTCAGCTCCGGCGCGGACCCGTACGCGCGCCGCTCAGGCGATCTCTGGCGCGTGCTGCGCACGACGACGCGCATGATCCCGCTGCGCACGTACGTGCCGGTGAGCGTCGCGCGCACGCAGACGCCCGCACCATTGCTCATCACCATCCACGGTGTCGGCGGCGACGAGAACATGTTTCCCGACGCGCTCGGCGCGGGCCTCATCACGCGACTGGCCGAACAGCACGGCTTCGTGCTGGCGAGCCCGAATGGCGACCAGTTCACCACCCCCGAGGACTTCGACCGGCTCGTCGAACAAATGTCGATGCAGGTGCCTATCGACAAGCAGCGGATCTGGATCATCGGACATTCGCGCGGCGCGGGTCAGGCAATCGCCCTCGCCAAGGCACGTGCCAGCCAGATCGCCGGCGTCGTCGCGATTGCCGGGCTTGGTCGGGTAACCGCTGACGCACCCGTATCGCCGATCCTCGCCTTCCTCGGCGAACTCGATCCACTCGCGGCACCCGCGCGAATGATGCCGCTCGCCGAGCAGGCGAAGGCCGCCGGCGTGGCTATCGAGGCGCGCGTGCTGCCGCAATTGGGGCACACCACCGTCGTGTCGGCTGTACTCCCTGACGCGGTGAAGTGGCTCCTCGCACGCACCTTGCCGCTCTCTGTGCCGGAACGTAGATAGGTCAGTCCACTCCGAGTTCGACTGCACCGAAGCGCGCCTCGCGCGCGTGCCCCAGTTCATGCCGCCGACAATCGTTCATCTTTCCGCCGAGTATTTCCCATTCGCGCGCACCGGCGGGCTCGCGGAAGCGGTGGCGGGGCTGGCCAACACGCAGGCGAACGCTGGCGAGAATGTCGTCGTCTTCTGCCCGTTGTATCGTTCGGTGCGCGAGCGCGCGCCCGACCTCGCCCCGCTCGGGCGCACGTACACGGTGCACCTCGGGCCCTCGGTGGAAGAGGTGCGGTACTTCCGCGAAGCGACACCGCGCCCCGGCCCGCGGGTGGTCTTCATCGACCATCCGCATTTCTTCAATCGCGGGGGCCTCTACGGCGAGAACGGCCGCGACTTCGTCGACAACGCCGAGCGGTTCGCCTTCTTCTCGCTCGCCGTTCTCGAGGCGATCCCGCGGCTGATCCAGGGCGACGTCATCATCCACGCACACGACTGGCACACGGCGCCGGTGTTCGCGTATGCGCGGAGCTACGGCATCTTCCGCGACAAGTTCATGAAGACGCCGATGGTCATGTCCATCCACAACGGCGGCTATCAGGGACACTTCCCTGCCGCCACCGTCTCGCGCATCGGCATTCCGCCCGAGCTTTTCACCTTTCAGTCGGGCGAGTGGTACGGCCGGCTCAACTTCCTCAAGCTCGGCCTTACCTTCTGCGACTGCGCGGTGACTGTCTCGCCCAGCCACGCGCGCGAGTTGCGTACGGATGGCGGCGGCTTCGGCCTGCAGGACGTGTTCCGCTGGATGGGCGACCGCTTCAGCGGCATCACCAACGGCATCGACCAGCACGACTGGGATCCGCAGACGGATGCGCAGATCACGGCCAACTATTCGCGCGATGAGCTCGAGGGCAAGGCGCGCTGCAAGGCGGCGCTCCAGCGCACCTTCGGCCTGCCGCAGCGAAAGCGCGTGCCAATCTTCGCCATGGCGGCGCGCATGGTCACGCAGAAGGGGCTCGAGATCGTGATCAAGAGTCACCGCGTCAACATGCTCGACGCGCAGTTCATTTTTCTCGGGTCCGGCGAGCCGCGCTTCGAACAGGCACTCTCGCGGCTCGCGGCGCGCCGGCCGCGCAACGTGGCCGTGCAACTCGCGTTCACCGACGTGCTGGAACACCGGCTCATCGCCGGCGCCGACGCGCTGCTCATGCCGAGCCAGTACGAGCCGTGCGGCCTCACGCAGATGCGCGCGCAGCGCTACGGAACGCTGCCGGTGGTGCGCCGCGTCGGTGGTCTCGCGGACACCGTGTCCGATGACGTGACCGGGTTCCTGTTTGACGACTTCCATGGCGCCGCACTCGACTGGGCCATCGACCGGAC
>JAYTVE010000020.1:0-9052 GCA_043744185.1 Gemmatimonadota bacterium | reverse complement strand
GGGCTGTCGTTCGGCGGTGGTGGTGGAAACTCGAATCCGGCGGCGCCCAGTGCACCTGGTGGCGCGGGCAACTTCACCGTGTTGCAGACGTTGTTCGGCGATCAGGTAGAGAGCATCGAGCTCTATCCGCAGGGGAGCGAGCAGTCGTCGACGGCATGCGCACGGTTCCCGATCACGATGACGGCATGCAGCTGTGATGCGGCGCGGCCGGCGGCGATCGTGGTGGTGTGGCTGCGCAAATAGTCGATTCCCGCTGGCGCGGCCCTCCGCGTTTGGCGACCTTTCACGACGGCGCCACGGGCCCCCACCCGCTGGCGCCGTGGCCGTTTCTCCCCCCGCCGAGCGTGAGCCAACATGTCCGAGACCCAGACGTACAAGACGCACCGCCAGTGGGTGCCGCTGTGGCACTATGTCGCGACGCCGATCGCGCTGATCAACGTGATCGTCGCCGCCAAGGGGCTGAGCGGCGGAATGACATTCGCCAACAGCTGGGCCGTGGTGTTCGCCCTCGGCTTCTTTGCGGTGGCGTACCTGTCGCGCCAGCAGGCGATCGTGGTGCAGAACCGGCTCATCAAGCTCGAGGAGCGCATCCGCATGAAGGAGCTTCTGCCGGAAGCGCTGCGCGCGCGCATCGGCGAACTCACGACGTCGCAGTTCATCGGGTTGCGTTTCGCGCCGGATGCGGAACTTGTGGGGCTCGTCGAGCGCTGTCTGGGTGGCCAGCTCGCGAACGCCGAGGCGGTCAAGAAGGAAATCAAGGGTTGGCGCCCGGATACACTGCGCGCCTGATCCATTCACGTCACATCATGAACGAGGCACCACCGTACATGTCCGTCACCATCACGCTCAACGAGAACGGCCCGATCAAGATCGAGGGGGAGCTCGTGCTCCAGGACCATGCGGGCAACACGATCCCGACCGCGGCGGGCAAGGCAATCTTTCTCTGCCGCTGCGGCCAGTCGAGCAAGAAGCCGTTCTGCGACGGCACGCACAATCGCATCGGCTTTGTCGGGACCAATCCGGCAGCCGCGGTTTGAGCAGAGGTTGATGCAAACGCTGCTGAACGCCTGGGCGTGGAGCGAGACGGTGCTGACGGTGATCGTCGGCTTTCCCGTCTGGGCGTTGGTGTATGCCTGCACGGCGCCGTTCGACAAGGGGCGCTATGCCGCGGGGCGTGTGTTCCGGTTGATTGCCGTCACGACGATTCGCCTGAACCCGCTCTGGCGTTTCTCGGTTGAGGGCAAGGGACCGGCCGATCCGCGACGTCCGTACGTGGTGGTGTCGAACCACGAGTCGTACGCGGACGTCTTCCTCATCTCCATGTTTCCGTGGGAGATGAAGTGGATGGCGAAGACGACGATCTTCAACATTCCGTTCATGGGATGGATGATGCGTTTTTCGCTGGACATTCCGGTGAAGCGTGGCGATCGCGAGGGGGCGATGGCCGCGATCGCGGCAGCACGCGACCGGTTGGCGCGCAAGGTGAGCATCATGGCGTTCCCCGAGGGGACGCGCTCGAAGACGCGCGAGATGCTCCCGTTCAAGGACGGCGCCTTCAAGCTCGCGATCGAATTCGGCGCGCCAATCCTGCCGATCGCGGTAGCGGGCACGCGGCAGGCGATGGCCAAGGGGAGCTTCCAGTTCCGCTTTGCGCGCGCGAAGGCGCGCGTGCTCGCTCCCATCGAGACGGCGGGACTCAAGAACACCGACATGGCGGCGCTCAAGGCGCGCACGCGCGCGGTGATCGAGGAAGGACGGCAGGCGATCGCGCGCGAGCTTGGCGTGGAGGTTGGTGGCGACGAACCCATCCCGGCCTGAGTCGCCCGCGCGGGCGCCGCAGGAACTCGCGGCGCTCGAGGAGCGGCTCTCCCGTCCGGATGACGGGGTGGTGGAGGCGCTGCGTGCCTGCCCGGGCGACACTCTCGTGCTGGGCGCGGGCGGCAAGATGGGGCCGTCACTCGCGCGCATGGCTCGGCGCGCGGTTGTCGCGCTCGGTGACGATCGCCGTGTCATCGCGGTGGCGCGCTGGCACGATGCGCCGGCGCGCGCTGCTCTCGACGCGGACGGTGTGGTGACCATCGCTGCCGACTTGGAAGACGCGAGCGCGCTGGCCTCACTGCCCGACGCGCCCAACGTGATCTACATGGCCGGGCAGAAGTTCGGCACCAGCGATGCGCCGGCACGCACGTGGGCGTTGAACGCCGTGCTGCCGGCGCGCTGCCTCGAGCGCTGGCCACAATCGCGCTGGGTCGCGTTGTCCACTGGGAACGTGTATGCGCTCTCGCGCGCCGTCGGTCCATTCTCCCACGAAGCCGACGCCTGCGCGCCCGTGGGTGAATACGCGATGAGCTGCCTCGGCCGCGAGCGTGCGTTCGAAGACGCGGCAGCGCGACGCGGCACGGCCAGTTCCGTTGTCCGGCTCAACTACGCGGTGGACCTGCGCTACGGTGTGCTCGTGGACATTGGGCGACGCGTGCGCGACGGCGAACCGGTGGACGTGTCGATGGGGTTCGTGAACGTGATCTGGCAGGGCGATGCCAATGCGATGACGCTCCGACTGCTCGCGCATGCGAGTGCGCCGCCGTGCGTGGTGAACGTGACGGGACCCGAGAAGCTCTCGGTGCGGGATGTGGCCGAGCGATTCGGCGGACGGCTCGGGATTTTGGCCGATGTGCGGGGCGTCGAGGCGAGTGATGCGCTGCTCTCCGACTCGACGCGCATGCACGCGCTGCTGGGGGCTCCGAGCGTGACGGCGCCGGTGTTGATCGAGTGGGTGGCGCACTGGCTCGAACGGCGGATGCCGCTGCTGGCAAAGCCGACCAGATTCGAGGTGCGGGACGGACAGTTCTGAGCGTTCGCCTACTCTTGCACGGAATGTCGGGATGAACATCACGGAGTTGCGGTCGCACCTGTTGGCGGGGCACGTGATTCCCGCGCATCCACTGGCGCTCACGCCGAAGCGCCGGCTCGACGAGCGGCGACAACGCGCACTCACGCGCTACTACCTCGCGAGTGGCGCCGGTGGCGTGGCGGTGGGCGTGCACACGACGCAGTTCGCGGTGCGCACGCATGGTTTGCTGCCTGCCGTGCTGGCGCTCGCGGCCGACACCGTGCGCCTCGAAGCCACGGCACCGTGCGCCCTCATTGCCGGCGCGGTGGGCGACACGAAGCAGGCGGTGCATGAGGCCACGCTCGCGCGCGAGATCGGATATGACGCGGTGCTGCTCTCGCTCGGCGCGATGGCCGACGCCACCGATGCGCAGCTCGTTGCGCACTGCCGCGCGGTGAGCGAGGTGCTGCCGCTCTTCGGCTTCTACCTGCAACCGGCCGTGGGGGGCCGCGTGCTCGGCGAGTCGTTCTGGCGCGAGCTCGCGCAGGTGGAGCAATTGGTGGCGATCAAGATTGCGCCGTTCAATCGCTACCGCACTCTGGATGTTGTGCGTGCCGTCGCGGACGTGGAGCGCGATGATGTCGCGCTGTACACCGGCAACGACGACAACATCCTGCTCGACCTGCTCACGCCGATGCCCTCACGGCGCGGCGCGCGCCGTATAGTTGGCGGACTGCTCGGCCAGTGGGCGGTGTGGACGTCGCGCGCCGTGGACATGTTGCGCGAGGTTCGCTCAATGGGCGACGCGCCCGTTGCGGATGCGGCCTTGCTAACGCGCGCGGCCGCGCTCACCGACGCCAACGCGGCCATCTTCGATGCGGCCAACGATTTCCGCGGGTGCATTGCTGGCATTCACGAGGTGTTGCGGCGGCAGGGACTGCTCGCGGGCACGTGGTGTCTCGACGGCGATGAGAGGCTCTCGCCCGGTCAGGTGGAGGCGATTGCGCAGGTGTGTGCGGCGTATCCGGAGCTGGGCGACGATGCGTTCGTGGCCGAGCGGCTGGAGGAGTGGTTGCGTTAGCGCGCCGCGCGCCGCGGACGCGCTGAGGACAATGGCTTGAGCTTTGCGATGGCGCGCGCCGCCTTGGAGCGCTGTGCGTGCCAGAGGTCCCAGTCGAGCTGCAGTTCCAGCCAGAACTCGGCGTCCATGCCAGTCACGCGCGCCAAGCGTAGCGCCGTATCGGGGGTGACCCCCCGCTGACCGCGCACGATCTCGTTCAGGCGAGGGAACGAGACGCCAAGGCGCAGCGAGAACGCGGACTGTGATACGCCGAGCGGGCGGAGAAACTCCTCGAGCAGCATTTCGCCGGGATGAGTCGGCGGTACATGCGTTGGCAGGAGTCGACGGGCTCCCGGAGCGCGCTTCAGGCGCCTAGTGGTAGTCCGTGACTTCAACTTCGTAGGCATCGCCGTTCTCCCATCGAAAGCGTACGCGATACTGGACGTTGATCCGCACACTGAAGGCTCCGTCCCGGTCGCCTCGCAACGCCTTCAGTCGGTTCCCCGGAGGAACGGAGAGGCGGATCAGCGACGATGCGAAGTTGATCAAGTCCAGCTTCCGTCGAGCCGCCCGCCACAGGTACCACGGACAGGCTGCCCGTGCGCGCCTGGACGGCACACCGTTGAAGATGTCCTCCGTTGCCCTGTTTGCAAAGGTGCGGATCATCCCTGGCTATAACGGATACCGTTATAGCTCTCCGTACCATCTCAATGCGTGCTGGGCCGAACTACCGCGTCGCGCTCACGCCCTGCAACAGCTGCGCATGCCAACTGCGCGCCGCCGGACGCTCGAACTCCTGACGCAGCGTGCCCAGCGTGCTCACTGTCGTATCGAACACCGATGAGTCGCGCGTGACGGTGCCGAGCGTGGCGGCCTGCCGAAACTCGTCCCGGCTACCGCCCTGCACCACGCCGCTCGTGTCGCGCCAGAAGACCCGCCCGCCCGCGACGAGACTGACGCCGTAGCCCGACTCCGCTCGCTGGAGCGAACGGAAGAGGCCGTCGATCGAGCAGCCGCTGGCGCCGGCCGTGCGCTGATCCACGGCAACAATGAGGAAGCGCCCTTCCATGAGCGTGCGCGCAACCGTGAGCGGCTCGCCGTGCGCCTTCCACTCGGCCAGGTGCGCATCCACGTCAGCGAGCAGTCGCTCGGCGGTGGCGTGATCGAGGGCCGGGGTGGCACCGAAGACCCAGGTGCGGGCGTCGGCCGGGAGCGAGTCGAGGGGGACGAGAGGCATGGGAGATGCTACTCGCGTGCATGCCTCGTGCGCCACATGCATTGGCGCCTCTTTGTGCCGGCGCCGCTAGCGGCGCTACTTGCGCTCGATCTTGGGCAGCCCCGCGTTCACGAGGTCGCCGATGCGCACGCAGGTGTTCTCGTTGTCGGCCTCGAGGAACACGATCATGTTGGCTGAGTGCAGGAGCGTGCCGCCGTACTTTGCCGTGCGCGGTGGCGGACATTCCCCCTGCTTGGCCGTGTCGGCCTTGGCGAGATCAGCAGCGGCGGCCGCGACGGTGGGATAGATGAAGGCACGCAGCTTGCCGCGACCGAGCGTCAGCTCGACGAATGGCGCCGAGAAGGTCGTGCCGAGCGAGCCGGCATCGCGACCGGCGACCTTGGGCACGTAGCCCGTGTTCTCGAGGCGCTTGATGAGGCCGCACTCGTCCCAGACTTCGCGCAAGTAGCAGGGACCGCCGGGGACATTCGGCGGCGAGGTTGCCTCGGCAGTGGCCGCCGCATTCACGGCACCGGCCACCGAGGAGGACGCGGCGCTGGCCGGGGGCGCGTCGGCGCGCGACTTGTCGCCGCCACACGCCACGAGTGTCGCGAGCGTGATGCTCGCGATGGAGCACCGGACACGAAGGAGTGCGTTCATCGAGTGCCGAACGGATAGTTGAGGCCGAACACGAGCCGGACGGGCGTGTTCCCGTCCCAGAAAGTCCAGCGCGCTTCGACAAAGGGGCGCACGGGAGTGTCGAAGAGCGCGGGCAGGTCGACGCCCGGATAGATGTTGGCGCCGTACTTGGCGTCCGTGCCCTGCGCCTTGATGATGGCCAGTCCGCCTCCCACATAGAACCAGCCACCACGACCGGTCGAGATCAAGTCGACGTTGCCCTGATAGGTGGTGGTGCCGTTCTTGGCGTACGCATCGAGACTGGGCGCGAACTGCAGGTTCCAGTCGATCGGGAAGCGCGCCTGCAATCCGTAGCCGGTGATCTTGTTGTCGAAGTCGTACGAGCCGCGCAGGCCGATGAGCGGGCCGCTCATGCGGTCTACCTGCGCCTGCGAGGGGCGCGGCTGTTGAGCTGCCGCGAGTGACGGCAGGCTGGCCAAGGCAACGGCGACCACGAGGGCACGCGCGATCCGGGCGATCATGGGGGGAGCTCCGTGAGCGAGAGTGAGTCCGGCCGCCTCGCCGCTGGCGGGTGGCTGGCATAAGGTAGCGCGCCGGGCGGCAACGGCCGAACCCTCGTCGCACGCGACGATCATCGTCCGTTTCCTACCATTCGCCCACGCCGAGGGTTCCGCCTTGTGCAGCCCAGTTGGTTGGCGGTTGAGAGGGCGATCGTGTCACATGCGCCACGTGTCAGGGTTCGGAAGACGTCAGACCGTTGCGCCAGAGTGCATGTTGGTGCGGTGCTCAACCCGCCTCGAGCCCACGCCATGCGCCAGCTGCTCACTACGCGATCCTTCGCCCTCCTGATCGGTGGGTTGATACTTGCTCACGACGCACGCGCACAAGCGCCCAGCAAGCCGGGAGCGACGACGGGTGCTACGAGCGCACCGGTTGCATCAATTGCTGATGACGCGAAGGTCACCTTGCAGGACGTGACCATCGGCGGCCGAGTGCTCCGCTACAAGGCCGCCGCCGGCACGCTCACACTGCGCAGCGACGACGGCCGCCCCACCGCGACGATGTTCCTGGTCGCCTACGTAGTGGAACAACCCAGGGGGGCGCCGCCGCGGCCGGTCACCTTCCTGTTCAACGGCGGTCCGGGTTCGTCGAGCATCTGGCTGCACATGTCGGGGCTTGGCCCCCGTGGTGTCGTGACCGCGAGCCCCAAGCCCACCGGGCCCGCACCGTACAAGTTCGGTGCGTCGGAGCATGCGCTGCTCGACAAGAGCGATCTCGTCTTTCTCGACGCGGTCGGCACGGGCTACTCCGTGATCCTGCCCGACGGGCGACCGGGTGACTTCTGGGGTGTGGACCAGGATGTGGGCGCGTTCGCGCAGGCCATCACGCAGTACCTCACGCTCAACCAGCGCTGGAGTTCGCCCAAGTTCCTCTTCGGCGAGTCGTACGGCACCACGCGCGCGGCGGCGCTCGCCTACCGGTTGCAGAATCTTGGCGTGCAGATCAACGGCGTCGTGCTCCTCTCCACGATCCTCGACTTCACGCCGCTGCTGGCCGGCCAGGACCAGGGCTATGTGCAGGTCATGCCCACGTACGCGGCCGCGGCGTGGTACCACGAGCGCGCCACGCGCGAGCCGGCATCGTTCGACGCGTTTCTGCAGGCCGCACGCGACTTCGCGAGCGGACCGTACGCGGCCGCGCTGTCCAAGGGCGACGCGCTGGGCGATGCAGAAGAAGCGGCCGTTGCCGCGAAGCTCGCAGGCTTTACCGGGCTCAGCGTCGAGTACCTGCGACGCTGCAAGCTGCGCATCGAGATGGAAGCCTTCCGTCGCGAGTTGCTCAAGGCAGAGACAACCGTGATCGGCCGCTTCGATGCGCGCTTCACGGCACGCGATTCATATCTGGCCGCGACCGGCGCGTTCGATCCCGCGACCGACGATCCCGCCACCGCCGGCGTGAGCAGCGCGTACCTCTCCACCTTCCGCGACTACCTCGTGGGCGAGCTGGGCTACACGAGCACGCTGCCCTACAAGGCGCTCAACAACATGGTCGTCGCGCCGGCGTGGGACTGGCACCACAAGGCGCCCGGCTTCGACGGCCGCCTCACCACGACCAACACCGGGCTCGACCTCTCGGCTGCCATGCGCGGGAATCCGCAGCTCAAGGTGCTGAGCATGAACGGTCTCTACGACTTGTCCACGCCATTCTTTGCCACCGAGATGGCGCTCCGCCACATGCTGCTCACGCCGGACCTGCGCGGCAACGTGTCGTACACCTACTACGCCTCGGGCCACATGACGTACGGCGACCAGGCGGCGCTCAAGCTCATGAAGGCCGACCTCGCGAAGTTCTACGACTCGGTCGTGCGCTGACCTTTGGTAGTATCGAGTGGGGCCGGCTCCGGCTTGGTCGGCTCCCAGCGCACGCGGTGCAGCAGCAGCGCATTGAGCGTGATGGCGCCCGGCACGGGGCAATGATCCACGCAGCTCCCCTCGAACCAGCACTCGCCCGGATACATCACGATCGGCGCGCCGCCCTTGACCTCGCTCGGGAGAAAGAGGTCGGCCTGGCACACGAAGACGCACAAGTTGCAGCCGATGCAGAGCTGCTCGTCGATCGTGATGGGGGTGAAGACGGCGGGATCGCCGACGGCCATGAGCGGCGTGTCGTCGCTCATCGGGTCTCCACGGGTTCGAGGTAGTCGGCATTGTTGCGCTCGTACTCGTCGCTCAGGCTGCCGTAGTAGTCGAGTGGGCGCGAGCCCTCCACCACACCGCTCTCATCCTGCCGCACGGTGACGAACTTGCGCCACTCCGGCGGATCGATCGCGGGATAGTCGCGACGGTCGAAGAAGAGCGCCTTGGAGCTCGCGCGTCGAGCGAGGCTCGAGTGCATGACCACCTGCGCGGTGGTGAGGATGCTGCGCACTTCGGCAATGCGCATGAGGTCGTGCGGCGTGCGTCCGCGCAGGCGCGGCAACTCCACCTGCTCGAGGGTGCGCAGCTCATCGAGCCCGCGCTTGAGCAGGTCGTCGGTCTTGAAGCCGCCGCAATGGCGCTGCATGACTTGCGAGATGGCCATGTTGAGGTCCTGCCAGCTCGGGCCACCATCCTGGGTGAGCGGCGCGTAGTGGCGCGCACGTTCCACTTCCACCTGCGGCTCGTGGAGCTGCACCTCACCGTGTTGAGAGGCCCACTTGGCCGCGTGTCGCCCCGCATAGTGCCCGGTGGCGCAGGCGTGCCCGTAGCAGTTGGACGCGAACAGCGCATCGCCCGCCGCGAACAGTCCGTCCACGTTCGTCATCAAC
>JAYTVE010000019.1:0-9054 GCA_043744185.1 Gemmatimonadota bacterium | reverse complement strand
CGCGCATGCGCCGTCTTTTCGCTCTGATCACGCTGGCCGCCTGTGCTGCGCTACCAGCCGCGGCGCAGCAGAAAGACCTTGCCAGCTTCCTTCCACAGGCGCGTCGCCTCATGAAGGAGGCGCCGTTCATTGACTCGCACAACGACCTGCCGGAAATGCTCGAGGCGCGCTCGCACGGCGACTTCAGCAAGGAAGATCCGGACAAGCCCATCAAGCGGCTCGACACCGACCTGCCGCGCCTCAAGGCGGGCAACGTCGGAGCGGAGTTCTGGGCGGCGTACGTGCCCTCGTCGTATGACGGCCACGGCGCGGCCAAGCAGGCCATCACGCTCATCGACCAGATCCACCGCATGACGGCGCGTTCGCCCCTGCTGCAGGAGGCCACCACGGCCGACGGCATCATGAAGGCGTTCAAGGCCGGCAAGATCGCCTCGCTCATCGGCATCGAGGGCGGCCACGCCATCGAGAACGACCTCGCCCTGCTGCGCGAGTTCTACGGAATGGGCGTGCGCTACATGACGCTCACCCACGGCTCCACCATTCCGTGGGCCGATGCGGCCACCGACTCCGCGCGCCACAGGGGACTCACCCCCTTCGGCCATGAAGTCGTGCGCGAGATGAACCGGCTGGGCATGATGGTCGACATCTCGCACGTGTCGGATGCCGTGATGAGTGACGTGGCCCGCACGAGCACGGCGCCACTCTTCTTCTCGCACTCCTCCGCACGCGCGCTCGCGGATCATCCGCGCAACGTGCCAGACTCGATTCTGGCCATCGTCGGCATGAAGGGCGGCGTGGTCATGGCCAACGCCTACCCCGCCTTCATCGACCCCGTCGGCGCGCAGAAAATGCGGGACGTCTTTGAAGTCGAGCGCAGACTCCGCAGACAGTTCCCCAACGATCCCGCCAAGGTCGACTCCGCCTTCATCGCCTACATCAATGGCCCCGAGATCCCGCGCGGTACGCTCGGCCAGTACGTGGACCACATCGAGCACATCATGAAGGTGGCGGGCCCCACGCACGTCGGCATCGGCGCGGATCTGGGCTCGCTCGAGATCCACCCGGTCGGCCTCGAGGATGTGTCGAAGTTCCCGTTTGTCGTGGCCGAGCTGCTGCGCCGCGGGCACAGCGAAGCGGAGGTCAAGGGAGTCATGGGCGGCAACCTCCTGCGCGTCATGCGCGAGACCGAGGCGGTCGCGCGCAAGCTGCAGAAGACGCGCAGTCCCTCGATGGCGACCATGGCGCAGCTCGACTCCAACGTGGTGCGGCCGTAATTCGCGTGCGCGGCACCGCACGGCTGTACGCGGCATCGCTCCTGATCAGCGCGACGAGCTGTCGCGAGGCGCCCACGCCCGAGGGCCCCGTTGTGCGGCTGGTGTCGCACGAGTTCTCGCTTGAGGTACCAACATCGCTGCCGGCCGGGCTCGTGCACCTGCGTCTGATCAACGAGGGCCAGGACATTCACGAAGCGCTCATCACGCGGATGACCTCCGACGCGGGCACCGCCGACCGCTACGTGGAGCAGTGGAAGGCGGGAAACTCGTGGCCCGAGTTTGCCGCCGACGTCGGTGGAACGGCACTCACCGCACCCGGCGACTCGAGTGATGTGTGGATGCGACTCTCGCCTGGCCGCTACGCCGTGATCTGCACCAAGGGCGATCACGTGCATCGCGGCATGGCGGCGGACCTGGTCGTGCGCGCCCAGCCGGGCGCGCAGGTCGACACATCCACGCCCGGCGCCGATCTCGAACTTGCGCTGCTCGACTACGCCTACACGTTTCCCGGTACAGTCACGGCGGGCGCGCACCGGATCCACATCGTGAATCGCGGCACGGAGCCACACGAGATGGACATCTACCGTCTTGAGCTCGGCCAGACGCTGGATGACCTGATCAGATGGACCAAAGGGGACGAGGCGGGCGCGCCGCCGCTCGCACTTGCCGGTGGCGGCGGCGACCTCTTGCCGGGTGGCGAGGAGTGGATCGCGGTCAACCTGCGGCCGGGGCGTTACGTGATGCTCTGCACCATCCCGCAAGGGAAGCGGGATGACGGCACGCCGCATCACGCGCTCGGCATGATCCGATACTTCACGGTACCGTAGCGGTTTGCTTCATGGCCCACCCCTTCCACCAATCTTCGCCGTGGCCAACGTGACATCCGGAGACACGCACCCGATCGAGCCGCGTGCCGGTTCGTCCGGAAGGTCCGAGCCCGAGTGGCTCGGAGCGCTGGTGGTCGTGCTGCTGGTGGTCGGCGTGGTGTTGCGCACCATCCCCATGGTGTGGCCGCCGGCCTTCGCCTCGGGCGACCTCGCCATGGCCCGCAACATCACCGAGCGATCCCTCGAGCGGTTGATGAGCGAGCCGCCCGCGTGGTCGCAGACCGCGGCGCCGGGCTATTTCCTGCTGCAGAAGTTGCTCGTGTCGCTGTTGGGCCCCAGCGCGTGGGTGTTGCGCCTCATTCCCTTCGCATCGGCCGTCGCTGCGCTCTTTCTCACGGCGCATCTCGCGCGGGAGTTCGTCGGTCGATGGGGTCAGGTCATCGCGGTGGCGCTCATGGCCACGGGCGTGCCCTTCCTCGTTTTCGGCACACACGTGCGCCCCTTCGGGGCGCTCTCCGTCGCGGCATCGCTGGCGGTCCTCGCGCTCGGGCTCACGCTCCTCTGCGGCCCGCTCGGCCGCCGCGAGGCCGTGCGAAGCGGCAGCCTCATCGTCCTCCTGCTCGTCGTATCGCAGATGGCCGCGCTGGCCAGCACCGCGCTCGCAATCACGCTGCTGGTCGATGCGGCCCTGCGCCGCGACAGCGCTCGCCTCCGCATCGTGCTTGCGCTCGTCGTCGTCTGGGGCTCTGTGGCCACCCTCGTGCATTTTGCGCCGTCCATGTCCGCGCGCGAGGCGAGTGCCGCGACGTTGCGCGCCGTGTACGCGGCCGGCTATCCGCCGACCGGAGCCAGCCCGTGGGCGCACCTCGAGTGGATCTGGATGTCCCTGCAGCGGTCGTTCGGCGCGCAGCAGTTCCACTTCGCGTTTCCCGCCGCCTTTACCGTGGCCACCGTCGTGGGCGGCATCGTGGTCTGGCGAACGCACCAGCGCGCAGCGTTGCTTCTCATCCTGCCCGCCCTCGTTGGCATTGCGGCCACCTATCTCGGCCTCTACCCGTTCGAGCGCTACGTGCTGCTCTGGTTCACCCCATGCCTGCTCGTGCTCATCGGCGCGGCAGTCGGATGGGGCGCGGAGCGTGTGCCCGCGCGCGCCTCATGGCTCGCCACGATATGGGCGCTCGCATGGCTCGTGGACCCCGCCCATGCCCTCGTCAAGTTCCCGCCGCCGCACCGCATTCAGGAGATGCCGACGGCACTCGCCTACCTGCGAGATCACCGGCAGACAGGCGACGCGATCTATGCGTTTGCCGGCGCTCGCCATGCGATGGCCTTCTACGGCCCCGCCTTTGCCATCGAGCGTGGCGCATACGTGCCCGGCCGCTGCCATGCCGGCGACGTGCGCGCGTACCTCGAGGAGCTCGACCAGTTCCGCGGACGTCAGCGCGTCTGGCTCGTGATCACGTGGGACAGCGGGCGCGAGGGAGCTCGGCAGCAAATGACGCAATACCTGCAAACGATCGGCCTGCAGCGCGATAGCCTGGCGATCACGCCGCCCGCGATTCCGCCCTTTGTCGGCGGCGCCTGGCTCTACCTCTATGACCTGAGCGATGCCTCACGGCTCGCGCTCGCGTCGGCCCAATCGCTGCCGCTGCCCCCGGGCCGGAGCACGGGAGGCCGCGATCCGTGCATGGGCGGCCCGCTCGCGGACGAGACACCGTAGCGCGCCTCAGGCGCGCTGGTGCGGCCCGCCCTTGTAGTGCCCCGCCCGCCCCGCCGGCGGCTCACCAATGTCCACGCCGGCCTTTCGGAGCTCCCCCGCGAGCTCCGCGCGGAACTTGCCGTAGTCCACCTCCATCGCGTGCCGCTGCCCGCCGTCGAAGTCGTAGTGCGGATGTGCGATCTCGTCCGCGATCGCGGCGTCGAGGTTCGCGGGCCGCTGGTACGTGCCCGCGAGCTCGAGACACGCGATGCGCGCCTGATAGTCGGCCATCGGCCAGATGCAGCCTAGCGGCTGGAAAAGCCCGATGAAGTAGAGCGTCGGGTGCGTCGGGTGCAGCATCTTGCGGTAGAGCGGCACCTTCTCGATGTGCTTGAAGTCGACAAATGACTTGTCGAAGAACGGGAAGGTCGTCCAGAATCCGGTGCATGCGCAGACGATGTCGAACGCTTCGCGCGTGCCGTCGGTGAACGTCACGTCGAGACCATCCCAGCGCGCGATTCCCTTCCGCGGCTTCACGCGCCCGTGGCGGATGTAGTCGAGCAGGTCGGAGTTGAGCGTCGGGTGCTGCGTGAGCGGTGGGCGCGGATTCTCCGGCAAGCCGTACCGACTGTACGGCCCCTGCAGCGCCTGCAGCATGAGGCGGAACGTCACCTGGCGGACCTTCACCGGCAGCCATGCCGACTTGGCCGCGAACACGTCCGTCGGCTGACCAAACAGGAACTTGGGGAAGAACCACTGCGGGCTGCGCATCGAGAGGCAGACGGTGCTCGCCACGCGCGCGGATTCCACGGCCACGTCGCACGCGGAGTTGCCGCCGCCGATCACGAGCACGCGCTTCCCGCGCCACGATTCGTCCACGCCCTTGAAGTCGTGCGAATGCAGGAAGCGTCCGCTGTATGTGCCCTCGACGTCCGGATACTTCGCGTCCCAGTGATGGCCGTTGCAGACCATCAGCGCGTCGAACCGCTCCGTTGACGATACGCCGTCCGGACCGTCGACCACCACCTCCCACGCGTTGCCCGCGAGTGGCGCCACGTGCCGCACGGCATGCCCGAAGCGGATCACGTCCATCACGCCGAACTGTCGCGCGTACCCCTCGAAGTAGGCCTGCAGCTGCCGGTGGCTCGGATACTCGGGGTAGTCGGCCGGCATCGGGTAGTCCTCGTACTCGGACCACGCCTTCGAGCTGATGATGTGCGTGTTCTCGTAGACGCTCGAGTGCCCCGTCTTCGAGTTGAACACCCAGTTGCCGCCGACCTTGTCGTTTTTCTCGTAGAGCACGACGTCGAGGCCGCTTGCGAGGCAGTTCTTCGCGGCGGCAATACCACTCGGGCCGGCACCAATGACGCAGACGCGCTTGGGAACATGCGATGGACTCATGCATGCAAAGTTGCCGTGGAAGCCGTGCGCGCGCCACCGCCGTGCGTGGCGCCGACGCGTGCGCACACGCAGCTTCCCACACATGCGCCGACTCTTCGCCATTGCCCTCGCTACCCTCGCGGCGTGCCACGCCAGCAACGCGCCCTCCGCCGTGCGCGAGGGCTACGTCATCACCTCGGACTCGGCGCGCCTCTTCTACCGGATCGTCGGTCAGGGGCCCGACACGCTCATTGCCGTACACGGCGGACCCGGCGTCGATCTCGAGAGCATCGCGGGTGACTTCGCTCCGCTGGGCGCGCAACACGTGGTGATCTTCTACGACCAACGCGGCGCGGGACGTTCGACGCTGCCGACCGACACCACGACGCTGTTCGTCAGTCGGCAGATCGCGGACCTCGACCACGTGCGCGCCTACTTCAAACTCGATCGCGCGACGCTCGTGGCTCATTCCTACGGCCCACTGCTCGCAGCGTCGTATGCGCTGGTGCATCCGGAACACGTGCGCCGCATGGTGTTCTTCGGGCCCGTGCCGCCATTCCGCGGAACCTTCTGGCAGCGCTTCGCCGCCAATGTGCGCGCGCGCATGGACTCAGCCGATGGCGCCCTGCTCGCGAGCGCCGCGCGCCGGCTCGCGGACCCCGCCGCCGACGTGCGCTCGGCCTGCCGCGACTACTGGGCCGCCGCCATGAAGCCGCGACTCTCGGAGCCCGCGCGGACGCTGCCGCTCATCAGGAGCGACCTCTGCGCCTCCGATCCCGCTGGCATCCGCTACGGATTGAGCACCACCAATCGCGTCGTCATGGCCTCCTACGGCAACTGGGACCTGCGGCCAGCGCTTCGCACACTCCGCGTCCCAACGCTGGTGGTGCACGGCGAGGATGAAGCGATCCCGATGGACCTGGTGGCCGAGTGGGTGTCGAGCCTGCCGAATGCGACGCTGGTGAAGGTGCCGAAGGCGGCGCACTTCACGTATGCCGAGCGGCCCGAGCTCGTGTGGCCCGCGGTGGAGAAGTTCCTGTCGCCGTGAGCGAAGCGCAGGACCTGAGTGTGCCTCTCCGAAAAAGCAGGTCCTTCGCTCCGCTCAGGACGACTACCTGAGAAACGCCCCGATTGTCTCGTTCAGGAACTTCGCATCGGCCGGGTTGCTCGCCGCACCCGCCGTGTGCCCCCACAGCGACTTGATCGGCGCAAACGTCACCGTCTTCATCAGGCTCGCCTCGTACGTCGCGTCGCCAATCGGGAAGTACATGTCCGTCTCGCTCGGCATGTACAGGAACGGATCGCGAATGGACCCCAACGCTTTTGCGATGTCGCCGTCAAAGCCCGGCGTGGTGCTCACGTCGTGCTTCTCCCACGTGCGCATCTGCAGGATCAGGTTGTTGGCATCCGCACCCGGAATGAAGTTCGAGCGGAACCGCTCCACCACCGTCTCGAACGTCGCGCCCGGCGCTGCGTTGGTGCGCCAGAGCTCCTTGCGCCACCACTCCTGCGAGTAGAGCCAGCCCGCCCACACCATGCCGAAGGCGCTGAGTCCTCGCGCCGGCGTCGTGGTATAGTCGCCATTGGCGAACGCGGGATCAGCCGTGAGCGCGCTGATCTGCCCTTCGAGTCGCACCACGCCGTGTGGCCACGTTTTCGCCGTGCCACTCGTGGCCACGATCTTGTCCGCAAAGCCTGGATGACTCACAGCCCACTGAAACGCCTGCTGCGCGCCCATCGAAAATCCGATGATCGCCTTCACGTGCGTGACCTTGAGGTCCTCCGCGAGCAGCCGCCGCACCGCTTCGACATTGTCGCGGATCGTCATCACGGGAAAGCGCGGTCCATGAAACGGCTCAGCCGTGTTGCTCGGGCTCGACGAGTGTCCGTTGCCGAAGAGCTCGGTAGCCACGAGGTAGTAGCGCGCGGTGTCGAGCGCCTTGCCCGGCCCGATCAGCCACTCGTAGCCGTGATGATTGGCCATGTAGTGCGACGGCAGCAGGATCGCGTTGTCGCGCGCCGCGTTCGGGCGGCCGTAGGTGCCGTACTCCACCGTGGCCTTGGGTAGCACCACGCCGCTCTCTGTGCGGAAGTCGGTGATGGTGAAGCTGCGGTGCTCGGCGCGGTCGACGCGCGGCTGCGCGGTGAGCGCGAGCGGCGCGGCAAGCAGCAGGGCGGTGGCAGTGGCGAAGCGCAGCATGAGACGACGACGTGTGAGTGGACGCATCGAGCAACCGACCACCCAATGTACGCACCCCAGCCCGCGTTCCCGCGAGCGCGTGCCGCCTCAAACGTCGCGCGCCCGGCCCGTCACGAGGACGGGCCGGGCGCGGACGCTGCTGGAGATGCGGCGGTCTAGTTCAGCGGGCAGGTGAAGCCGGCGTACGAATCCGTCTTCGACTCAAAGGCGTTCTTGGTCGGGTCATAGACCTTGGCCGCGAAGGCCGCGTTGAACATCGTCACGACCGTGGACGACGAGTACGCGAACTTGGGCGTGCCGATCGAGAGCGAGTTGAGGTAGGCGCTCACGGTCTGGCGACCGAGAGCGTTGATGCCACCACCGCCCTGCGAGAGCACCTGCTGGAAGGTCTTGCCCGGGAAGGCATCGGCGAACACGGCGCTGAAGAGCGTGCTCTGCGTGTACGGGGCCGGCCACTTCGTGTGGTTCTTCCAGTAGCCCGGCGTGCAGCCCTGGTACGGCTTGATCGCCGAGACGTAACCGTAGTCGAACGAGTTGTCGTACTGGCCGTCGGCCAGCGTGACCGTGCTGCACGCGGGGTTGCTATCGAGCTCACGATCCGCGCCGACATTCGCCGCCGTCGGCGTGTAGTTGGCGGGGGTTTCCGCCTCGACCGAGTACGTGCCGGGCTGCACATAGAACAGGTAGCCCCCCGAGATCGCATCGGTCTGCGTGGTCTGGATCGGGGCGCCGCCGCACACCGCGCCTTCGTAGAGGTTGATCGTCACGCCGCCCAAAGGCAGGTCACCGGCATCCTGAATGCCGTTTCCGTTCGAGTCGATCCAGGTGAGATCGCCGAGCGAGGTGACGAAGACGCCGGAGGCCGAGCGATTGACCGCCACGGTCTTCTGCGGGCCGACGAGCGACTTCTCGCTGCAGCCAGCGAGGACGATCGCGCCAGCAACGGCGAGCGTGGTAAACGGGTGACGCGTGGACGGAAGGCGAAGCATCGGGCAATCTCCGGAAGGCGAGGCGGGTCAAGAGTCCCATGACAGCGCTGGGCAGCGCGCCGGGAATAGCCGCTACTAGTGCATGTTGCGTGCCGCACAGCGAGTGCCGTAACTCGTTGCCTGTCCGAGAGATACTGGGTCATCTCCCTTCGTGCCTGTCGCGACCGGCCCACACTCCTGCGGCAAGAGTGCCCGGGTGCGCCCTAGCGAGCCCCGAGCAATTCGCGAGCGCGCCTCGTCCGGCGACTATGTCGTCTCGAACGTCCAGCTCTCGTCGAGGAAGTCGCGCTCGAGCATGACGATTCTCGAAATAAAGGCCTTCCACTGCGCGAAGCCTCTGCTACCGGTACGTCTCGAAAAAACTGGGCCCACTCGCATCAATCCGCACACCCCCCAACCGCCCCGTGATCCGCGCCCGCCCCTTGAGCTGGATGAAGTACGGCCGCGGCACATCGCGCGCCACCGCGCTCTCGCCGCGATCCACCAACCCCTTTCGCGTGTCGGTGCCGACCGCATCCTCCACCTCGAGCGCCACCATCAACGTGTCCGCACCGCGCACGTCCGTCATCGTCCCGCGCTGTGGCACCTTCACCACCATTCCATCCACCACGATGGCGCGGGCATCGTCCCACTCAATCGCCTGCGGCCGGAACAGCGCGCGGAAGCCGAGCGAGTCCACGAGGTA
>JAYTVE010000018.1:0-2729 GCA_043744185.1 Gemmatimonadota bacterium | reverse complement strand
AGTCGGCAGCGACAACCTCGCGCCATTTGTGGAAGCGCACGCCAGCCGACTCGCATGTGATGCGTGCGTCATCTCCGACTCGGCGATGTTCGCGCCCGACCTTCCCTCGCTGCTCTTCGCGCTGCGCGGTCTCGCCTATTTCCAGATTGACATCGACGGCCCCGCGCAGGACCTGCACTCGGGCTCGTATGGCGGCGCCGTCATCAATCCCGCCATGGCACTCGCGCGCATCCTCGCCACGTTTCACGATACCGATGGCCGCGTCGCCGTGCCCGGTTTCTACGACCAGGTGAAGACGTGGGAGGAGAACGTGCGCGAGCGCATCCGTGCACTGCCGTTCAGCGATGATCACTTCCGTGCAGAAGTCGGCGCTTCGGCGCTGGGAGGCGAAAAGGGGTTCAGCACGCTCGAACGGATCTGGACGCGACCGACGTGCGAAGTGAACGGCCTGCTGAGCGGCTACACCGGCGAGGGCGCCAAGACCGTGCTCCCCGCGAAGGCGATGGCCAAGGTGAGTTGCCGACTGGTACCCGACCAGACGCCCGCCGAAATCGGGCAGTTGATGCAGGCGCACGTCGAGCGCATCGCTCCCAAGGGAGTCAGCGTGAAGGTGACGCACCTGCACGGCGGCAATCCGTGGCGCGGCGAACCCGAGGGTCCGTTCTTCCACGCGGCCGCCAACGCCCTCGAGGCGGCATTCGGCAAGGCGCCGGTGCTCACGGGCGAAGGCGGTTCCATTCCCGTCGTCGGCGACTTCCAGCGCATTCTCGGCGTGCCCGTGATCCTCATGGGCTTTGGATTGCCGGGCGAGAACGCGCACGCCCCGGATGAGTGGATCAGCGTGAGAAACTTCACGACCGGCATGCGCGCCGTCGCCGCGTTCTGGGAAGAGGCGGGAAAACTGTCGTCCTGAACGAAGTGAAGGACCTGCCCTCGCCGTCTCGCGCGGCAAAAAAGCAGGTCCTTCACTTCGTTCAGGACGTCGCGCTTACAACCCGTCGAGCAGCGCGTCGTTGGTTGTCGTGTTCGCGATGCGCTTGATCAGCCACTCCATCGCCGCTTGCGGCGGCATCTGTCCCAGCCCGCGCCGCAGCATGTGCACGTGCTCGAGCTGGTCGGGACGGAACAGCTTGTCCTCGCGCCGCGTGCCGCTCGTCGCGACGTCGATCGCCGGGAAGATGCGCTTCTCCGCGAGCGACCGGTCGAGCTTGATCTCGCAGTTGCCGGTGCCCTTGAACTCCTCGAAGATCACGTCGTCCATTCGCGAGCCCGTTTCCACGAGGGCGGTGGCAATGATGGTCAGCGAGCCGCCGCCATTTGCTTCGGACACCGCGCGTGCCGACCCGAAGAACGCCTTCGGCTTCGACATCGCCGTCGCATCGAGGCCGCCCGACATCGTGCGTCCCGTCCCGCGCTCGGCCGTGTTGTGCGCGCGTGCCATGCGCGTGAGCGAGTCCAGCACGATGATCACGTCGCGCCCGAGTTCCACCAGGCGCCGCGCACGCTCGAGCACCATTTCCGTGACTTCGACGTGGCGCTTGGCGGGCTGGTCGAAGCTCGACGCGATCACCTCACCGACGTTCCACGAAATCGCCTCGCTCACTTCCTCCGGGCGCTCGTCCACGAGCAAAATGAGCAGCACCGCTTCGGGATGGTTGAGCACGATCCCCTCGGTCACCGCGTGCATCAGCATCGTCTTGCCGGCACGCGCCGGCGCGACAATCAACGCGCGCTGTCCGTAACCGATCGGCGCAATCAGGTCGATCGCACGGCGCGTGAGCTCGTTACCGGCCTTCGCCGGTCGCCCCGTCTCGAGGATCAGCTTGCGGTCGGGGTAGCTCGCGACGAGCGTCTGGAAGTCGGCGCGCTTGAGGCTTTCGGACGGGTCGCGGTCGTTGATCGCCGTCACATCCACCACCACCGTGCGACCGCGGAAGTCGCGTCCGGTCGTGGCGGCAATCTTGTCGCTCTTGCGGAGCCCGAGCTGCCGGAGCTGCCACGCCGCGATCCACGGATCCGTCGGATCGGCCAGATAGCTCGATCCTGCGCGGCGCACGAAGCCACCATCGCGAGACGGATCGAACCATCCGGTTACCTCACCATCGGCGATGACCGGCTGCTGCGGTTGCTGGTTGTTGCTGTTGCCCTGCGGCTGTCCGCCGCCCGGACTGTCGCTGCCGCCTTCGCGGCCCTGGCGGTCGCGGAACCGTCCGCGCCGACCGCGTCGCCCGTTGCGACGTCCACCGGCACCTTGCTGGTTGCCGGGCTGTCCGCTGCCTTGATAGGGCGACTCCACGCGTGGCGCTGTCTCGCCGCCGCCGTTGCCTCCCTCGCCGCCGCCCGACTCACTCGGCGCAGCCGGCGCTTCACTCGCGCCGCCTTCGAAACCGGTTGCCGCTGGCGGGCCGCCCGAGGGCGCCTCCGCGTCGGTCGCGGGCGCGTCAGCGTCACGGTACGGGTTGTCCTGGTTGGCATCACCCTCGGGGCGCTTGCCCGTGGTGCGCCGGCGACGGTAGGGACGTCGACGTTCGGTCATGTCGGGATGTGGCAGGTCAGGCGCGCCCCGGTCGGCCGGTGTGGCCCCGGCGGGCGCGGTGAAACGATTGGTGTCTGTCCCGGTCTCCACGCAGTGCAGTCGTCGTGTCTGGAGTGCCCAATCCGTTGGGCGGCACGATTGCGCTGATGGGCCGGGGGCCTTGGCACGAGCCGAAAGCGGCGCGTCTCGAAAC
>JAYTVE010000017.1:0-2729 GCA_043744185.1 Gemmatimonadota bacterium | reverse complement strand
TCACCCGCACGATCATCAAGACGGAGAATCCGGAGCGCTATGGCATCCGCATCGGTGACTATTTCCGCTGATGCCCTGACCGCGCGCTTCGACGCGCTCCGACGCCAGAACCGCCGCGCCCTCGTCTGCTACCTCACTGCGGGGCATCCCGACCCGGCGCGGTCACTGGCATTGGTGCGCGGCGTGGCGGAGGCCGGGGCTGACGTGATCGAACTCGGCGTTCCGTTCTCTGACCCGTTGGCTGACGGTCCGGTCATCCAGGCGAGTTCGCAGCGGGCACTCGACCACCACATGACGCTCGCAGGCACGCTCGACTTGGCCCGCGAGGCGAGAGTGGACGTGCCGCTCGTGCTGTTCACCTACCTCAATCCGCTGATCGCGGCGGGCCCCGACGTGCTCGAGCGGGCCGCGAAGTCGGGCATCAGCGGGCTGCTCGTCACGGACTTGCCCGTGGGCGCAGATCCCGAGCGCGAGGCGTGGATTGGCCGGGGACCACTCGACTTCATCCGTCTGGTCGCGCCAACGACGCCGAGCGAGCGCATGGCCGAGATCGGTCGCCACGGCAGCGGCTTCGTGTACCTGATCAGCCGGCTTGGCGTGACGGGCGCGAGCGCGTCGTTGCCGAGCGAACTGCCCGCCACCGTCGCACGCCTGAAAGCGGCGACGACGTTGCCCGTCTGCGTCGGCTTCGGGATCTCGACGCCCGCGCAAGCGCGCGAGGTCGGTCGATTCGCCGACGGCGTGGTGGTGGGCTCGGCGCTGGTGGCCGCAGCGGATCGTTCCACAGCGGAAGCCATCGACCTCGTGCGTTCGCTGCGCGTCGCCCTCGACGAGGCGTAGGGCATGGGCCGGCTGCTCGCCTGGTATCCCGGTGCGGTGACGATCGGTGGCTTCCTGCTGATGCTGGCGGCGCTGTTCACGTCCAGCCGCTGGAGCCTTGAGGCGGGCTACGGCGTCCTGCTCATCTTCCTTTCCGCCGGGGCGCTGCGGGCGTTCCAGATCCCAACCACCAAGTACTCGGCGCTCAACCTGCTGTCGATGGTGGCGGTGGGCGGAACGCTGGTGCTCGGGGCCGGTGGTACCTCGCTGGCGTTGTACTTTGGCATCCTCATCGCAGACCGGTTCATCCTCGGGAAGCCGCTTCGCCCCTCGGTGATCAACGCCGGACGCGAAGTGATCGCCCTGTACGCGTCGTTCGGCTTCTATGCCGCCACGGCCGCCGCCACCGGTGAACAGCGCTTCAACGGGCTCACGACCGAGACGCTGCCGGCATTCGCACTCTTCTGCTTCGCGCACTTCCTGATCAGCCGCGGGCTGCTGTACTTCACGCTCATCGCGCGCGACAAGCTGTACGCCGAGGAGCGTTCGCTCATCCTGCGCTACGAGGTGATCACGTTCGGCGCGGGCACCGCCGCCGTCACGATCGGCCTCGTGACAATCCAGACAGTCGGTTGGGTGGGGGCACTCGTCGTCTCGCTCGTGCTCGGCTTCGCGGGGTTGCTCCTCAAGCGCATCCTCGAGGAGTCGATCGCCGCGGAGGAGCTGAACAAGATCCTCGCGATGGAGCTGGTCGTGGCGTCCGATGCGACGCTTGAGGAAGCGTTCGGGCGTATCGAGGGGCTCGCGCGCCGGCTTGTGGACTGGACCGCGCTCCGCATCTGGCGCGTGACCGGCGAGCAACTGACTCTGCTGTATGAGGGAAACGGCCGCACCGTGGCCGTGCAGATGCCCGAGCCGGAGATGGGACGCGAGCTGCGCCGTCTCGCGCTCGAGTCCGCGACGCCGATTGCGGTGGCCGACGCGCGGAAGGATGCCCGCGTGCGCGTCCGACCGACCAACGTGCGCTCGATTGCGATGGCGGCGCTCCGCTTTGGTGATCGCAACGTGGGGCTGCTCGAGATCGAGCATGTGAAGCCCTCGATGTATCGCGACAAGGAACTGGACCTGGTCCGCCGTTTCAGCACGCAGCTGGCCACCACGCTCCACATCCACGACCTGCGCCAACCGTTGCTCGACGCGGTCGTGCGCCTCGGAAAGCAGATCACCACGCTGGCTGAATCGGCGCGACAGCTCCGCTCTGGCGGCGAGTCCGTGGCCCGAACGGTTGGCGACATCACGCGCGCCATCGGTGAGGAGGGCGAGCAGCTCCTGCACGCGCTCGACGTCACGCGCGACATGGCCAATGCCACCGATCACGTGGTGCGCGAGGGGAGCTTTGCCGCCGGAGCGGCGGTGCGCGCGCGCGAGTCGGCGCTCGAGCACCGCGACACGATCGGGATCGCGCTTGAGCGGCTCGTGGGAGCCAAGGGGTTCATCTCCGAGAGCGCCACGCACGTGCACGAGCTGAGCAAGAGCACGCAGCGCGTGACCGACTTCATTGGCGACATCCGCGAACTGGCCGACCAGACCAACCTGCTCGCGCTCAACGCCGCCATCGAAGCGGCGCGCGCAGGCGAGCAGGGCATGGGCTTTGCCGTGGTGGCCGACGAGGTGCGCAAGCTCGCGGCCGCGAGCGCCAAGACGGCGGCGGAGGTCGGCGAACTGGTCTACGGATTCAGCGAGCAGACGCGCCTCGTGGCGCGACAGATGGAGCGCGGCGAGGTGATGGTGCGCGACGTGGAAGCGCTCGCGGCTTCGGCGCAGGAAGCGCTGCAGGGAATTCTCGAGGCGACGAGCTCGAGCGCCGAAGGGGTGCAGCGCATCGCGGTCACGTCACGCGACCAGGAGGA
>JAYTVE010000016.1:0-2729 GCA_043744185.1 Gemmatimonadota bacterium | reverse complement strand
TGCGGATTCGCCGTTGGCGCGGACGGTGCCTGCGCGTGCAGGGCGCTGGTGGCCAGCGTGGCGGCCAAACCGAGAGCGGTGAGCAGGAGCAGGGCGCGTCGTGTCATGTGGGCGAAGCTATGCGCCGGAGCACGGTCGAGCCACGAGCGTGCGCGGGCCACGCTGGCGAGCGCCGATGGAACGCCGCGCCCTCGTGTGAGCACCCCGCAGTCACGAGCGAGTCACAGGCCGTGCCCTGCCGTCCGCTGGCGCGTCACCAGACGGCTTCCCACATTGACCATCATGCCCACGGCTCACGATCCGCTCGCCCTGCTCGAGGCCCACGACCGCGGTCGCGACCGCGAGCTGCTCGCCCGCAAGCACGACCGGATGCGCGCGTCGCCGTTCGCCTTCCTGCGCGGCAGCTGTCGGTTGTTCTACGAGCAACTGCCGCCCGGCAGCGGGCGAGAGCCACTCGTGTGGGGCTGCGGCGACCTGCACCTCGAGAACTTCGGCAGCTACAAGGGCGACAACCGGCTGGTCTACTTCGACCTCAACGATTTCGACGACGCCGCGCGCTTTCCCGCGACGGCGGAGCTGGTGCGCATGGTGGCGAGCATCGTCCTCGCCGCCGACGAGGTGGGACTCAGTCCCAAGGACGGCCTCGGTCTCGGGCGCGACTTTCTCGAGGCGCATCGCGCTGCGTTGGTGCTGGGCCACGCGCGCTGGGTCGAGCGCGACTGCGCGAGCGGTATCGTGCGCGCCCTGCTTGATCAGGCACGACTTCGCGCGCGGAAGACGCTGCTCGCCAAGCGCACCATCGGACGCGGACTCGCGCGTCGTATCCGCATCGACGGCGAACGCCAGCTTGCGGTCGACTCGGCGGTTGCGAGGCGCGTCAAGAAGGCGATCATGGACGAGTTCGCCGGTGATCCGTCGTGGGACCGGCTGCGCGTGCTCGACGTGGCGCACCGCGTGGCGGGCATCGGCTCACTCGGTGTGGAGCGCACATCGCGCTCGTGCGTCCGCGCGCCACTCGCAAGACGCTCCTCCTCGATCTCAAGGAGGTCGAGCCCGCCGACGCCGTCGTGAAGGGGGTGCGCAAGCCGCACTTCACGAGCGAAGTGGAGCGCGTGATCACCTTGCAGGCGCGCTTGCAGGCGGTGCCACCGGCGCTGCTTCGCGGCATCATGATCGGCGGCACGGGCTTCGTTCTGCGCGAGATGCAGCCGAGCGCGGACCGGGTCGAACTCGCGGCCTGGCGCGACCAGCCTGCGGCGCTCGCCGAGCTCATGACCACGCTCGGTCACGTTGTGGCGTGGGCGAGACTCAGGGGAAGCGGTCGCGGTGGCGCCGACATCGCCGACTACCTCACCGCGTGGGCAAGCAATCCCGGGTGGGTGAGCGAGACGCTCGCGCGCGGCAAGCAGGCCGCCGCGCAGGCGCGCGAGGACTGGAAGACGTTCGACAAGGCACTCGCGGCGCGCTGAATACGCGGTGCGCTGCAGTCGCTGCGCGCGGTTCGCGCCTTGCGACTCAGCCTGCCGCGACGGGCGCGCCGCGCTCGACCGGCAAGCCCGCCGCGGTCCATGCGTCGAAGCCGCCGGTAAGGTTGCGCACGTTGGTGTAGCCGTGCGCTTCAAGAACGCTCATCGCGATGCCGGAACGCCCGCCGCCCTTGCAGTGGAGGATGACCGGCCGGTCGCGCGGCACCTGCGCCATCCGCTCGACGAGCTCGGGCAGCGGCACGAGCAGCGCACCGCTCACGTGCCCCTCGAGCCACTCGGTGGTCTTGCGCACGTCCACGATCGTGGCAGCGCCGGCCTGCGCCTCGCGCGCCGCATCCGCAGCGTCGATGGTCGCGGAGTGTGCCACGGGACGGCCACCCTTGGCCCACGATTCGAGGGCATCGTTGCCGAACGCGCCCACGATGTGGTCGTAACCGATGCAGCGCAGATCGTGCGCTGCATTGCTCACCTGGTTGGCGCGCGCATCGGTGCCGAGGAGGTAGATCGTCGAGTCGAAGGCGATCACCGAACCGGCGTACGTCGAGAAGCTCCTGCCGTACGGAATGCCGAGCGTACCGGGCACGTGATGCGCCGCGTACTGCCCGCTCGCGCGCACGTCGATCACCGTCGCTCCACTCGCGAGCGCCTCGGCCAGTGCGAAGGGCGGCAACGCTACCGGCATGGCGAAGCCGTCAAGCGGCGGTGCGCCGTCGCGATTCAAGCGCTTCATGTGCGCGAAGTACGCCGGAGGTTCCGGTTGGCCCGCGAGCACTTCGGTCACGAAGGCGGACTCATTGGGCGATGTGAGCCCCCAGTTCACGAGGCGTTCGTACCCCTGCGTGGAGCTCGGCACCGCGCCGAGCGCCTTGCCACATGCGGAACCGGCGCCGTGGCCGGGCCAGAGCTGCAGGTAGTCGGGCAGCTGCTTGAAGCGCTGCAGCGACGCGTAGAGCGTGCGTGCGCCGGCTTCCATGGTGTTGGCCACGTGCGCCGCACGTTCGAGCAGGTCCGGGCGCCCGACATCGCCCACGAAGACGAAGTCGCCAGTGAAAACGCCGATGGGGCGATCCGAGGCCGGGAGGTCGGTGAGCACGAAGCAGATGTGCTCCGGCGTGTGGCCCGGCGTGTGCAGCACGTCGAAGCGCAGGTTGCCGACCGTGAAGCTCGAGCCGTCCTTCACGAGCGTGACGTTGGCGTCGTTGCGGAAGGCATAGCGCCAATCGTCGCCGCCTTCATCGGACA
>JAYTVE010000015.1:0-2731 GCA_043744185.1 Gemmatimonadota bacterium | reverse complement strand
CGCCTCGGCGCTCGTGCTGGGCGCGCTGCTGCTGTGGGGTGTGTGGCGCCTCGACCTCGACAAGGAGTGGACGGCGCCGGCGTGGTGGGTCTACAAGTACTCGCTGCTCTATCTCGCGTTGCTCTTCGTGGCGATGGCGCTGGACGAGCGGATCCGCTTCTAGCGCACCGTGCGTCGGCGCGTGCTCCACGCGTACACGCCGGCGCCGAGCGCGAGCAACAGCGTGCCGAACAGGCTCGTGCGCAGCGAACTCACGTAGGCGCTCACGATCCCCACGAGCGCCGCGGCAACGAACAGGAGCGGCACCACCGGATAGCCCGGCACTTTGTAGGGCCGCACCATGTCCGGCCGCGTGCGCCGCAGCACAAGCACGCTCGCGGCGCCGAGTCCGAAGAAGATCCAGTCGGCGAACACCACCCCCGAGAGCAGCGCGCCGATCTCGCCGCGCGTGCCAATGAGCAACGCGAGCGACCAGCCGCCGAGCAGCGCGAGGGCCACGTGCGGAGATCCGAACCGTGGATGCACGCGCGCCGCGCTCTTGAGGAAGGCGCCGTCGGCGCCGAGCGCGTACAGCACGCGCGCGTTGGTGAGCAGCGCGACGCCCGTGAAGCCGAGGATCGAGATCATTGCGGCCACGGTGATGGCGCTCGCTCCCGCGGCCCCCGCGAGCCGCGCGGCCGTGTCGGCGGCGACGGCCGCGCTGGCCGCGAGACCATCGCGGCCGAGCACGTGCAGGTACACGACATTCGCGCCGAGGTAGATCGCGATCACCAGGCCAATACCGATGAAGAGCGCGCGCGGAATCGTGCGCTGCGGGTCGCGGATCTCGCCGGCCACCATGTTCATCTGCTGCCAGCCGCCGATCGTGAAGAGCACGGCCACGAACGCAGTCGCGGCGCCCGTCATGAGGTCCGGCGCAACCGGGGCGGACGCCACCGCCTCCGGTGCGACCACGCTCCACTTGGCCAGCCCGAGCCCGATGAGCGCAAACAGCGCCACGCTCTTGGCGAGCGTGAGCGTGTTCTGCACGAACGCGCCGGGCTTGACGCCCAGAATGTTCGTCAAGGTGAGGAGCACGATCGTGAGCGCTGCCAACCCGATGCGCCCGCCCACGGGCGCGAGCGACACGTAGCGTTCGGCGTAGCCGGCGAAGCTCATCGCCACCGCGGCGATCGCGCCGCTGGCAATGGAGGCGAGGATCATCCAGCCGCAGAGAAACGCCGGCAGTGGGCCGAACGCCTCGCGGATGTAGATGTAGGCGCCGCCCGCATCGGGCATCATCGCGCCGAGTTCGGCGTACGTGAGCGCACCGGCGAGCGCGATCAACCCGCCGACCACCCAGACAGCGAGGATGGGACCTGGCCCCGGCAGCGCGCGTGCGACTTCCGCCGGTGTGAAGAAGATGCCGCTGCCAATGATGCCGCCCACGACGAGCAGGGCCGCACTGAAGAGGCCGAGTTCGCGCGTGAGCTTCGCGTCGGTCATCCGGCGATGATCAGGTCGTGCTGCACGTCTTGGGGCGTGATGCGCAGACCGTCCGGCAGGACGACGCCGTTCACCTCGAGCCGCACGCCGAACTCCCCGTGCAGGTAGATGCCCGGCTCGACCGAGAAGCAGAGCCCCGGCAAGAGCGCACGCTCATCGCGCGTCTCGATGTCATCGAGGTTCGGGCCCATGCCGTGGATGTCGCGCGTGTCGATCGAATGTCCGGTGCGGTGCGTGAAGTGCGCGCCGAAGCCGCGATCGGTGATGAGCTTTCTCGCCACGGCATCGGCGGACGCACCCGTGACGGTGCGACCGGCGGTGAGTTCACGCGAGAGGTGCGCGATGGCCGCGTCGCGGGCGTCGCGCACCGCTTCGAAGACGGTCACCACGCGCGCCGAGGGGGTGCCGAGCGAGGCCATCCAGGTCTGGTCGGCCCAGATGCCGTCCTGCTTGTTCTTCGCGAAGAGATCGATGAGGAGCACGTCGCCCATCGAAATCGGCAGCGCACGCGCCGCATCAGGTTCATAGTGCGGATCGGCGGCGTGCGCATTGACCGCCACCGTCGGACCGTGATCCGTCACGAGACCCTCGGCGTCGAACCGCTCGCGGATCCAGGCGCCGAGGTCGTGCTCCAAGATGGGCGAACCTGCGCGGGCCGCCGACGCGGCGCGCGTGATCGCGGCCTTGGCAATCGCGGCAATGATCTCCGCCGACTTTGCGTGCGACGCGATCTGCTCCGCGTTGAACGCCGCGTAGCAGCGCGAGATGAGTTCGGCCGACGTGACGACCGTGGCACCGGCGGCACGGACCATCTCCACCACGCCGGCCGGGATGCGATCGACTGGTGGCACACCATCACCCGGCGCGTACTCCATGGCCACCGTCTTGCCCGCGACCACCGCCTGCAGCGCTTCCTCGAGCGGATGCCAGCCGAAGTAGATCGTGCGCGGCCACGCCGCCGGCCAGTGGCGCCACGGCCCCGGCTCGATGGAGTGCGCGATGCCGACCGGCGTGCCGGTGCGCGGCACGTACGCGAAGATGCGGCGCGTCGCGAGTCCCTCGACGCCGATCAGTTCTGCGGCGATCGGATTGGTGCCACGAAAGTCATAGAGCAGCCAGCCATCCACCCCGGCCTTCGCGATGGCCGCCTGCACGGCCGGCAGCGTCGCTTCACTCAATCGCATCGAACGTCTCCTTGGTCGCGCTAGCGACCGGCCGCGCGCCACTCGGCGCGCCATTCACAGAC
>JAYTVE010000014.1:0-2740 GCA_043744185.1 Gemmatimonadota bacterium | reverse complement strand
TCGATGTTCTGCACCCGGCCGCCGGTGCCCAGCCCCTTGGGCGTGATGTCGCGCCACGTCTTGCCGCCGTCGCGCGTGACGTGGAAGGGGCCGTCGTTCGAGCCCACCCAGATCACCTTCGGTTCGAACAGGCTCTCGCGAATGGCATAGAGCGTCGAGTATGTCTCCTCGCCGGTGACGTCGATCGTGATCGGTTCGCCGGAGGAGAACTGCTGACGCTCGGGCGGATTCCACGTGAGGTCGGGGCTGATCTTGTCCCAGGTGATGCCTTCGTCGCGCGAGCGGTGCAGGTACTGCGAGCCGTAGTAGATGGTACGCTTGTCGTTGGGCGAGATCTCCATCGGGCTGACGCGCTGGAAGCGGTAGATGAGGTCCTTGCCCGGGTTGCCGTAGAGCGATTGGCCGCCGACCCAGTACTGCTTCTCCTGGCCGGTGCGCAGGTTGAGCCGCGAGAACTGTCCCTTGCAGGAGCCATAGACCGTGTCGCGGTTGACCGGATGCGGGAAAAGCGGGCCCGTTTCGCAGCCGGGGCCCTGACGCCATACCTGGATGGGGTCGTCCACGCCTGCCTGCGTTTCCGGCAGCGAGGGCACGATGAGCGTCGAGTTGTCCTGCTGCGCGCCGTAGAGGCGGTATGGATACGCGTGGTCGGTGTAGACCTGGTAGATCTCCGCCGTCGGCTGGTTGTACTGCGTGCTCCACGACGCCATCGCGTTGAGCGTGACGTTCGCGCCACCGTCGTTCGACTGGATCATGATCTCCGGATGGAGCGGGTTGATCCAGAGGTCGTGGTTGTCGCCATGCGGTACGCGCTGCGACTTGAAGGTCCTGCCGCCGTCGGTGCTCTTCCAGTAGCCCTCGGCGCCAACGTAGAGCTCGTCGGCGTTCGTCGGGTGCGCGGTGATGGTCGTGTAGTAGAACGGGCGCGTGATGAGCTGGCCGAAGCTGGACACCTGCGTGAAGGATGCGCCGGCGTCGTCGCTGCGATAGAGGCCGCCGCCCGGCTTCGCTTCCATCAGCACGTACACGCGCTGCGGATTCGCGGCACTGACGGCGATGTTGCTCTTGCCGACCAGTCCCGATGGCAGGCCGTTCGTCAGCGGCGACCAGCTGTTGCCGCCGTCCGTGCTCTTGTAGATGCCACCCTCGCGCGCGCCGGAGATGATCGTCCACGGCTTGCGCTCGGCGCGCCACATGCTCGCGTAGAGCACGTTCGGGTTACCGGGCATGAACTCCACGTCGACTGCGCCGGTCGAGTCGCTCAGGTAGAGGACGCGCGACCAACTCGCGCCGCCGTCGTTCGTGCGGTAGATGCCGCGCGCGTTCGTTGGTGCGAACGGGTTGCCGATCGCCGCCACGAACACGACGTTCGGGTTGGTCGGGTGAATGCGCACGGCGCCGATGTTGCCGACATCGGCGAGCCCGATCGGACGCCACGTCTTGCCCGCGTCGATGCTCTTGAAGACGCCCTTGCCGATCGAGACGTTCGAGCGAAGACCATCGGAGCCGGTGCCCGCGTAGATCGTCTTGGGGTCCGTCTCGGCAACACGAATGTCGCCCATGGAGCCCACGGGCAGTTGGCCGTCCGTGATGTTGACCCACGACTGGCCCGCGTCGGTCGTCTTCCAGATGCCACCGCCCGTGGAGCCCATGTAGAACGTGTGCGGTTCCTGCGGCACGCCGGCCACGGTGGTGACGCGACCTCCGCGTGCGGGGCCCACCATGCGATAGCGCATGGCGGAGAAGAGCGCGGTCGGCGCCGGACTTGCGAGGGTGGGAGGCGGCGGCGCGGCCGGGCGGGACGCCTTTTGCGCCGCGAGGGTCAGCGGAACGAGGCTAGCCGCAGCCGTGGCGCTGCGCGCGAGAAGTCGGAGAGAGATCAGCATGCAGGGAAGAAACGCACTGCCACGCCGATAGGGAAGGATTGTTCGTGCGGCTCTCCGTCGACCCTGCCCCCGGAGAGCCGCCCTCCGCCCGCCGCTCTCCGCGGCGGGCGTGCCGGCTCACTTCTTCGTCGGCCAGGGTACGCCCTGGATCTTCGCCACCGACGCCATCCCCTTGTTCACGAACTTCTGCACGCGCTTGCCCTCGTACGTCTCGGTGGTGTAGATGTTGCCCTTCGAGTCCGTGGCAATGGAGTGCACCGCGAAAAACTGGCCCGGCTGGCGGCCGCCATCGCCGAACATCGTGATCACCTCGAGCGACAGGCGATCCATGACGTAGATGCGCTCGTTGCGACCATCGGCGAGGAAGATGTACTTCTGCGCCTTGTCCTTCGAGAAGGCGATGTCCCACACCGAGCCGTCGCCGCGGGTGGCCGGGAAGAGGCGCTGCTCCTTCACGAACTCGCCCGACTTCTTGAACACCTGGATGCGGTTGTTCACGCGGTCGCAGACGTAGAGCAGGCCGTCGTTGCTCGGCTCCGCGCAGTGCACCGGGTTGCGGAACTGCGGCGCCGGCGGCGCATCCGGATTGTACGGGCCCATGTTGGTGTCGACCGGTGCCTTGCCATACGCGCCCCAGAAGCGCTTCACCTTGCCGGTGTTCATGTCGATCACCGCCACGCGCTTGTTGCCGTACCCGTCGGCCACGAAGGCCTCGCTGGCCCCCGGATCGAACGAGATCTTCGCGACGCGTCCGAAGTGCGAGCTGTCGCGGCTCGCCACTGGCTGACCCGGCGTGCCGAACTGTGCGATGAACTTGCCATCATGGGTGAACTTGATGATGTGCGAGTCGCCAC
>JAYTVE010000013.1:0-2740 GCA_043744185.1 Gemmatimonadota bacterium | reverse complement strand
TCGGCAGGCGCGCTGCACTCAAGGCCGCACAGTCACGCTCACCGGTCGCGGTCGAGCCGGGCCTTTACACCGTGGTGCTCGAGCCCGCCGCTGCCGCGCAGCTGGTGGGTCAGGTGGGCGGCGCGCTCAATGCGCGCGCGGCCGAAGAAGGACGCAACGCCTTCTCTGTGCGCGGCGGCGGCACCAAGCTTGGCCAGAAGATTTTCGACGAACGCGTCACCTTCTACTCCGATCCGTCCGACCCCGACATCCTCGGCGATCCGTTCGACGGTGGTGGCTTTCCCGGTAGCCGCCACGTGTGGATCGACAAGGGCGTGCTCAAGGAGCTGCAGTACGACCGCTTCTGGGCGCAGAAGAAGGGCGTCGCGCCGACCACCGGCGGCGGCGGAGGTCGCTTTGGCGGCGGTGGTGGCTTCGGATTCGGCGGTGGCGTGCGCATGGTCGGCGGCACGCTTTCACTCGATGAATTGATCGCAGGAACCGCGCGCGGCATCCTCTGCACGCACTTCTTCTACACGAACGTGCTCGACCCGCGCTCGATGATGCTCACCGGGCTCACGCGCGACGGCACCTTCCTGATCGAGAAGGGAAAGATCGTGCGGCCGGTCAAGAATTTCCGCTTCAACCAGAGCATCATGCAGATGCTCAACAACATCGAGGAGATCGGCAAGGTCGATCGCGCCGAAAGCGGCAGCCCGGCGCCACCCATGCGGGTGCGGGATTTCAACTTCGCGAGTCTGTCGGACGCGGTGTAGCCTGCCAGGCGATTCGTTAGAATTCGTCCATGGCCACCACCGCTCAATCCTCGGGCGTCGCCGAACTCCAGCAGGAGATCCGCACCCTCGCCAAGGCGACGAACGCCGTCATCCTCGCGCACAACTATGAACGCGCCGAGGTTCAGGATGTCGCCGACTATGTCGGCGACTCACTCGGGCTCTCGCGTGAAGCCGCGAGAACCGAAGCCGACGTCATCGTCTTCTGCGGCGTGCACTTCATGGCGGAAACCGCCGCCATCTTGTCGCCGACGAAGACCGTCCTGCTTCCGGACATGGCTGCCGGCTGCTCGCTCGCCGACACTGTCACCGTCGACCAGCTCAAGGCGTGGAAAGCCGAGCATCCCGACGCCGTTGTTGTCTCGTACGTGAACACCACGGCCGCCGTGAAGGCCGAGAGCGACTGGTGCTGCACCTCCGGCAACGCCGTCGAGGTCATCAACGCCATCCCGCCCGAGAAGGAAATTCTCTTCCTCCCCGACATGTTCCTGGGCGCGCACGTGCGCCGCGTGACAGGACGCGACAACATCCACGTCTGGATGGGCGAGTGCCACGTGCACGCCGGTATCGACCCCGAACACATCAACCGGCAGCGTGCGGCCTATCCGGGCGCGGAGTTGCTCATCCACCCCGAGTGCGGCTGCGCCACGCCCGCTCTTGAAGCAGTGAGCGCGGGCGCCATCTCGGGTGAAGGGGTACAGATCCTCTCCACTGAGGGGATGATCCAGCGGCCTGGCAAGTCGGACAACGACACGTTCATCGTCGCCACCGAAGTCGGCATCCTGCACCGCCTGCGCAAGGCCAACCCGACCAAGACGTTCATCGCCGCGAGCGAACAGGCCGTCTGCGGCTTCATGAAGGTCACCACGCTCGGCAAGGTCAAGCTCGCACTTTCGACGATGACGCATCGCGTCACCGTGCCGGCCGACGTCGCCGCGCGCGCGCGCCAGGCGCTTGATCGCATGGTCTCGGTCGGCGCGTCGAAAGCGGCGTCGCCGCCACGCGATCCGGGCGAATAACCTCGCGCACGGGAGCAGGCGCATGAGAGACGACAACCCACGCCGCAGTTCGCGCTCCATCACGCCGCTCTCCACGCCAACCGTGGACGTGAACGCGGTGCTGCCCTTCCCGCTCAAGCCCGACGCGATCACCGCGCTCGTGCGCGCGGCCCTCGATGAAGACCAGGCGCATCAGGACATCACCACGATCGCGACCATCCCGAAGGAGACGCGCACGCGCGCGAAGCTCGTCGCTCGCGCACCGGGTATGCTCGCCGGCGTCGCGCTCGCCATCGAGGCATTTCGCCAGCTTGATCCCAAGGTCACGATCCGGGTAGACGCCGAGGACGGCACGCGCCTCGAGCGCGGTACCGAGATCCTCTTCGTGAGCGGGCACGCGCGCGGCATCCTTGGCGCCGAGCGCGTCGCGCTCAACTACCTGCAGCGCCTGTCGGGTGTCGCGAGTCTCACGGCCAGGTACGTCGAGGCGGTGCAGGGCACGGGCGCCCGCATTCTCGATACGCGCAAGACGACGCCCGGCTGGCGCCACCTCGAGAAGTACGCGGTTCGCTGCGGTGGAGGCTCCAACCATCGCATGGATCTCGCAGCCGCGGTGCTCATCAAGGACAATCACCTCGCCGCGCTCAATGGCGACGTGAAGTCCGCCGTCGATCGCGCGCGCGCCCTCGCACCTGCCGGCACCACCGTCGAGCTCGAGTGCGACACGTTCGCGCAGGTCGCCGCCGGCCTCGCCGCCGGTGCCGATATCCTGCTGCTCGACAACATGACCCTCGACGAGATGCGCGACGCCGTGCAGCGCGTCGGCTCGCGTGCGCAGACCGAAGCCTCCGGCGGAGTTCGCCTCGACACCGTCCGGGCGATCGCCGAGACCGGCGTGACCTTCATCTCGGTCGGGGCGATCACCCACTCGGCGCCCGCGCTCGATGTGGCACTCGACTTCGAGTAGCG
>JAYTVE010000012.1:0-9137 GCA_043744185.1 Gemmatimonadota bacterium | reverse complement strand
CCGGACAGTTCTACCAGCGCAGCCTCGTCATTCGCCGGCAGATCGGCGACAAGGAGGGGCAGGCCTCCACGCTCGCCGAGCTTGGCCGGGTCGCCAACCTCGGGCGACGTGACCAGGTGGCGGCCGAGGGGTTCTTCCGCGAGGCAATCGCGCTCTCGGCCGAGACGAAGAACCTGACACTCGAGGCGTGGACCCACGGCGTGCTCGGCTACATCAGCCAGGAACGCGGGAAGATGGCGCAAGCAAGGCAGGAGTTCGAGCGCTCGCTCGCCCTCTATCGCGAAGCCGGCGCACGTTCGGGTGAATCCGACCGGCTGATCGATCTCGGCGCGCTGGACGTGTCGGCCGGCGCGTTCGACAGTGCGATGACGATCTTCCGTCAGGCACTCGCGATCGCGACCACGAGCAACAGCCTCAAGCAGGTGGCCAATGCACACAGTGCCATCGCATCCGTGTACCGCCAACTCGGCGAGTTCGACAAGTCGCTGAGCGAGGAGAACCAGAGCCTCGAGCTGAGCCGCAAGGCCAGCAACCCGTGGGGCATCGCTGGTGCATACATGGGCATCGGGTCGGTGCACAACTCGCGCGGCGACTACGTGAAGGCCTCGTCGTACTACGCGCTTGCCGACAGCATCTACAAGGTCCGCGGCATTGCCCTGAGCCGGCTCGGCCCCATCAACAACCAGGGCACGATCCTGTTCTACCAGGGCGACTATGACGGCGCGTTGACGCAATTCCGCGAAGCGCTCACGCTGCTCGAGACGTCGGCCGACAGCAGCGAGGACTACGCGATCGTGATCGGCAACATCGGCGAGGCGCTCTACGAGCAGCGCAAGTTCGATGACGCCGCTGGCTGGCTCGACCGCGCGTTGGTGCTCGACGACAAGCTCGGAGCCGCGCGCAACGCCGCCGCCGTGCTGACGGTTCGCGGCAAGCTGAATGTTGAGCGGCAGAAGTATGACTTGGCCCGGAAGGACCTCGACAGCGCGTATGCCATGAGCGGTCGCTCGGGCGCGCGCGAGCCACATACCGAGGCTGCAGGCGTGCTCGGCAAGCTGTTCTTCAAGCTGCAACAATACCCCGATGCCGTCCGCTACCTCGACGAGTCGATCGTGGCCGCCCGTACCATGGGCGTCGAGAAGCTGGCGTGGGAGCCGTTGTACACCCGGGCGATGGTGGCCCGTGCGCAGGGCGATACGGCGCGCGCCGTGACGCTGCTGGAAGAATCGGTGAATGCGATCGAGTCGCTGCGCGGCCGGTTGATCGGCGGCGATGCGGCCAAGGTGAAGTTCGCGTCGGCGGGCGCGCGCGTGTACGACGCGCTCATTTCGATGCTCATCGTGCGCAATCCGGAGCGTGCCCTCGCCTTTGTCGAACGCAGTGGCAACGCCGAACTGCGGAGCCGTTTTGGCGGCGCAACCATTGCCTACGCGGACCCGACGCGCACGAAGACGCTCGCTGAGGAGCGCGAGCGTCTGGCGAAAACCGTGGCGATGAAGGCCCAGATCACGGAGACGTACAAGGTGTCGGACACGACGGCCACGGCGGGCCAGCGCGCGACGATCCGCAAGAATCTCCTCATCGCGGAAACCGAATATCGAGCCTTCGTCGAGAAGGTGGTACGGACGCAGCCGAGCCTCAAGAACCACATTGCCGACGCCGCGCGGTCGTTGCGTGGCGCCAAGGACAACATTCCCCCTGACGCGGCCATTCTCGCCTACATGCCAGGCGAGGAGCAGTTGTACATTTTTGCCGCCACGCACGACAGCGTCGTGGCTGCATCGGTGGACATCGGGCGCGCCGAGCTGGAGAAGCGGGTGATGGCGCTGGTGAAGGCCGCCCGTCGCGCACCCGCAGGCGCGGGACGGACGGCGCGCGGCGTCGGCGACGATGCCGCCGGCCCCGTGGTGGCCGACAATGCGCAGGCGCTCGCCGCGGCGCTCGACAGCCTCCTCATCCAGCCGCTTGCAAAGCAACTCACCGGCAAGACGCGCCTCGCCATCATGCCGAGCGGCGTGCTGTTTTACCTGCCGTTCCAGATCCTCGGCCAGCCCGCCGCCGACGGCCGCTTCCACTATCTGGCCGAGAACCGCACCGTCTTCTACATCAGCAACTCGGAGCGCATCAAGACCGGCGCGGTCGCCATGGCGCGCCCGCGCATCATGGCCTTCGGCAACGCCGATAGTACGCTCATGAGCGCCGAACGCGAGGTACAGGCAATCAAGACGCTGTATCCCGACACGCGCGTGTACATGCGCGGCGAGGCAACCAAGGTGCGCGCCTCGACCGTGCCGGCGCTCTACAATGTCGTTCACTTCGCGACACACGGCATGCTCGACACGGCCTTCGCGACCAGCTATCTCACGCTGGCGGGCGCCGGGCCGTCCGACAATGGACGCCTGACCGCCAACGACATCTTTGCGCTACAGGGCGGTGGGCGTGCGCTCGTGGTGCTCTCGGCGTGCAACACCGCCGTCACCGACCAGAGCGTGGCCGACTGGCCCAACAGCCTCGCGCTCGCGTTCATGGACATCGGCGTGCACACGGTGGTCGCGTCACTCTGGCCGGTAGACGACGAGGCGACGGCAATTTTGATGAACGCGTTCTACCGCCAGATTCCCAAGGTTGGCCGCGCCGAAGCGCTTCGCATGGCGCAGATGGAGCTGATCAGGAATCCGAAGTACAACCATCCGTACTTCTGGGGCGCGTTCGTGATGCTCGGCGACTGGAAGTAGCGACGGCGGCGAACGCGATGTGGAGCAGAGACCGCGTCGCGGGTCATCACACGCCGAGGTCGCGCTCTGGCGTCGACAACAGGCGCCACCCGGTGAGCATCAGCAACACGCTCATCGCGAGCTGCGGCACTGCCGAGTATGACGACGGTCGAAGTGCAAAAAACGTGTACGCCAAACTCAGTGACATCACGGCCGTGAGCAAGCCGAGAACGCGGTAGGGAGTGCGCGTCACCAGTTTGTACGAGGCGAGCGCGGCAATCACGAACTGCGCGACAATCGGTGCCATCAGCGCGGACCGCGGCACGCCAAAGGCTGGCGTCCGCGCGGCCAGCAGCGCGAGTCCGACCATCAGCACCGGCAAGGCGGGCGAGAGGAGCGCGGCCACGCCGAGGAGCTCGTTCGACATGAGCCGGCTGCGCAGTGGCTGGCGTGCGGCGCGGTGTTCGCGCTGCAACCACCAACCCTCGCGCTCGACGATGCCGACCGCGAACGGTGATTCCGCACCTTTGCGGCGCGTGAGCTCGTGATTGATCTGGTTCTCGAACGCGACCAGTGCGGCGAGTGGCATGGTGCCCGTTTCCAGGCAAGGGAGCGCACGCTCGAGCATGGCGCTCTCCCACACGTCGCGCAGCGTATCCATCCAGTTGTCGATGGTCGGCCGATGCTCACGCATGGTCTTCACGCGCGCGGCGTACTGCGCGGTGCGCACGATCAGCTGGTGTGGCCCAGTGTCGTTGGAACTGTCCGCGCAGACCGCGACCACGTCGGGCAACGGGAGCGTCGTTTCCTGCGCGAGCCTGCCACCGCGCTCCACGACGCCGCAGGTCAGGTCGTCATTGGTGATCCGCATGAACATCGTCGCTCCCGCGTCCCGGACCATCGTGACCGCGAGCGCCAGTGCGACGAACACACCGACTCCGCCAATAAGCGCCACCGTCGGGTGGAACATCGTGTCGGTGGTTGACGTGCGCCACAGGACCGCCACCAATCCGAAGAAGACGGCAAAGAACACGACCACGAAGGCGATCATGCCGACCGGTACCGGCGCCTTCCACTGGAACACCGTCGTGCCCCACGTCCGGTTGATCGCGACATGCGCCGGCGGGTCACCGAGTGCAATAAGACCGGGACGCTTGCCCGGGTGCACGGACGCGTCGAGCAGCGCGACATACTCCCGCGCGCGCTGTTCGCTGCCGATCGATCCGAGCAGCACGAACGCGGACCCGTCGGTGCGGTACAGCCTGACGTCGTACGCCCTGGGGGTGCGGCGATCGACCCGCGCGGGCGAGCCGTTCGGCGAGGGCCGCACCTCGTAGCCGAACGCCTCGATGGACGCATAGGGAATCGCGCCCCGGCCTGACCCATCGCGTGCTGCACCCACGAGGTAGCAGCACGCAGATGCGTTGTCGAACACGATCTCCTGCGGCTGCAGGCGCATCACGGTCCGCGCGATGTACCACGGCAGCGTGAGGAAGAACACGCCGCCGAGCATGAATCCGAGCGACTCGCGCGTCACGCCGGCCGAGAGCATGATGCCGAGGCTGACCAGCACGAACAGTCCGCCAAACAACGTGCCGATGACCGGCAGGAGCATCGCGACGGCCGTGCGCTGGAAGCGCACGCCCTCAGGGCCGGAGTGGGTCAGTCGGTAGCTCATCTGGACATGAACGTTGCCCGGCTCGGGGGTATAATCAATGGAGAACTCGCAGTCGGAAACCTTTGCCTGGTTTAGCGGTGAGCGATCCAACCCCATCCGTGGTGCTGTTCGACGGCGTCTGCAACCTCTGCGACACGTCCGTCCGGTTCATCTTCGCCCACGACCCCGAGGGAAGGTTCCGCTTTGCTCCGCTCCAGACCGACGTCGGGAGAGCGCTGGCTGCCGAGCACGGGTTTCCCCTTGCCGAAGGGGTTGATCCGGACTCCGTGCTGCTCCTTGAAGGCGGCAAATTCTACGATCGTTCGACGGCGGCGCTCCGCATCGCGCGACAGCTCTCCGGCCCAGTTCGCATGCTCGGCGTGTTGATCCATGTGCCGCGCCCGTTGCGCGACCTCGGTTACAAGTTTGTGGCAGCGGTGCGCTATCGGGTGTGGGGCAAGAAGGAGATGTGCACAATGCCGCCGGCGGGATTGAAGGATCGGTTCCTGGCGTTCTAGGCGCAGCGGGGGCTCATTGCACGGCAGCGGAGTTTGCCGCGGTCTGGCTGTCTGCCCGGGCGTGCGTCGAGAACAGGAGATGTGGATCGTCCACGCGACCACGTCGCAGCAGCTTCGCGTCGGCGTGATAGTTCATGGACGTGAGCCACGGGAAGTTGTTGCCCTGGCGCGGCAGTGCATCGAGCGACCGCTTGATGTAGCCCGCGCCGAAGTCCAGCAGCGGACGTGTCGGCATCGCCGGATCGCGCGACTCGGGGCAGCAGATGGTGTACCCGTGCGCGTCCATGTGGGCCAGCAACCGGCAGAAGTGCTCGCACAACAGGCCGATCTTGAGCGTCCACGACGAGTTGGTGTAGCCGATGGCGAGCGCGAAGTTTGGCACGCCGCTCAGCATCATCCCCTTGTACGCGACCGTGTCGGGCAGGTGCACGTGCGTTCCGTCGACCGTCAGCGACATGCCGCCGAACGCGAGGAGGTTGAGTCCCGTCGCGGTCACGATGATGTCTGCCTCCAGCACGCGGCCCGACTTGAGCTGCACCCCCTTCTCCGTGAACGACTCGATCTGATCGGTCACCACGGAGGCTTTGCCGCTGCTGATGACCTTGAAGAGGTCGGAGTCGGGCACCGCACATAACCGCTGATCCCACGGTCCGTACGGCGGGTTGAAGTGCTCATCCACGGGATATCCGGGCGGGAGCTGCTTCGCATTGATCCAGCGGATCGCGCGTCGTGCCGCTTCCGGGAAGCGCTGGCAGAACGACCAGACCAGACGTTGCATCGCGATGTTCTTGCGCCGCACGAGCACATGCGCGCGTTCCTTCGAGAAGAGTCTCTTCGCGAGCATTGCCACGGGATCGACCGAGGGCGTCGGCAGCACATACGTCGGTGTGCGCTGCAGCATCGTCACGTGCGCCGCACTTTCGGCCAGCGCCGGCACCAGCGTGACGGCCGTCGCGCCGCTCCCAATCACGACGATGCGCTTGCCCGCGCAGTCGAGATCCGCGGGCCACTGCTGCGGGTGGATGATGGGGCCAGCGAAGCGCTCGCGCCCCTCGAATCGCGGCGTGAAGCCCTCGTCGTAGCGGTAGTAGCCGCTCGCACAGAAGAGCCAGCGACACGATAGCTGCGTGCGCTCACCAGTGTCGGTGTGCTCGATGTCCACGAGCCATAGCGCCCCCGCGCTCGACCACGACGCGCCGAGCACCTTCTGATGAAAGCGGATCTTGCGATCGATACCGTTCTCGGCTGCCGTCTCGCGGAGATAGGCGAGAATGTCGTCCGCGCCAGCGATCGACTTCTCGCTCGTCCACGGCTTGAACTCGTACCCGAAGGTGTGCAAGTCCGAATCCGAACGGATGCCGGGATACTTGAAGAGGTCCCACGTGCCCCCCGTCGCGCCGCGCGCTTCGAGGATGACGTACGACTTGGACGGGTGCTCGCGCTGCAGATAGAAGGCGGCGCCGATGCCGGACAGCCCGGCGCCGACGATGAGCACGTCAAGCTCGTCGTCAGTCGAGGCGGTGCTGCTTGAGGGGGGCGCTTGGAGGTCCATGGCCATGCGTCGGGGATGTCGACGGCGCTACATGACAATGTACTGGCGGTACTGGCGCGTCACGGGCGTTCCCCGGGTTGCGCGCTACGGGTTGGGCGGGAGCGGCGTGCTGCTGTTCCACATGTTCGAGAACAAGCGCCACTCGCCCGCGTCATGTTTCCAGATGTTGAGGTACTTGCCGCGTTCGACGGTCGTCGGCTTGCCGTAGCGGAGCAGGTACGTGCCCTCGTCGACCAGGTAGTGCTCATCGCCGTAGAAGGCGGTGGACTCCTCGGTGAACTCGAGGATCCCCGACTTGATGTATTCCATGTTCAGGGCAACGATGGCTGCCTTCCCGGTTACGGCGGGGGAGTTGGGCGGAAGCACGCGTGCGTCCGCCGTGAAGATGTTGATGAGGTACGCGCTGTCGCCGGTGATGTGGGAGCGCGTGAAGCGATCGTTCTTCTCCTTGATCACCGGCCGCATGGCGGCAACGTCGAACGCCGCCGACTGACGTGCGTCGGCGGCGGGTCGGCACGATGCAATCACGACAGCAGTCAGCAGCAGGGCGCCGCGTTGCATCACGTTCATGTGCATGTCCTCGGCTACGGCTTCTTGGGTGCAGCGGCAGCCGGCGGCGGCGTGACGCCGCTGAACATGTCCACCACGTAGCGCCACTTGCCGTCAGCGCCGCGACGGAGCACTTCAGTGAATTTTATGGACTCCGTGGCCCCGCCCATCTTGAAGCTCGCCGTGCCCACGGTGTAGGCCAGATCCCCCACGCCATAGGAAAGCGTGGGGGTGAGCACGAAGTCACTCGCTCCCCCCGCCATCATGTCGGTGATCATCTTGTGCACCCCGGCGCCTTCCATGGCCGGAGCATCGGGCGGCATGAGCTTCGCGTCCGCGGCGTAGACGGCAAATACGGCTGTCGAATCCTTCGCGTTCATGCCGGCTGCAAAGGCGGCGTCCACGGCCTTCACGGAGTCGAGCGCGGCTGGAGGCAGCGGGGAAGCGGCGGCGGGCGTTTCGGTGCGTGGGCTGCACCCGGCGATGAGCGCAGCGAGAACGAGCAGGGAAGCAGGGCGCATGGGCAGGGGTGGTGGGAGTGTGATGAAGTGCACCGGCTGAACCGCGTGCGGGCACAACCAGACGGCACGGCCGATCGCAAAGGTGCACGCCCGTGCTCGTGGATGCAAACGGTGCGCCTCAGTCGCCCGCGATGGCCGGAGTGAACGCCGCCGACATCGCGACGGCGCGCTCGTGCTCACCGGCCGCCGAGTACGGCTCCGCCGAGTACGGCTCCGCCGATGGCGTCATGCGCGTGCGCGCAAACGCATGGAGCGTCGCGGCCAATGCTCGTGCGATCGCCTATCATGCAGCAACCGCGAGGACGCATCCGATGAACACCATGCTGTGGGTCCTGCAGATTCTTGGCGCTTTCGTCTACGCCGCGTCGGGTGTCATGAAGGTCTTGATGTTCGACAAGGTGAGCGCGGATGTCCCGTCCTTCGGTGCGCTGCCGCGGAACGTGTGGATGGCGCTCGGCATCATCGAACTCGCTTGCGTGGTCGGGCTCATCGTTCCCGCGGCATTGCACTGGCATCCGACGCTCACCGTGGTAGCCGCCGCGGTGCTCGCACTCGAGAGCCTCGTGTTCATCCGCGTGCACGTGAAGTACCGCGAGACCCCGGCCATTGTCATGAGCGCCGTGTTGGGGCTGCTCATGGCGTTGCTCGCGTACGGTCGAATGGTGCTGCAGCCGATCGGTTGAACGGCGTCGGTCGGCACGCGATGTGGAGAGGCCCGGGCGTTACCGGGTCTTGAAACGACGCTTCGTTCGAGCCAAAATCCAAGCCCGTACGATGGGCATCGCCACATCCAAAATGATTGAATAGCAATAAGCATCTTGACGAATATCAATATGCTTCATATTGTTTATCAATCAAGTTGACCATCCTCCGGACACGAACATGCGCTCCTCGCGACGCCCGTCCCATCGGTTTCCCACGTCGCTCGCGTTGTCGCGCCGAGTCCTTCGCACGCTGGTCGTCTTGAACGGCGTCTATGGGCTCGCCATCCTCGCGCTGCTGGTCGCGGCGCTGGTCGCGGAAGGCCCGGTGATGAGCGCACTGGGGGTGACGCAGGCCCCGGGGAGCGACACGCTCATCCGTGGCGCCCGACTCATTATGGTCGCCGGCCTCGCGTCGGTGCCGCTGACCCACCTCGTGCTCGCGCGGCTCCTCGCCATCGTGGACACGGTGCGCGCCGGCGATCCGTTCCTCGTCCAGAACGGCGCTCGGCTCCAGCGCATCGCATGGCTGGTGCTCGGCCTCGAGTGCCTGCACCTGCTCGTGGGCGCGATCGCGGCCATCTCGAGCTCGTCGGTGCAGCCGCTCGACATCAAGTGGAGCTTCAGCATTACGCCGTGGATCGCGGTGCTTCTCCTCTTCGTGCTGGCCCGCGTGTTCGAGCACGGTGCGCGCCTGCGTGCGGACCTCGAGGGGACGATCTGACCATGGCGATCATCGTCAAGCTCGACGACATGCTCCACGCGCGCCGCCTCACGCTAACCGAACTGTCGGAGAAGGTGGGCATCACGCTCGCCAACCTCTCCATCCTCAAGACGGGCAAGGCGCGCGCCGTCCGCTTCTCCACGCTCGCAGCACTCTGCACCGCGCTCGAGTGCCAGCCCGGCGACCTGCTCGCGTTCGATC
>JAYTVE010000011.1:0-2750 GCA_043744185.1 Gemmatimonadota bacterium | reverse complement strand
TGATCTTCACCCACTTCATGAGAACGACTCCGGTGGTTGGGCGGGCGTGCTTGCCCGCACGGAACAAACGAGATGCCAGCCGAACGCCGCTGCGGCGGCCGCGATGCCCGAGGTGACCACCACCCACGCGAGGTGCGGCGGATGGTCCGCACGGAGCGGCACGTGCGCGAGCACGGTACGCCACGCCGCCCACGCGACGAGGTGCGCAGTGAGTCCGAGCGCGGCGCCTGCCGCGAGCGGAGCGCGATGACGGGTGCACACGCGCGATGCGAGCGCGCCCCAGCATCGGCGCACGGCGTCGAAGGCGTCGCGTGCGTGCGTGGCGCTTGCGCCCTCCGTCCACGTTTCTGCGAGGTCGCCGGCGATCGACTCGCCGTAGGGCGCGGGCACGAGCCACGCGACGGCGGCGAGCAGGCGCTCGTCGCGGCGGCTGAGGGGCACGGGCACAGTCTCACGCATGGCCGAGCGCCGTCTCGAGTCCGTCCCTCATGCGCTGCACCGCGTCGTGCGAGCGAGCGATGGCCTTCTTGCCGGATGCGGTGAGCGTGTACACGCGGCGCGACCGGCCGCCGCGTTCGCCCGTGGGCGCGGAATCGGTGGCGCGGAGCAGCGCCTTGTCCTCGAGCCGCACGAGCGTCGCATACACCGCGCCGAGTGTCACCTGGCGCGGTGTGCGCGTGGTGATCTCCCGCTGGATCGTGACGCCGTATGCATCGGGCGCGAGGCGCGCGACGGCGAGTGCCACGAGCATCTCGAATTCGCCGAGGAAGAGGCTGGACATAGTTCTACAATGTAGAACTAATGGCCGCGCCGCAAGGGGTCGTCGAAAGGACTCGCGCCGCCCAGGCGGCGCGGGCGTGGGCGTCAGCCTTCCGTCGGGTGGTAGGCCAGCACCGGCACCTTGAGGCGCGCCACGAGCGACTCGGCCACGCTCCCGAGCAGGAAACGAGTGAGGCCGCTCCGGCCGTGCGTGGCGATGGCCACGAAGTCCGGCGCGTACTTCGCCACGGCCTCCTCGATCGCCGAGGGCGTCGCGACATTGGCCGCAACCTCGAGGTTCACCGTGATGCCCTTGGGGCGCAGCGTATCGGCGATCCGATCGAGGTAGGCGCGTGCGGCGGCCATCTCGGCCTCGAGCGTGCCCGCGTCGGTCATCGCCATCGGCATCGGCGTCGGCGCGAAGTCCACCGTGACGGGGGCGACCATGCGGAAGAGCGTCAGTGTGCGCCTGCCGCCCAGCAGCGCGATGGCCGGGGCGAGGGCCGCCTCGGCGAGCGGCGTACCGTCCAGCGGCACCAGCGCGTGCGAGAGCGACTGCGGACCGCTGGGTGGCGTTCCCTCGGTGGGATGCAGGAGCAGCACGGGCACGTCGCCGTTGCGGGCGAGTTCCTCGGCCACCGAGCCGAGTGTGGCGCGGGCGAAGCCGCTCCGCCCGTGCGTGCTCGTGACGATGACTGTCACCTTGTTGACACGCGCGTACTCGGTGATGGCGTGCACCACGCTCCCCTCGAGCAACGCCTCGTGCACCGTGCGATGCGAGAGCGTGCGGAGGTCCGCAGCGGAATTCTCGAGCTCGGCGCGTTGCGCGGCACGCGAGGACTCCTCGAAGGCGGCGTCGATGACCGGCATGGGCGTGATCGCGTCCATGACGGGCAGCGCCATGAGTTCGTGCACGCGCACGAGGTGCAGCTCGGCATCGAGGGCGTTGGCGACCGTCAGGGCGAGCGCGAACGCCGACTCGGCGAACCGCGAGCCATCGAGCGGAATGAGGACTGCGGTCATTGTCGCCTCCAGTCAGGTGTCTCCTGCACGGTACCGGTTGAGCGCAGGGGCCACAACGGGCGGCGACCCGACACGGCGACGGGTACTCCCTGACACACTGGGGGCAAGCGCCTTGGCACGCGCTCGGTTCGAGTCCGGTTCACGCGTGCTCCTACGCGGCGGGCCAGCCTCGTCCGCGCAGGTATTTGGGGCGTCTGGCGCTTCGCTCGGGATGACAGCGTGGCGCAGCGTTCGTGGCGACGTTACTCGGCGCGGATGCCCATGCTGGGCGTGGGGCGCATCGCGGCGGACATGCGGAGTCCCGGCATCGCGGTTGCGCGCTTCTGGAGGCGTTGCAGGCCGTCGTAGGCGGCATACTTGAAGCTTTCGCCCAGCGTCGGGTAGTTGAACACCGACTGAATGAAAAGGTCGAGCGTGGCGCCGAAATGCATGGCGCAGCTGACCACGTGGATCAGCTCGCTCGCTCCCTCTCCCACGACCGTGGCGCCGACGATGTGTTGCGTGCCCGGATCGAAGAGGAGCTTGATGAACCCCTCCATCTCGCCGATGATCTCGCCGCGCGCGTTGACCTTGAAGTGCGCCTTGCCGATCTCGTAGTCGGTGGAGTTGCCGCGGAGCGAATCCTCGGTCTCGCCGACCATCGCCACTTCGGGAATCGTCCAGACGCAGTACGGCACGAAGCGCGAGACTTCGCGCTTGTACTGCAGGTCGAACGCATGGCAGATGGCGACGCGCGCCTGTTCCATGCTGACGCTCGCGAGGGCGGGGAAGCCGATGACGTCGCCGGAGGCGTAGATATTCGAGGTGCTCGTGCGATAGAACGGGTCAGTCTCGATGTAGCCGCGCGTGTTGACGGTCACGCCGGCGGCGGGGAGGTCGAGTTCCTCGGTGTTGCCGCGGCGCCCGAGGGTGACGAGCACGCAATCGGCCTGGAGCGCGGTGCCGCTCGTGAGCACGACATCAGCCAC
>JAYTVE010000010.1:0-2752 GCA_043744185.1 Gemmatimonadota bacterium | reverse complement strand
CCGACATCCTTCCCGAATTGCATCGTCGCGGCATCGTGCCGGACGTCGTAACGGACCAGACGAGCGCGCACGACATGCTCAACGGCTACGTGCCGGCTGGCATGTCCCTCGCTCACGCAATGGAACTCCGCGCCTCGGACCCGGTGGCGTATACCAAAGCGTCGATCGCGAGCGCCGTCGTGCACGTACGCGCCATGCTCGCGCTCCAGCAGGCGGGCGCCATCACGTTCGACTACGGCAACAACATCCGCACGGTGGCATTCGATGCCGGCGTAACAGATGCGTTCAACATTCCGGGGTTCGTGCCGGAGTACATCCGCCCGCTTTTCTGCGAGGGCAAGGGGCCGTTCCGCTGGGTGGCGCTCTCGGGTGACCCCAAGGACATCCATCGCACTGACGACCTCGTGCTCGAACTGTTCCCCGAGGATGAGCACCTCAAGCGCTGGATCACCTTGGCGCGCGAGCGTGTGCACTTTCAGGGCTTGCCCGCGCGCATCTGCTGGCTCGGGCAGGGGGCGCGCGCCAAGTTCGCGCTCGCCATGAACGACCTTGTCGCGCGTGGCGAGCTCTCCGCTCCTATCGTGATCGGACGCGACCATCTCGACACCGGCAGCGTCGCGTCGCCCTTCCGCGAGACGGAAGCGATGAAGGACGGGTCGGACGCGATCGCCGACTGGGCCATCCTCAACGCGATGATCAACGTCGCGAGCGGCGCCTCGTGGGTGAGCTTCCACCACGGGGGCGGCGTGGGCATGGGCAACTCGCTGCATGCGGGGCAGGTGATCGTCGCCGACGGGACCGAAGCGGCGCGTCGCCGCCTCGAGCGCGTGCTCACGAATGATCCGGGTATGGGCGTCGCGCGCCATGCGGATGCCGGGTACGACATCGCCATCGCCACGGCGCGGGCCGAGGGTCTCGACCTCCCAATGGCCTAAGGCTCGTGCTCTCGGCCCAGTTCCGACCTTGGCACATCCCGCTCTTCCTCGCGAAGTACGGCTGGCTGTACGCGACGCGTCGCCCGGTGCTCGTGCACTTCGAGGTGACGCTGCGCTGCAATGCCCGCTGCGGGTTTTGTGACTACTGGAAGACGCCCGCCGACGCGCGCAACGACGAGGTGAAGTCGTTCGCCGACGCGGCGCGCTTCTTCAATCCGATGATGGTCACCTTCACGGGCGGCGAGCCGTTGCTGCGCCGCGACCTCGAAGACCTCGTCGCGGCGGTGGACCGCGAAGTCGGCCTCAAGTACACGACCCTCATCACGCATGGTGGCATGCTCTCGGCCGAGCGCGCCGTGTCGCTCAACGAGGCGGGTATTCACCAGTTCAACATCTCGCTCGACTACCTCGATGGCCGTCACGATGCGGCGCGCGCGATTCCCGGCCTCACGGACAAGATCATGAGCACGATCCCGGCCATGCAGGCCCGGGGGGTGACGGCGATCAAGTTCAATACGGTGATCAAGGACGACAACCTCGACGAGATCCTGCCCCTCGTGCATCGCGCGGCCGAGTTGGGGGTCGGCGTCAACTTCTCGGTCTACACCGATTTCAAGAATGGGAACGCCGAACACCGGCTGGGCGAGGCCCACCTCGCGCAGCTGGATGCGACGATGGCCGAGTTGCTGGCTTACAAGCGGCGGCGACGCGGCGTGATAACGAGTTCAGACGCCTATCTCGAGTCCATTCCGCAGTGGGTGCGTGGCGCACTCCGGCAACCGTGCGAGTCCGGCATCCGCACGATCCACATCGATCCGGTGGGTCACGTGAAGCGCTGCCCCGACTTCCCGACCGACTTTCACTGGAGCGAGTGGAAGTCGTACGAGCCGATCAATTGTGATCGCTGCTTCTATGCGTGTCGCGGTGAGGCGCAGGCGCCGCTGCGCTGGTCGCGCGTGCAGGATGTCTTCGCATGAGCGTCAAGTGAGCGCCGAGTGAGCGCTGCATGAGCGCTGCATGAGCGCCCTCCGCTTCGTGAATGCTGCGCAGGTCGTGACGTGCGGCGGACCGGCGCGCGCGCGGCGCGGCGCGGAATTGCGCGAGCTCGGTGTCATGACCAACACCGCCGTGCTCGTCGAAGGCGAGACGATCGCCTCGGTGGGCGATCCCGGCGAACTGGAGCGGCGCTCGCCCGACGCCACGGTGATCGACTGCCGCGGCATGGTGCTCGCGCCCGGGCTCGTGGACTCGCACACGCACGCCATCTTCGGCAAGTCGCGCGCGGCGGAGCAGGAGATGCGCGCCGCCGGTCTGGACTACATGACGATCGCGGAGCGGGGCGGGGGGATTCACAGCTCGGTGCGCGACCTTCGCACGCGCGACGAGGATGAACTCGTCGCGCTCGCGCTGCCGCGCCTCAAGCGACTGGCCGCGCACGGCACCACCACGGTCGAGGTGAAGTCCGGGTACGGCCTCACGGTGGAGGACGAACTCAAGTGCCTGCGCGCGATCAAGCGCCTTCAGGCATTGCTTCCGATGCGCCTCGTTCCCACCTGGCTCGGCGCGCACGAGATCCCGCTCGAGCATCGCGGCTCGGCGGCGTCTCGCGCTGCGTACGTGGGGCTGCTCGAGCACGAGATGCTCGACGCCGTCGTGCGCGAGGGACTCGCGCAGTTCGCCGACGTCTTCTGCGAACCGGGCGTATTCACCGTGGACGAATCGCGCCGCATTCTCGGGGCGGCTCGCGCTCGCGGCCTCGCGCTCAAGCTGCATGCCGATGAACTGCGACCGGCCGGCGGTGCCGAACTCGCGGCCGA
>JAYTVE010000009.1:0-2758 GCA_043744185.1 Gemmatimonadota bacterium | reverse complement strand
CGTCGCGACGACGTGGGGGTGGTATGGCCAACTCGCCGGACGCTTGGGCGACAATGCTGCCTATCGAGCTCGCGTCATGCGGGCGCGGGCCCTCGAGCCGGCCTCGCTTATCGCGCGTACCTGGGAGTCTGATTTGCTCCTGCGCGAACGTCGCTACGCCGAGGCGGACTCGCAGGTACAGCAGACGATCGCGCTCGACTCGACCTTCGTGAACGGATGGAGGAACTGGGCGCTCGTCTTGGGCAGTGGCGGTCGTTTCGACGAGGCGAGCGCGCTTCTCGAGCGGCACCGCGTGGATGACGAACTGCTCGCCTACCTGTACGCTCGCGCAGGCAAGGTCGCGAAGGCCCGTGCGATGTTCGCCGTTGCTCCCCGGCGTCCTGACGGCAAGCCGCGCAACCTTGGCACGCGGGCAGCGGTGCTCGAGGCGCTGGGTGACCACGAGGCAGCGCTCGAAATGCTCGAGCGAGCGGCGGCGATCCACGACCAGTCGTTGGTGCAGGACACGCGCTCGGTTGAGATGGATGCCTTCCGCAAGTATCCGCGCGCCGCGGCGATTTTGGCGAAGATCGAGGCGCGGTGACGATCGTGACAAGCGGGTCCTTCGCTTCGCTCAGGACGACAAGGCAATTGGTAAGTGTAAACCATTGTGTAGCAATAAATTGGCATCATAAGCCGCTTGAGTTACTTTGAGGCGATGGACGAGCCAACCAAACGCTATCTCGCCGAGATCGGCCGCCGGGGAGGAATGCGCAGTCGGCGCCAACTCTCGGCGGACGACGCGCGCCGGATGGTGCAAAAGCGCGAGGCGCGTCGCGCGGTCACGGCGTTCGAGAGGTCGTCCCTCGCGACGCGCGCCATTCAACCCCCGGGGCTTGAGCTCGTGCGCGATGGCATTGCCGATCTCGCGGCCGAGTGCGAGACCGAGCGCGCGTTGCTCGTGTCCATCGCGGCACCCATGCTGCGGCTGCTGGGCGTGCGTCTGCCGACGACGATTCCCGATGCGGAGGCACGGTTGCAGCAGCGGCTGTTGGCGGAACACGGCGACGCTGCGCACGCGCGGTACAACGCATTGATTCGGCGCATCGTCAGCTTCCAGCGAGCGGCCGTATGCGTGAACTAGCGACGCGTGCGAGCATCAGCGCCTTTCTCGAGGCGCTCGCTCCGGCGGCGACGAGTGCCACGGAACTGTTTCTCGTCGGCGGAACCAGTGCTGTCCTCATCGGCTGGCGCGACAGCACGATGGACATCGATATGGTAATCCGCCCGGAGTCGGACGCGATGCTCCGCGCGATTCCCGCGCTCAAGGCGCGGCTGCACCTGAACGTCGAGCTCGCGGCACCTGACCAGTTCATTCCGGTGCCAATTGGATGGGAGGCCCGCAGTCCGCTGATCACACGAATCGGGCAGGTCACCATTCGGCACTACGACTTCACGGCGCAAGCGCTCGCGAAGATCGAACGCAGTCACTCCCGTGACCTGTCGGACGTGAGCGCGATGCTCGAACGCGGTCTCGTGACGCGCGACGGCCTGCGCGCGGGGTTCGCCGAGATCGAGCCGCTGCTCTACCGCTATCCGGGCGTGGATCCCGCCACCTTCCGCCGCGCGCTCGACGAGGCGCTCTCGACGTGAGCGACGCGCGCGCAACGCTCACAGCCGCCCTCGCTGGCCGCTACCGCGTCGAGCGCGAACTCGGCGCGGGCGGCATGGCCACCGTGTACCTCGCGCACGACCTCAAGCACCTCCGCGACGTCGCGATCAAGGTGCTCCGCCCGGAACTGGGCGCGGTGCTCGGCGCTGAACGCTTCCTGGCCGAGATCAAGGTCACGGCCAACCTGCGCCACCCGAACCTGCTGCCGTTGTTCGATTCGGGCGAAGCGGACGGGCTGCTGTTCTACGTGATGCCGTACATCGAGGGGCCAACGCTGCGCGTGAAGCTCAAAGCCGAGCCCCAGCTGCCGGTGGATGAAGTGAAGCGGATCGTCGGGCTGCTCGCGGGCGCGCTCGACTACGCGCACGCGGCGGGCGTGGTGCACCGCGACTTGAAGCCCGAGAACATCCTGCTCCAAGCAGGGCAACCCGTGATCGCCGACTTCGGCATCGCGCTCGCGGTGGCGGAAGCGGGCGGTGAGCGGATCACGCAGACCGGTCTATCGCTCGGCACGCCGCTCTACATGAGTCCGGAGCAGGCGAGCGGCGAGCGTGCGGTGGATGCGCGATCGGACCAGTACGCGCTGGGCGCCATGGCCTACGAGATGCTCACCGGCGAGCCGCCACACACGGGGGCGACGGCGCAGGTGATCATCGCGCGGCTCATGACGGAGGCGGCGCGTCCGGTGCGCAATGCGCGTCCGGGGGTTCCGGCAGCGGTTGATGCGTCGGTGCTGCGCACGCTGTCCAAGTCGCCGGCGGACCGGTTCGCGAGTTGCGGCGAGTTCGTGCGGGCGCTGAACGCCGAAGCGCAGCCGGTCGCAGTCGCGCTGCCGGCTGCGACCACGGCAGCGCCCGTGCACGCCCGCTATCCGCGCGCGCCGCTTGTTGCGCTCGTGCTCGGGGTGCTCGTGATCGGCAGCGTGAGCGCGCTCGTGTTGCGCGGCCGGGCGAACGGCGAGCGCAGGGCGGCGCAGGGCGCCCTCGGTGCCGACAAGGCGTCAGTCGCGGTGCTTCCGTTCACCGACCTGAGCGCCGATCGCGGCAACGAGTACTTCGGCGACGGCATCGCCGAGACGCTGATCAGCGCGCTCGGTCGCGTGTCAGG
>JAYTVE010000008.1:0-2759 GCA_043744185.1 Gemmatimonadota bacterium | reverse complement strand
TCGTCGGCGTTGCTGAAGACGCGCACGGCCAGCGCGCTCGTTGGTGTCCAAAAGCTCGCGATGAAGACCATCGGTCCGGCGTCCGCGTTGCGGTAGCGCTCGGTCGCCGGGCGCTGGCTGCGGAAGAACTGATACGAGAACTTGGGGAGGCGCCAGAGATCCGCGCAGCCGGACGACTCGATGTCGGGTGCGTAGCCGCGGTTGTAGTCGTTCATGACCCAGAGGCCATCGGCGAACGCCTTGGTCTTGCGATTGTCGTTGTGCGCTTCCTGGAAGTTCGTCGCCTGTTGCAGCAGGCGCTTCTCGCCGTGCCAGCGCAGTTGGCGACTGTTCGCATCGTCCGGTGCGAGGCCGGCCCACGCTGTCTGGTTCAAGCCGGCGTTCTGCGCGTAGTACTCCCAGTCGCCGTACTCGCTCACGAGGCACGGCACGTCGGCAACGCCCACACAGCCGCCGTGCTGGCGTGCCTGGATGAACACGTCGTACCCGCGCATCCAGCCGCAGGTGAAGGTCTGGTCGCCGGGCAGCTCCGCATGCGCCAGCGCATGCGTGCGCGCGATGAAGGCGGTTGGCATGTCCGTCTCGTTGAGCGACACCTCCCAGAGCAGCACGCACGCGTGGTTGCGGTCGCGCTGCAGCATGCGCCGGATGTTGTTGTACTGCAGTTCCGTGAACGCGGCGTCCTTGCCGAAGTACTGCCAGCCGGGGAGGCAGTTCATCACGGCGATGCCGAGTTCGTCGCACGCGTCCATGAAGGCGGGTGCGTGCAGGTAGTGGGAGAGCCGGATGTAGTCGAAGCCGGCTTCCTTGATCTTGCGGGCATCGCGGCGCTGCGCGTCATCGGACAACGCGTAGCCGATGTACGGATAGTCCTGGTGGCGATTGGTGCCGCGCAGAAAGGTCGGTTCGCCGTTGATGCGCAGGCCGTCCGTCGAGATCGAGAAACGGCGGATGCCGATGCGTGTGGACTCGGCATCCACGAGGCGGGCGCCTTCGATGATCTCGGTGTGCAGCGTGTGGAGGTTGGGCGTGCGCGGATGCCAGAGGGCAGGGCGCGCGACCTCGAAATCGTGTGCGATGGTGGCGTCCGCACCGGGGGCGAGCGTCGTGGGCGCACCGGTGGCGCTGGCCACAGTCTGTCCCTTCGCGCTCTCGAGGCGGTACCGGACCACGAAGGTGCGCGCACGCGCGCCAGCATTCCGCACGTGCACCTGCGCGTGCACCGTGGCTCGCTCGGTCGAAGCGCTCGGAATCCGCACGAGTACTCCGCCACTCGCGGTCCGGTCGGCGAGTAGCGGGTCGGTGATGTGCAGTGTGTCCTTGATGATCAACGACACACCGCGATACAGCCCGCCGTACATGTTGAAGTCGAGGTCGGCCATCGGCTTCGGGCCGGTGACCGCGTTGTCGGTGTTGTCGAGGCGCACCGCAAGCAGGCTCGCTGAGCCGGGCTTGAGCAGTCCGCTGATGTCGCACACGAACGGCGTGTAGCCGCCCAGGTGCGTACCGAGCTTGTGGCCGTCGAGGTAGACGTCCGCGACGTTCATTGCTCCCTCGAAGCGCAGCCATGCCTGTTGGCCCGCTCGCACGGTGCCCGAGGGAATGGTGCGACGATACCAGCAGCGTCCCTGCCACTGCGCTGTGGCGGTACCTGGGGCGCCGGTGACAAGGGCCTCGACCTTGGCCGTATGCGGCAGCGTGACCACGTCCCAGCCGGTGTCGTCGCCGCTGTTGAGCGCCTCTGACTCGCTCAGGTCGTCGCGCACGAAGCGCCACTCATCGACGAGCGGGAGCGTGCTGGTCGGCGCGGCTTCGGCCAGCGTTGCACCGAGCCCTTGGGCGCCGAGCGCGAGCGCCGCGCCGCCCGCGCCAACCTGTTTCACGAACTCACGACGTTCCACGACGATGATCCGGCAATGGGTATGGCGTGGCGCGGGAACGGCGCCGACTTAGGGCAGGAGCTGCAGCGTGAGATGAGACGGATAGCGCGCCGAGTGCCAGACGCGATGTTCCTGCGCCATGTAGTCGGTTGGCCGTGCGCGAAAGATGTTGGGCACGAACGTCTGCGGGTTGCGATCGTAGAGCGGGAACCAGCTGCTCTGCACCTGCACCATGAGCCGGTGGCCGCGCTTGAACCGGTAGAGCTGCTCGTGCAGGGCAACGGTGAAAGGCGTGACCGTGTTGGCGGGAATCGGGGTGGCCACACTGAACCCCCTCCAGTAGCGTCCGCGCATGATGTCCGCGTTGACGATCAGCTCGTGGCCACCGGCGATGCTGGGCTCACCGGTGCTGTCTGGATAGACGTCAATGAGCTTCACCACCCAGTCGGCATCGGTGCCGGTAGTCGAGGCGAAGAGGTGCGCCGTGACGTCGCCCGCGAGGACGAGATCGCTCACGAGCGGCTCTGACACCCAGCTGCGCACGTCGGGGCGCCCGTCGACGAAGCGCTGATCCTGTTGGAGCCAGGTGCCCCAGCCGTTTCCGTCGTCGGGGCGGGGGAGGTACGGCACCGGGTACGCGGGGTCGGAGGTCCACGCATCGAAGGCGGCGGTGCGTGCGGTGCCCACGCGGCGACTCGTCGCGCGCGGTGTTCGCAGCCGATCGCGTGTTGCCGTTGTGTCAGCGTCGCGAGCCGCAGGCGCATCGAATGCGAGTCGTCCGTTCTCTCGCAGATAGAGCGCGCGCGTGACCGCCTCGCGCGGCGGCCACTGCTCAAACGTGCGCCATGCGTTGCTGCCCGACTCGAACACCCACGCCTC
>JAYTVE010000007.1:0-9201 GCA_043744185.1 Gemmatimonadota bacterium | reverse complement strand
CGTTGCTGGGCTGCGCGAGCCATCCTGCCTTCTCGAGCGCCTCGAGCAGGCGCTCGTGCTCGATGTTGCCACTCGCGGCGACGACGATGAGCGACGGACGGTACGCGCGCGCGTGGAGCGCGCGCACGGTGTCGATCCCCATCGCCTTGATCGTCTCGCGCGTGCCGAGGATAGTGTTGCCGTAGGGCGACGTGCCGAAGATGGCGTCGTTGTGGAGTTCGAATACAAGATCGTCCGGCTGGTCTTCGACCGATCCGATTTCCTCGAGAATCACCTTCCGCTCGAGCTTGAGGTCGCTCTCGCGCAGCATCGGATGAAAGATGAGCTCGGCAATGACGCGCGCCGCCTCGTCGAGATCCTCGTCGAGCACGCGCGCCTGGAAGGCGGTGTGATCACGCGAGGTGTAGGCGTCGAGCGAGCCGCCCAACTGCTCGATGGAGAGCGCGATTTCCTGCGGCCCCATCGTGCGCGTGCCCTTGAAGACGAGATGCTCGAGGAAGTGCGACACTCCCATGTCCTCGGCCTTCTCGTGAATGCTGGCCGAGCGCACCCATGCCCCCAACGCAACCGACCGTACTCCCGGGATGTGCTCCGAGAGTACGGTCAGTCCGTTGCTGCATACGGTGCGGCGCAGCCCCATGGCGGAGCCAGTCGCGATGACGCCCACTAGCGGCGGCTGCGGCCACCGCGACCGCGGTCACCACCACCGCGGGGGCGCTCGCCACCGGAGCCCTCGCCCTCACCCTCGGGACGTGGCGTCCGCTCGCGCTGCGGCTCCTCGACGTAGCCTTCCGGCTTCGGCAAGAGCGCCTTCATGGAGAGACGGAGGCGACCGCGCTCGTCACGATCGATGAGCTTGACCTTCACGCGGTCGCCCTTCTTGACCACGTCTTCCGTCTTGTCGGTGCGACCCCACTGGAGCTCGGAGATGTGCACCAGCCCTTCCGTGCCCGGCATGATCTCGATGAAGGCGCCGAAGGCCGTGGTGCTCTTGACCGGCCCTTCGTACGTCTCGCCAACGACCGGTTCGGCGGTGAGCTGTGCGACCATCTGACGCGCACGCTCCATCGACTCGCCGCCGACGGCAGCGATGGTGACCAAGCCCGTGTCATCCACGGTGAGCTCGGCGCCGGTCTCTTCCTGGATGCCGCGAATCGTCTTGCCCTTCGGGCCGATCAGGTCGCCGATCTTCTCGGGGCTGATCTGCACGGTGACGATGCGCGGTGCCCACGGCGACATCTCGGTGCGCGGCTCGGCCAGCGACTTCTTCATCTCGCCGAGGATGTGCAGGCGGCCTTCCTTGGCCTGCGCGAGCGCTTCCTTCAGGATGTCGAGGGGCAGCCCCTCGATCTTGATGTCCATCTGGATGGACGTGATCCCGTTCTCCGAGCCCGCGACCTTGAAGTCCATGTCGCCGAGATGATCCTCGGTGCCAAGGATGTCGGTGAGGATCGCGTACTTCTTCCCTTCCTTGATCAGGCCCATCGCCACGCCCGCGACGGCCGCCTTGAGCGGCACGCCGGCGTCGAACATGGAGAGCGAGCCGCCACAGACGGACGCCATGGACGACGAGCCGTTGGACTCGAGGATCTCGGAGACGATGCGGATCGTGTAGGGAAACTCCTCGAACGGCGGCAGGACGCCCGCGAGCGCGCGCTCGGCGAGGTTGCCGTGGCCGATTTCGCGGCGGCTGGTGCCGCGCATCGGGCGCACTTCGCCGGTGGAGAACGGCGGGAAGTTGTAATGCAGCATGAACGACTTGGTCGTCTCGCCCGGCTCGTCGATCGAGTCGAGGCGCTGCGCGTCGTTCGCGGTGCCCAGCGTGGTGCTGACGAGCGCCTGCGTCTGGCCGCGGGTGAAGAGCGACGAACCGTGGGCGCGCGGGAGGAGGCCGTTGTCGATGGAGATCGGGCGGACCTCCGTCGGGGTGCGACCGTCGACGCGCTTGCCCGTGTCGAGAACCTGAGCGCGAAGCACGTTGTACTCGACGTCGCCGAGGATCGCCGCGATGTCCTTGGCGTTGTCGGGCATGTCGACGGCGAGCGCTGCGGCGAGCTCGGCCTTGGCCGTCTCGACGGCGTGAATGCGTGCGGCCTTGTCCTTCATGTTGATCGCGGCCGAAATCTTGGGCTCGGCGGCCGCCTTCACCTTCTTGACGACGTCCTTGGCGGGCTCATGCTTGCTCCACGCCATCTTGTCGTTACGGTGCTCATCCAGCATTTCCTGCTGGATGGCGATGAGCTCCTTGATCCCCGTGTGGGCGATCTGGAGCGCCTCGACGACGTCGGCTTCGCTGACTTCGAGCGCGCCACCTTCGACCATCACGATCGATTCGGCCGATCCGGCGACGACGAGCTCCATGTCGGAGTACTCGAGCTGCTGGAAGGTGGGGTTGAGCACCCACTTGCCCTGAATGCGCCCGACGCGGACGCCGGCGATCGGCGCGGCGAACGGCGTCTTCGACTGATTGAGCGCCATCGAGGTGGCGACGAGGCCGAGGACGTCGGCGGCGTTTTCCTGGTCGGCCGAGATGACGTACAGGAAGACCTGCACTTCATTTTTGAACCCTTCCGGGAAGAGCGGGCGGATCGAGCGGTCGATGATGCGGCACGACAGGATTTCGTTGTCGTGCGGGCGCCCTTCGCGCTTGATGAAGCCACCCGGAATCTTGCCGGCGGCGTAGGTCTTTTCCTTGTACTCGACCGTGAGCGGGAAGAAGGGGAGCGAGCTCTCCTTGTCGCTGACGGTGACGGCGGCGAGGATCATGGTCTCGCCGAACTGAACCAGGCACGAGCCAGCGGCCTGCTTGGCCATGCGGCCCGTCTCGAGGACGAGCTTGCGACCGGCGAAGGTCTTTTCGTTTTTCTGCATCATGTTGGGAATTGCCTCGGAAATGCACGAATCGCGCAGCCGCCCGTTGGCGACTGCGCGATGCAAGACGAACCGTGGTTAGTAGCGGAGGCCAAGGTCCTGGATGATCTGGCGGTAGCCCGACGGGTCGGTCCGCTTGAGATAATCCAGGAGTCGGCGGCGCTGTCCCACCATCTTCAGGAGTCCGCGGCGGCCATGGTGATCCTTGGCGTGGGCGCGGAAGTGATCCGTCAGATAGTTGATGCGCTCCGTGAGGACGGCGACCTGCACCTTGGTGGAGCCGGTGTCCGTTTCGTGGGCGCGGAACTTCTCGAGGGCGGCGCTCTTCGTAAATGCCATAGTTGGTTCGCTGATCGTGCCCCCGGCCATCTACCGGGGCGGTGAGTGAATTAGGTGCGTAGCCCCTTAACGTACCAACACTTACGTCGTGTTGCAAGGGGTTCTGGCCGCCGCAATACAGCGATGCCGCCAAGGGACGCGTACCTTTTCCGGGCCGCGCCCTCCCGCGCCAGCCCCCTGCCCCTTACCCTGCCGCCATGCGCCCCGCTGTTCTCGCCCTCGCCATTGCCAGCGCGTTCAGCGCGCCCGCACTCCGCGCTCAGGAGGCCGTAGATGCCGCCACCATCGGCCGCATCAAGGACGAGGCGATGCAGCGCTCGCAGGTGATGGAAACGATGAGTTGGCTCACCGACGTGTACGGGCCGCGCCTCGCGAACTCACCCAACATCCGGAAGGCGGCCGACTGGACCGTCACGCAGATGAAGGGTTGGGGAATGGCCAACATCCACCTCGAGCCGTTCCAGAACTTCGGGCGTGGCTGGGAGAACACGCGCCTGACCTTCGTGGCCGTGTCGCCGCAGCCGTTCCCTATCCTCGCCTACCCGCGCGCATGGAGTCCCGGCACCAACGGGCCCGTCTCGGGCGAGGCCGTGCTTGTACAGATCGATTCGGCCCCCGACTTCGAGAAGTACCGCGGCAAGCTCAAGGGGAAATTCGTGTTGCTGGGCGCCCCGCGCGCGACCCCCGAGAGCGCGATCAATGCACCGATGCGCTACTCCGATTCGGCCCTTGCGGCGATCGCCGAGCCGGCGGCACCGAACCCGGCGCGTCAGGGACTGCCGCGTCCCGCGCAGAATCCGGCGGCGTTCCAGTTCCCTGCGCAGCGCTATGCGTTTCTCGTGGGCGAGCAGGTGGCGGCCGTGTTGCTCCCCGCGCGCGGACAGGAAGGAACCGTGTTTACCGACAACGGTTTCCCGCGCGCGCTCGATGCACCGGTGCAGCCGCCCACGCTCCACGTTGCCATCGAGCACTTCGGTCGCCTCGCGCGGTTGGCGGCCAAGGGACTGCCGGTCACGCTCGAGCTCGACATGCGGAACTCGTTCACGAATGCCGACGACAACTCATTCAACATCATCGCCGAGATCGCGGGCACGGATCCCAAGCTCAAGAACGAGGTCGTGATGCTGGGCGCGCACTTCGACTCATGGCATGCGGGCACGGGTGCGACGGACAACGGCGCAGGTTCGGCCACCATGCTCGAGGCGGTACGCATCATCAAGTCGCTCGGCCTCAAGCCCAAGCGCACGATCCGCATCGCGCTCTGGGGTGCGGAAGAACAGGGGCTCATCGGCTCGCGCAACTTCGTGCGGGCGCACTTCCGTGATTCGACCAATGCTCCCGACAAGCCGGAGGCGAGTGCGCTCGCGGGCTACTTCAACGTCGACAACGGTTCCGGCAAGATCCGCGGTGTCTGGATGCAGGGGAACGACGCTGTGCGCCCGATCTTCGACGCGTGGATGGAGCCGTTCAAGGCGATGGGGATGAGCACGCTGACGCCGCGCAATACCGGCGGCACCGATCATCTCTCGTTTGACGCGGTGGGAATCCCCGGCTTCCAGTTCATCCAGGATCCGCTGCAGTACGACACGCGCACGCACCACTCGAACCAGGACGTGTACGAGCAGGTACAGCCGGACGACATGAAGTTCAACGCCGCCGTGGTGGCGAGCTTCGTGTGGCAGGCGGCGCAGCGCGCCGAGAAGCTGCCCCGCAAGGCACCGGTGCCGCCGCGCGTGACGCCGTAGGTCGAGCCGCGGGCGGACACGTGAAGGCGGCGGGCATCCCGAGGGACGCCCGCCGCCTTTGTCGTTCGTGGGACCGCGCCGTCAGAAGCCGGCGGAGAAAGTCAGGTAGATGAGGCGCGGCGGGGCTGCCATGAGCGTCTGGTTGTCGCCCGTCAGCGTGAAGCCGCCCGTGCCCACCGTCGCGATCTGCGAGCGATCGGTGAGGTTCACCGCGTTCAGCATCACGGTCAGGTCCTTCATGTTGGCAATCTTGCCGAACCGATAGCCGATACCGGCGTCGATCTGGCCGAAGGCCGGAGTCTTCATGTCGTTCAGGATGCTGAAGAAGCGCGAACTGGCGTAGCGCACCGCGCCGCTGGCAAAGAATCCGCCGTTGCCGTAGCGCACGGTGCTCTGCGCCTGCGCGAGAGGCGCATCAACGACCCACTTGTCCCTGGCGGCAATGACCGTGGTGCCGCTCGTGTAGTTGTCGTTGATCTTGCTCTCGTTGTACGCGAAGGCAGTCTGCCACGTGAGGCCGTCGATCACCGTCCAGCGCACCAGCGCTTCCGCGCCCCTGGTGCCGACGCTCCCCACGTTGGCGAACGAGCTGACGCACGTCGCGGTTAGCGGGCAGACCGCCACGCCGATGAGGCGGTTCTCGTAGTTGATGCTGTACAGCGACAGCGACGCCTCGACGGGCCCGCGGCGTGTGCGCGCGCCCAGCTCGACCGTGGTGGCCTTTTCGGGCTTGGTGTTGGCGTTGAAGAACGCGAACGCTGTCGGGTTGGTGTTGTACACGCCGCCGGCCGGGCTGTACGGGAGCGCGTTGACGTTCTGCGAGAAGTTCGCGAAGAGCTCGTCGCTGCTGTTCATCGCGTACACCGCGCCCACCTGCGGCAGCACGCCGCCGTCGGTATCGAACGAGGCGTTCGGACGCGCCGTGTCGCCGTACGTGGCGGCCACGCGCGTGATCTTGTTGTTCACGTAGTCGGCGCCGATCTTCAGGTACTTCACGCCGTACGTGAGCGTGAGCTTGTCGTCGAGCAGCTTGTTCGAGTTCTGCACCCACAGCACCGTGTTCGTGATCGTGCCGGTGCGGTCGTAGAAGAGACGCAGCACGCTGCTGAAGTCGACGTCCGGCCCGGTGACGGCGTTCTTGAGGCGCCAGCCCACGCGGCGGTTCGTCGCGTTGTTGTGCTCGTACCAGAGACCGCCTTCGACCTTGTTGCCCGAGAACTCGGCCGCGAGCTTCACGTTGGCGCCGTAGCGCGTCGACTCGTACTGCGACTGACGGAAGTAGACCGGGTCGGGGCTGAATGCCGCGCCGTAGCTCGGGGCGTGCCAGTCACCCGCGCCGTTGTTGGCGTGCAGGTACGGCTGCACGACGAGCTTCACGCCGTCCCACTCGTACTCGGCCTGCACGTACGCGAGGTTGTCCTTGCGGGCGCCCTGCGCGCTGTAGTAGTACGCCTCGTCGGGCGTGCTGGAGCCCGCGGCTGCGAAGGCGGAGCTCCAGGTGGAGAACTGGTCCCAGCCGCGACCGCTCGTGTTGAAACGACCGAGCGACAGGTCCGTGTAGTCCGCTTCCTTCCGTTGCGCAAAGTCCCAGTACAGCGTGTACTTCGACGAGCCGCTGAAGAGCTGCGCCTTGAGGTTCACCTGATCCTGCCACGTCTGCCCGGTCCCAAAGAGGAACCCCTTCTGGCCGAGCAGGCCGTCATCGGCGCTGGAGTAGCGCGCGCCCCCGCCCTTCCACTTGTCGTTGTCGCTGCGCGAGTACGAGAGGAAGGCCTTGAACCCGTTGTCGCCGCCGAAGGTGTTGAGACCGGTGTCCCAGCGCAGGCTGGTGCGGCGCGAGGCGGCCGACCCGACGAGCTGCGAGATGCGCCAGCTGCTGCTGTTGGCGGGATCCGCCGAGAGGTACTGGATGACGCCCCCCAGGTTGTTGCTCGACGAGGTGCCGAGTGCGCCCGAGCCCTGCGCCACCGAGGCGCCGGCGAGGTTGTCGGAGTCCACGGCGCGCGCGACGCCGAGTCCGTTGAAGTTGCCGTAGCTCATGTCGCCGAGCGTGATGCCGTCGAACGTCTGGCCGATCTGTGAGGTCTGGAAGCCGCGGATCGTGACGCGGTTCGACCATTCGTACGAGCCGTTTGGTTCGGCGCTCTGGATGTTGACGCCGGGCAGCTGCTCGATGAGGCGGAGGGCGCTCGTACCCGCCGGCGCCTGCGTCAGCGCTTCTTTGATGATGGCGTTGCCGGCGCGCGTGCGACCAGTGCCGGTCACGGTGCCGATGATTTCAACCGCTTTGACCTTCGTGGCCGAGTCAGCGCGCTCCGAGACCTTCCGGCCGGTGCCCTGCGCCCCAAGGACGGCGGGGACGATGAGTGCCGCCAGCACGAGGGCGGACGTGGAACGAGGCATGCGTGTGTACTCCGGTGGGGGTGGTACCCGTCGCCCGAGGGAGGGCGATGGAAACCGGATTCTGCGTGGGCTCGGTCACGAACCGAGTCACGCACGCGCCACGCGCGCGTAACGCTGTGCGTAACGCTGTGCGGAGTACGGTTACCCGCCCGTGACGGTCACGACCGTCGGATGTGACGGCGCCACGCTCGTAATCTCCACGCGCACCTCGAAAAGCCCCGGTTTGAGGCCGGTGACCTCGGCCTCGAACGGCTGCAGGTACATCGCAGCCGGACAGCCCCGACGATCGTCGAGCGAGGTGATGCGCACGATCACCACGCGGCCGGCGCGTTCCGCCCGCGAGTCCACCGCACCGCAGGGCGACACCATCGCGCCGCGGATGAGCACGGTGGTTCCACCAAACACGGTGGGGCGCTCCGGCCAGTTCACCTCGCCGGGGACGTCGCGATCCATGGGCGTGTAGTACACCCGCAGGCTGTCGTCCGCCCCGGTGACGAGCGTGCACGCGGCGAGCACGAGCGTGAGCACGCTCGCGGCCAACTGGGAACGGCCCGCACGACGGCGCATCTACATGGCCTTCGGCGTGGAGGGAAGCGCGGGCTTCATGCCGAGGTGCAGCATGGTGAAGCTGTATACGTCCGACGCCTCCTCGATCTGCTTGGTTACCGAGCTGGCGCCGTGTCCGGAGCGTGTCTCGATGCGGATGAGCGTGGGCTGTTCCCCGCCCTGCGCCGCCTGCAACGCGGCCGCGAACTTGAATGAGTGCGCCGGCACCACGCGATCGTCGTGATCGGCGGTGGTGACGAGCGTGGCCGGATACGCGGTACCGGGCTTGAGGTTGTGCAGTGGCGAGTAGGCGCGCAGGTACTTGAACCCTTCCGGGTCATCGCTCGAGCCGTAGTCGGCGATCCAGTTCCAGCCGATCGTGAACTTGTGGAAGCGGAGCATGTCCATGACGCCGACTTCCGGAATCGCCACGGCAAAGAGGTCGGGCCGTTGCGTCATGACGGCGCCCACGAGCAGGCCGCCGTTCGAGCCGCCCTGCATGGCGAGCTTCTTCGAGTTGGTGACCTTGTTGGCAATCAGCCACTCCGCCGCCCCGATGAAGTCGTCGAAGACGTTCTGCTTCTTCTCCTTCATGCCGGCCTGGTGCCAGGCATCGCCATACTCGCCGCCGCCGCGGAGCGTGACCTGCACGTACACGCCGCCCTGTTCGAGCCACGCCATGCGCGCGGCGCTGAAGCCGGGGGTGAGCGAGATGTTGAAGCCGCCGTAGCCGTAGACGAGCGTGGGATTCTGGCCGTCGCGCTTCATTCCCTTCCTCGCGACGATGAACATCGGCACCCTGGTGCCGTCCTTGCTGGTGAAGAAGACCTGCTGTGTTTCGAAGCGGTTCGGATCGAAGGGGAGCCTGGTCTTGTGGAAGACGGAGGTCTTGCCGCTGGCGATGTCGAGGCGGTACGCCGTGGGCGGCGCCGTGAATGACGAGAAAGAGAAGAAGGTGTCGGGGTCGCCCGCCTCGCCGCCGAAGCCGGACGCGGTGCCGATGCCGGGCAGCGACACGGCTCGCACCGCCTTGCCGGTGAGCGTGACCTCCTCGACGTGCGTGCTCGCGTCCTTGAGGTAACCGACGAAGAGATGCCCGCCCACGGCGCTCGCGAACGCGATGGGCTCGCGGCGCTCCTTCACGATCGTGGTCCAGTTCGCTTCATCCGGCTTGAGCGGATCGATGCGCACGATCCGCTCGTTGGGCGCACCGCGATTGGTACTGACGATGAGCGTCGCGCCGTCGTTGTCCACGACGCTCACGCGGTGCTCGAACGACGTGACGACGGGACGGAAC
>JAYTVE010000006.1:0-2764 GCA_043744185.1 Gemmatimonadota bacterium | reverse complement strand
CGGCCATCGCCTCGAGGTTGAAGACGCCGGCATGCGTCACCAGCGCCTTGAAGCGCGTCGAGTGGCCGGCGAGCCAGTTGGTCATGTAGCCGCCGTACGAGCCACCGGTCGCACCCAGCCGCGCCGTGTCGATCCATGCGTTGCGCGCGATCGCGGCGTCGAGACCGTTCATCAGGTCCGTGACGACCTTGCCGCCCCAGTCCTTCGAGATGCCGTCGGTGAACTTCTGACCGTAACCGGTGGAGCCGCGCGGATTGATGATCACGAGCCCCGCGCCGGTGGCGGCGAACATCTGGTAGTTCCAGCGGCCATGCCACTGGTCGAACCACGCGCCCTGCGGACCGCCGTGGATGAGCAGGATGGCCGGGTACTTCCTGCCTTGCTGCCAGCCGGTGGGCTTGAGCGTCCAGCCGAACACCGAGTCGCCGTTGGCGCCCTTGAATCCGAAGGGCTCGAGCGCGCCCAGGTCCACGCCCGCAAGTCGCACCGCGTTTCGTTGCGTGACCGCACGTGCGTCGCGCATGGCGCCATTGGCAATCGATCCCGTCCAGACCTCCGCCGGATGCGTCGCATCATCGCGCGCCCACACGAGCGTGCCATTCATGGCGAGCGAGTGCGCCACGTTGTGTCCGTCGCTAACGAGCGCCACAGGGGTGCCGGCCTTGCCTGATGCATCGAGCGCGACCCGGAAGAGCGCGGAGCGGCCACGGTCCTGTGCCTGCAGGATGATGGCGCTGCCGTCGGCCGTGAACAGATACGCATCCGCGCTGCGGTCCCACGTCGGTAGCAGCTCTACGCTCGCGCCTGTCGCGCGATCAAGGCGCATCAGCCTCCACTTGTCCGCTTCGAAGCCGGCGCGCTTCTGCGACACGTAGATGATCGCCTTGCCGTCGGGCGAAAAGACCGGGTTCTGGTCCGCGCCGAGATTCTTCATCGTGAGATTCGTGGCGGCGCCGCCTGTGACGCTCACCGTGTACACGTTCGCATCGGTAGACCACGACTGGTCGCGCGTTGCGAGCTTGGCCGTGTACGCGAGTTCGCGACCGTCCGGCGACCACGCGTAGCCCTCACTCCCGCCAAACGGACCTGGCGGAATGTCGTGCGTCGCGCCCGGCGTGAGGTCCACGACCGACGCACCATCCGCGCTCGCGACGAACAGGTGCGAGCGCGTGCCGTCATCCCACTGATTCCAGTGTCGGTACATGAGCGCGTCGCTCACGTGCGCCTTCACCTTGGACACCTCGGCCTTGGTCGACCTGTCCGCGTTGCAGGCGTCATCACGGCAGTCGGGGTAGACCGCGCTCGTGAACGCGAGCTGCATTCCGTTGGGGCTCCACACGGGCCCCGCCGCGCCGCCGTTGAGCGAGGTGATCTTGCGACGCCCCGCGCCGTCAGCGGCGGCCACCCACAGCTGTCCGCGCGCCACGTACGCCACCATTCGCCCGTCGGGCGACCAGCGCGCTTCCGTCGCGTGCGTGGTGTCATCCGGGAAGGCGCGTGCGCTCGAACCGCCCAGCGCCTGCACGTACGTGGTGGCCACGCGCTTGTTGCCCGCGATGTCGGCCACGCGCACCACGTAGAGCACCGACCTTCCGTCGGGCGAGACCTGCGGGTCACCCAGCTGTTCGACGCCGGCCAGGTCGTTGAACGTGAGGGCTCGGCGCTGTTGCGCGCCAAGCGTGAGTGGCAGCGCACACAATGCCAGCGCGCTGACGGCGGCGCGCACCTCTCGCCGCATCGAATCCCGAGTTGCACTCACGGCTGCACCCGCCCGGCGCCGCACGCCAGGTCCATCGGCGCCTGCGCCGTGTTCAGCATGGCCGGTCCCTGCTTCATGAGGGCCTCGATCTCCGCCATCTCGCGCGGCGCGCGCGAGATCCACTCCACGCCGCTCGCCGTCACGATGTAGTCGTCCTCGATGCGCACGCCGATGTTCTTGTACCTGGCGTGCGCGCCCTTGATGGACGCGATGAGCGCCTTGTTCACCGGCGAGTCAGGAAGAATCTCGAGCAGGTTCTCGCGCACGTAGATCCCCGGCTCGATCGTGAAGGCGCTGCCCGCCGCCAGCGTCCCGGTGAAGTAGTACTGGTCGGGGTCGTGCACTTCGAGCCCGATGCCGTGGCCAAGCCCATGCATGTAGTAGAGGCCCAGCTGCGAACACGTCCGGCCATTGCCGCAGTCGTACGTGCCATCGGCGCTCGTGATCAGCCCCACGCGAGCCAGACCCTCGGCCAGCGTCTTGCTCGCGGCCACGCTCATGTTGCGCGCCGGCGCGCCGATCACGGCTTCCTTTTCTGCGGCCGCCTGCGCGTCGCGCACGATCTGGTAGATGTCGCGCTGCGCCGGGCTGTACGTCCCGGTCACGGGTACGGTGCGCGTCACGTCCGCGGCGTACCCCTTGAACGATGCACCGATGTCCATCACGACCACTTCGCCCGCCTTCATCGTGCGGCTGTTTTCGCCGTAGTGCAGCGTGGTCGAGTTGGGGCCGGAGCCCACGATCGTGCCGAACGACGGTCGGTCGGCACCGTTGCGGCGGAACGTGTACTCGATGAGCCCCTGCACCTCGTACTCGCCGGCGTCAGGTCGCACCGCGCGCATCGCGAGCTTCTGCGCATCCACGGTCACGTCCACCGCGCGGCGAATGCAGGCGAGCTCTTCCGGCGTCTTCGTGCCGCGCAGCTGTTGCAACGCCCGGCCCGCGTCGGACACCGTGAGGCCCGGATTCTTCTTCACCAGCGCGGCCGCCACGACCGTATCGCCG
>JAYTVE010000005.1:0-2766 GCA_043744185.1 Gemmatimonadota bacterium | reverse complement strand
GGTGCGGAGGTATCGCTGACCACGGCGGAACTGATCGGCCTTCTGCCGCTGCGGTCGAGCGAGGTGCGGACCGCGCTCCTCGAGTTGCTCGCCTTCGCCGACTTCGTAAAGTACGCGAAGCGCGGCGTCAACGCGCGCGAGGCCGCGGACTACACGGCGCGTGCGCACGCGCTGTTGCAGCGCATTGCGGCCACTGCCGGCGACGCGCAAGAGGCGGCATGAACGAGTTCCTGAACTGGTGGGCTGGCATCGAGTTCGCCTCGGCGTGGGCGCTCTGGCTGTTGCTGTTGTTGCCGCTGTGGTGGCTTGTGCGCCGCACGCGCAGGCCGGTGGCGATTGCCTTTCCGCGCACGGCCACGCTCAAGGGTGTGGTGCGTCGCGCGGGCGGGGTGGCGCGCACGCTCGTCACGCTGCGCACGCTCGCCCTCGCGGCCATGATCGTGGCGCTCGCGCGGCCGCGTTCCGGCGCGCGCGAGGACCAGATTCTGAGCGAAGGGATCGACATCATCATGGCGCTCGACATCTCGAGTTCCATGCTGGCCGAGGATTTCCAGCCGAACAATCGGCTCGAGGTCGCGAAGGCGCGCATCAAGGATTTCATCATGGCGCGCCAAGGCGACCGCATCGGCCTGATTGCCTTTGCGGCCGAAGCGCTCACGCAGGTGCCGCTTGCGGTGGACTACGCGGTGCTCTCGGATGCGACCGACGACATCCAGGCCGGCATGCTCGAGGACGGCACGGCCATCGGCACCGCCATCGCCACGGCCGCCAACCGGCTGCGCAATGCGCCGGGCCGCTCGCGCGTGCTGGTGCTGCTCACGGACGGCGAGAACAACAGGGGCGCGATCGATCCGCGAACGGCGGCGCAGGCGGCGGCGGCCGTGGGAGTCAAGATCTACGCCATCGGAGTGGGCACGGAGGGCGTTGCACCAGTGCCGGTTGGCCGCGGACTCTTCGGACTGCGCTACGAGAACCGCCCCGTGCGCATCGACGAGGCGCTGCTGCAGGATGTGGCCAAGACGACGGGCGGCCGCTACTTCCGCGCCCGCGACGCGGCCGCGCTCGAGCGCATCTACCAGCAGATCGACCAGCTCGAGCGCGTGCCGATCCGCGTCAAGACGTACGTGCGCTGGACCGACCTCTACCGTTGGCCTCTGGCGTTCGCGCTGGGTCTGCTCGTGCTCGAACTCGGGCTCACGGCGTGGCGAGGGCCGCTGCCATGACGCCGACCAGTGTGCAGCTGGCACTCTGGGCGGTCGCCATCGGCGTGCCGCTCGTGGTGGCGCTGGTGCTCGGGTACGAGCGGCGTCGGCGCGCACAGCGGCTGGCGAAACTCGGCGACGCCTCACTGATCGCGCGACTGCTCCCGGCAGGGGCGCCGCGTTCGCGCGCGAACCGCGCTGCGCGGCTCTTCGCCGCGTCGGCGCTGGCGGCCGTCGCCTTCTGGGGACCGCGCTGGGGTACGGAGCGGAAGTCGCGCGAGACCGAGGGTGCGGACGTCGTGCTCGCGGTCGATGTCTCGAAGTCGATGCTGGCTGGTGACGAGAAACCGAACCGCCTGGATCACGTGCGGCAGGAGATCCGGAAGCTTCGCTCGTCGTCGCGAACGCACCGGCTCGGCCTGGTCGCGTTCGCTGGCCGCAGCTACGTACTCGCGCCGCTCACCACGGATGGCGCGGCACTCGAACTCTTCCTCGACAACCTCGGCCCCGATCTCGTCGGTCAGCCGGGCAGCTCGATCGGTCCCGCGATCCGGCAGGGAACGGACCTGCTCACGGCGTCGCGGTCGGCAGCCGATCGCGCGCTCGTGATCATGACGGACGGCGAGAGCTTCGAGCCGCCCGAGGCGATCGTCGCCGCAGCGCAGTACGCAAAGGACGGCGAGGTGAAGGTGATCGCCATGGGATTCGGCACCGAGGCGGGCGCGGCGATTCCCGAAGTCACCGAACACGGCCGCGATTGGCATCGTGATCGCGAAGGCGTCGTGGTGGTGTCCAAGGCGCATCCGGAAGTGTTGGAGACGATTGCGCGCGTGTCGGGCGGCGTGGCCATTCCTCCGTCCACGCTCGACCGCACCGGGGCGCTGCGCGGTGCACTTGATGACCTCAAGACGGCCTCGCATACCGAGAGCGGCGCGCGCGAACAGCAGGCGCGCTTCCAGTGGTTCCTGCTGCCCGCGCTGCTGCTGCTGTTCTGGGATGCCGCCGCGGCGGGATGGCGGCCGCGTCGCGCGTCGGTCGTCGCTGCACTCGTGCTCGCGGCCTGCGCGTCGACCGCGCGCGCCGAAGACGCCAACCTGCGCGCGTATCGTGCGGGCCGATTTGCCGAAGCCGCTGCGGGCTGGCGGCTGGCCATCAAGGCAGGCGACGAGCGCCTCTCGACGCGCTACAACCTCGGCACGTCGCTGCTCGCGGCTGGGAGCCTCGACTCCGCCATCGCCGTCCTCGATCCGCTGTCGCGCCTCGTGACCGGCGATTTGCGTACGCGCACGCTCTTCAACCTCGGGCTCGCGCACCTGCAGCGCGCCCGCGCGCCACAGGGCGATCCCGGCAGCTACGCGCTCGCGGCCGACTGCTATCGCCGGGTGCTGCTGGCGGACGCTGGCAACGCGGACGCGAAGTTCAACTACGAACTCGCGCACAAGCGGAAGCAGGGTGGCGGTGGCGCTGGCGGGTCCCCTCCGCCACCGAAGCCGCTGGACGGGCAGCAGGATACGCCGCAGCCGCGCAACGCCGGCGGTCTCGAGAAGCAGCAGGCCGAACAGCT
>JAYTVE010000004.1:0-2773 GCA_043744185.1 Gemmatimonadota bacterium | reverse complement strand
CCGCGCTCGGCACGCCGACGCTCGGCCCGCTCACGATTCCGGGACTCGCCGCGATCCCGATCGTCGGCCCGGCGCTCTTCTCGCAGCCGATCACCACGTATCTCGCGATGGCCCTCGTGCCGCTCACGTCGTGGTGGCTCGCGCGCACGCATGCGGGGCTCGCCCTGCGCGCCTGTGGGGAGAATCCCGCGGCGGCGCTCGCGGCGGGCATCGCGGTGGGGCGCGTGCAGACGGCCGCGATCCTGTTCGGCGGCGCGATGGGTGGCCTGGCCGGCGGCACGCTCGTGCTCGCGCAGGCGGGCACGTTTGTCGAGGGCATGTCGGCGGGGCGAGGCTTCATCGCCATCGCGATCGTGGTGCTCGGACGCTGGCAGCCGATGGGCGTTGGCCTTGCCGCGCTCCTCTTCGGTGCCGCCAGTGCGCTGCAGTTCGCGTTTCAGGCCATGGGGTGGCAACTGCCGTATCAGCTCTTCCTCGCCACGCCGTACATCCTCACGTTGCTGGCGCTGGCCGTCGCACGATCGCGCTTCGCGGCACCGGCGGCGCTGGGCAAGCGGGTCGAGGCGTAGCTAGCGCGACACCGCGTCGCAGGCGGCAGCCGGCGCACTGCGCCAGCGTGTCCGCCACGCACCAGAGGAATCCCGAGCCACGAACTCGTGCCAAGGACCGCCCGGCGCATCGTGTCCCGCCACCAGCGTCGGCAGCTGGTCGACGCCCAGCAGCAAGATCGCCAGCGCCTCCACCGCCTCGACGGACTCCTCGGTCCCTTGGGTGCGCGACCACCAGACTGCGCGCCACCGGGCAGCGGGTGTCGAGTCGCGCTCGGCGATGAGCAGCACGCGCTCCTCGAACTGGTTGGCTTCCTGGGCGACGCGCCGGTGCACTTCCGCGACGACCGCCCTGACCGCCGGTGCCGGCACGAAGATCCAGGCGCCGCGCACCGCAAACGGCAGTCCGCGATAGCGCGGCACGGTGTCGTCGGGAAGCGCCGAGAGCAATCGCGCGAGATCCGCCACGAGCCGGGTCGAGTCGCCGCGCGTCGCTCGCTCGAGCGAGTCGAGCGGTACCGCGCGCGCGACATCCCGTGCGAGTGCCACGGCCCAGCGCGCCGAGTCCGAGGGCGCATCGTGCATCGCAAGCCGCACACGTGGCCAGCCACACGACACCGGCCGCACAGGAGTGAGCGTGGCGGTACCAAGGCTGCCACTGCGACCAAGCAGCTCGACCTTGAGCGCTGCACCTTGCGGGATGCCGCGCGCGATCGTGCTCAGGGAATCCGGCGGCACCACGGTACCCTCGGCGATGTCGTCAGAGGCCACGAGCAGGAACGGCCCGTCGGTTGTGCGCCACGTGAGCGTCACGGCGGGCATTTCGGAATCCGTCTGTGGCGGCACGACAGATTCGATCGTTACGTTGGCCGGCGTGTCAGGTTTGCGATCGCACGCCAGCACGACGAGGAGTGCGAGGCTCCCGCCCAAGACAACCCCCCGCCGACGTGATGACATGACGCGTAATCTCGCGCGCGCCGCGCGGCGGTCAACGAGGAGCACACGCGTACGATGACGACGGCAAACCCGGACGTTCCGGCGGGGTGGCTCGTCCGCCTTGGGTTGGGCACGCGCGAGCGTCGCGCCTGGGCCATGTTCGACTGGGCCGTCTCGTCGATGCAGACCACCGTGATGGTGGCGGTATTCCCGATCTACTTCGTGAAGGTGGCGGCGGCCAATCTGGCGCCCGCGCAGGCGACGGCAGCGCTGGCCAACGTGAATGCGGTGGCCTTGGTCATCATGACGCTGCTCTCGCCGCCGATGGGAGCGATCGCGGACTACTTCAGCGTGAAGAAGGTGATGCTGGCGCTCTTCTCCCTGATCGGCGTGGTGGCGTGCGGCACCATGTTCTTCGTCGAGCGTGGCGATGCGATGCTTGCTTGGTGGTGCTTCCTGTTCGCTCTCGTGGGCGCCACCGGCTGCATGGTGCCGTACGAGGGGCTGTTGCCGCACATCGCGCCGCCAGAGGAGGTTGATCGCGTGTCCACGGCGGGCTACGCACTCGGCTACGTCGGCGGTGGGGTCCTGCTCGCACTCAACCTCGCATGGATCCAGAAGCCCGAATGGTTCGGGCTGCCGCACGGCGAGGGCCTCACCCCGTCGCAGTCCACCCTGCCGGTGCGCCTCGCCTTCCTCTCGGTCGCGGCTTGGTGGGCCGTGTTCTCCGTTCCGCTCCTGCGTCGGGTGAAGGAGCCAGCCCGCGTCCGCGAGGCGGACGAAGTCGCCTGGTCGTGGGCGGATCCGTTCCGCCGCCTGATCGAGACCTTCCGCGAACTGCGCAGCTATCGGAACCTCTTCCTCATGCTGATCGCCTTCATGCTGTACAACGACGGCATCCAGACGATCATCAAGATGGCCACCGCCTACGGCACGGAGCTCGGCATTCCCTCCGGCGCGCTGATCACGGCGATTCTCGTGGTGCAGTTCGTGGGGATCCCGTGCACGTTCATCTGGGGCGCCATCGCCGCCCGCATCGGCGCCAAGCGCTCGGTCTTTCTCGGGCTGACCGTCTACACGGCCATCGCGATCATCGGGTACTTCATGAAGACGGCGACGCACTTCCTCCTGCTGTCCGGACTCGTCGGACTCGTGCAGGGCGGGACGCAAGCGCTCTCGCGATCGCTCTTCTCGAGCATGGTGCCGCCGCACAAGTCGGGCGAGTTCTTCGGGTTCTTCTCCGTCTTCGAGAAGTTCGCCGGGATCTTCGGGCCAGCCCTCTTTTCCGT
>JAYTVE010000003.1:0-2798 GCA_043744185.1 Gemmatimonadota bacterium | reverse complement strand
TAGAGCACGGCCGGCTTCGACATGGGCACGCCGCCGGTGAGCGTGACGGTCACCGAGCCGTCGGCCTCGACTTTGTCGTTCATGTCGAGCGTGGGCTGTGAGTCGGCGCTCACCGTGCGCGTCTTGTTGACCACCTTCACGGAGCGCGTGACGGGTGACAGGCTCGCTGTCGCGGGATCGCCGAGCTTGGCGCCGCCGCCGATGGTGGCATCGATGACGTTGTCGTTGACGCTGATGGGTGACACATACACGCCGGAGCCGAGCTCGCGCGTGCCCTCGCCAAAGAGGCTCGCGTCCACGCGCACACGGCCGGTGATGCGCTTGACTCCCTTGGCGGCCACCTGTGCCGCGAGCTGCTTGATGACGACGAGCGGATCGCCGGGCACGGCGCGCGTGGTGGGATCACCACCATACGAATGGTCATGATCCTCGAACGCGAGCGTGCCGTCGGGCCGCATGCGCTGCGAGAGGTTGGGATCGCCGCTCGCGACAAGGATGAGATCACCATTGAGCGTGCCGTCCTTCGACACCGGTCCCGTGCGGTACACCTTCGTATGAAAGCGATGCTCCGCGCCGAGCGTCGCGAGCGCGGTGCCCGCCGAGAGCAGCTTGGTGGTGGAGCCGGGGAACATGAGCTTGTCGGCGTTCACCGCGTAGATGGGCTTGCCCAAGTCGGCGTCGAACACCTCGATGCCCCAGATGGCGTGCGCGAACTCGGGGCGGCTCGTGATGCGCTCGATGCGCGCGGCGAGGACGGGGTCGTTCTGGGCGCGGGCCGGCGTGGCCAGCGCGAGGACGCCGAGCGTGGTGACGACCGAGCGAAGGCGAACGCGCGACATGCGGAGCTCCATGAGCATGATGATCACTTCTTCTCGTAGACGATCTTGCCACCCAAGATCGTGATCGCGACGCGCGCCGTCGGGATCTCGTCCTCGGGGATGGTCATGATGTTCTTGGTCAGCACCACGAGGTCAGCGAGCTTGCCGACGGTAATCGAACCCTTGGTCTTCTCCTCGAAGGCGGCGTACGCGTTGTTGAGCGTGTAGGCGCGCAATCCCTCTTCGCGTGTGACGCGCTGCTCAGGGAGGAACACGGTGCCATCGCTCGTCTTGCGCGCAACGCTGCCCCAGAAGCTCGGGATGGGATCAATCTTCTCGACGGGGACGTCGGTGCCGTTGGTGATCACGACTCCCGCATCCCAGAGCGAGCGCCACGGATACGACGTGCGCCGCGCTCGCTCCTCTCCGAGTCGCTTGGCCACCCACGGGCCATCGGAGATGGTGTGGATCCCCTGCATCGAGGCGATGACGCCCAACTGCTTGAAGCGCTGGATGTCGGCCGGGTCAATATGCTGCGCGTGCTCGTCGCGCCAACGGGGGTCGGTCTTGCCGGGATTGGCCTTGAAGGTGCGCTCGTAGATGTCGAGCACTTCGCGGTTGGCGCGGTCGCCGATGGCGTGCGTGTTGACCTGGAAGCCGTGCTTGATGGCGATGCGCGCGGTCTCCTCGATGTCGGCCACGCTCTCAAGGGCGAGGCCGCTGCTCGTGGGAAGATCGGTGTAGGGCGCCAACAGCCACGCGCCGCGCGGCCCCATGGCGCCGTCAATCTGCCGCTTGATGGAGCGCACGGTGAGGAAGTCGTGCGCGTAACCCTGCATCCGGTAGCTGGGCAGGAGCGAGTCCATGCGCGCGTTGCTCTCGCGGCGCACCATCACGTAGAGGCGCACGGGGAGCGTGCCCTCGTCGGCGAGTTTCTTGTAGCCGTCGATGGTGGCAAAGTTGGCGCCGGCGTCGTGGAAGCTTGTCACGCCGTGCGTGACGGCCTCCTGGCCCGCGAGTTCCACAACCTTGCGGAAGCGTGCCTCGCGGTCGGCAGGGCTCATGTGATCGTCGCGTGCGCGGGCCGCGCCAACCGCGCGCTGCGCCGTCTCCTTGAGGAAGCCGGTCGGATCGCCGCTCGCATCCTTGTCGATCTCGCCGCCGTCGGGATCGCTCGACGTGCGCGTGATGGCCGCGAGCTGCATGGCGCGGCCGTTGGCGAAGCCGGCGTGACCGCTCGCGTGCGTGAGGATCACGGGATGGTCGCCGCTCACCGCGTCGAGCGATGCGTGCGTGGGCACCCCCTGCACGTTGGGCTGCGGTACACGCGTCCACTTCTCCTGGTGCCAACCGCGGCCGACGATCCACTCGCCGGGGCGCGCGGTCTTGGTGGCCTTGGCCACCATCGCGACGATGTCGTCCCATGTGCTCGCCGTGGTGAGGTCGAGCACGAGCATGGACTCGCCGAGTCCGGTGTAGTGGCCGTGGCCTTCTATGAAGCCGGGGATGAGCAGCTGCCCCTTGAGGTCGAGCACCTTGGTGGCCGGTCCGGCCAGCTTCCGCACGTCGGCGTTGGTGCCCACGGCGATGATCTTGTCGCCGCGCACGGCGACGGCTTGGGCGCGCGGGCGGGCGCTATCCACGGTGACGACGGCGCCGTTGACGAGGATGAGGTCGGCGCGAGGGGCTTGGGCACGCGCGGCCGACGCCATCAGGGCTAAGGCGGATGCCGCGATGGTGACGAGGGAGCGAAGCGGGCGATGCGAGCGAAGCGGCATGGACGCGATGATGATGGGAGACCGCTGACAGTGCGGCCTCACGCGAGTGGGGTCAAGGGCGCATATTCGGGATGTTGTCCCCTCGTGCCCCGCGCCTCCATGCGTCTCGATGCCCGCCTTGCCCTGATCGCTGCGATCGTCGTCGCGAGTGCCTCGCCCGCCCACGCCCAGCCGCAGCCGCAGACCGCCGAGGCGCAGGCCA
>JAYTVE010000002.1:0-9368 GCA_043744185.1 Gemmatimonadota bacterium | reverse complement strand
CCAACGTGCGCTTCAACATCATCCACCACCCGTTGAGCGACCTGTTCATCGTGTACAACGAGCAGCGGATCTCGTCGCCGATCGCGCCGGCCACGGGGCGAAGCCTCGTGGTCAAGGTGACGCAGATGGTGTCGTTCTAGGGACGCGCCGCCCGGCACTGGCTCACGCGATCAGCTCGTCGAGCCCCGGCCACGCCGCGCCGTTGTAGCGGGCGCACGTGCGCAGGTAGTGCAGCCCTTCGTCGCCGAATTGCGCACGCAGCGCGGCTACCCCCTTCTCCACCGTCGCCGCGCTCGCGTACGGCATCTCGAGCTTCTCGTCGATCGAGCCATTCTCGTGTTTCACGCCGCAGGCATCGAGGAACGCGATCTGGAGCTCGGGACGCATCTCGAGGTAGAGCGCTTGGAGGAGTTCCACCTCGTCGTTGTCGCTCTGCGCGTTGAGGCGGACAACTTCCTTCGCGAGCTGCTCGCGCGAGTAGCCAGCCACGGTCTTGGCGCGAAAGCCGCCGCCCTTCGCGACGATGCGCGCGACGAAGAAGGCGCGGGATTCCTTGCGCGTGGTGAGGAGATGCGTGACGAGCGCCAGGCGGCGATCGGCGGAGAGTTCGCGGTAGAGGGAGGTGGTAGCCATGCGGGGAATCTGGCGAGGCGACGGCGCGGGCGGCATCCCGCGGCGCACGCTCGCCGGTCGAATCACCCTCGCATCACCGCAACCGCTCTGTCGGTCTGTCCCGCGCTCAGGGCAGGTGCTGGCTCACCGTGACGCGGTTGCGGCCGGCCGCCTTCGACGTATACAGGGCCTGGTCAGCGCGTGTCATGAAGACGGGTCGCGTCATGGCCTCCGCCCGCTGCGTGCAGCTGCCCACGCTGACCGTGATCGACCGGCGCGACCACGTCGCGCCTTCCACGGCACGGCGGAACCGCTCAGCGAGCACTGCGGCGCTCGGCGCGCTCGTGTTCGGCAGCAAGATTCCAAACTCCTCGCCGCCAATCCGAGCCACGACATCGCTCGAGCGGCTGCTCGCCGCGAGAAGCGCGGCCACCTGCCGGATCACGGCGTCGCCCTCGAGATGGCCGAATGCGTCGTTGTACGCCTTGAAGTGGTCAATGTCGAGCAGCAGAAGCGACAGCGGCGACCCGTAGCGAACCGCGCGCTCCATCTCGGTTTCGAGCGCACGAAGGAAGGCGGCGCGATTGGTGAGGCCGCTCAGCGCATCCGTCACCGTCTGCTCGGCGAGCGCGGCATTCGCGGACTCGAGCTCGCGTTGATAGGCAAGCAACTGCGCCTCATGAGCCTCAGCCACGAGCGCGTGCCGCGCGAGGGAGGACACCGCCTTGCGGTACTCGAGGATGCACATCACCTGCCGGGACAGCGCCCGCAGGCCCTTCAGTTGGCAGTCGCTGAGCATGCGCGGCACGCGGTCAATTACGCAGAGCGTGCCGAGCCCGTGGCCGTCGGAGGTGGCGAGTGGGGCGCCTGCGTAGAAGCGGATGTCGGGAGCGTCGGTGACGAGCGGATTGTCGGCGAAGCGCTCATCCAGCTGCGCGTCGGACACGACCATCAGTTCGCCCGGTTCCATGATCGCATGTGCGCAGAACGCCTGGTCCCGGGGAGTCTCGGTGACATCGAGTCCGACCCTCGACTTGAACCACTGGCGCTCGCCGTCAATCAGGCTGACGAGCGCGATCGGCGTGTCGCAGATCTGCGACGCGAGAAAGGTGATGTCGTCGTAGGCGGCCTCGGGCAGCGTGTCCAGCACGGCGTACGTGCGCAGGGCGTCGAGGCGAGCGTCCTCCGTGGTCGGTACCGGTACCTGCGTCGCGATCAACATGTCGTGCCTCCTCCCCATCCCGCTCGCCTGGTACCCTTCGCGAATGACGAAACGCCCAGCTGCGGGTGTGAGCCGACGGCGGGCGACATCGGCGAGTATCGGCCAGCGGGGCGAGTTCAGGAGTCGCTGCGTCGCTCGGCATGGGTCGGCGCGTGGTGCGTACTCGCGAAGGTCGCCCGGCGTCGCCCGGAGCCACTATCTTCTCGGCATGACGACCATCCGACAGGACGACTTCATCCAGTCCATCGCCGACGCCCTCCAGCACATCTCGTACTATCACCCGCTGGACTACATCCACGCACTGGCTGACGCGTACGAGAAGGAACAGGGGCCCGCTGCGAAGGACGCGATCGCGCAGATCCTCAGCAACTCGCGCATGTGCGCCGAGGGGCACCGTCCGATCTGCCAGGACACCGGCATCGTGGTGGTGTTCTTGAAGGTCGGGATGAACGTGCGTTGGGATGCGACGTTGAGCGTGCAGGAGATGGTCAACGAAGGCGTGCGCCGCGCGTACCTGCTCCCCGAGAACGTGCTGCGTGCGTCCATCGTGTCGGACCCGGCGTTCGGCCGCAAGAATACGCGCGACAACACGCCGGCGGTTGTGCACACCGAACTCGTGCCGGGCGACACCGTCGAGGTGAAGCTCGCGGCCAAGGGGGGCGGCTCGGAGAACAAGTCCAAGTTCGCCATGCTCAACCCCAGCGACTCGATCGTCGACTGGGTGCTCAAGACCGTGCCGCTCATGGGCGCGGGGTGGTGTCCGCCGGGCATGCTGGGCATCGGCATTGGCGGCACGGCCGAGAAGGCGATGCTGATGGCCAAGGAGTCGCTGATGGAGCACATCGACATGGCCCAGCTCAAGACGCGTGGGCCGCAGAACAAGATCGAGGAGCTGCGCATCGAGCTGCACGACAAGGTGAACGCGCTGGGCATCGGCGCGCAGGGGCTGGGCGGACTGTCCACCGTGCTCGACGTCAAGATCTTCGACTTCCCGACGCACGCCGCGTCCAAGCCCATCGCGATGATTCCCAACTGCGCGGCCACGCGCCACGCGCACTTCACGCTCGATGGCTCGGGAGTGGCGCAGCTGCCCGTACCGTCGCTGTCCGATTGGCCGAACGTGACGTGGAAGCCGGACGCGAACGCGAAGGTCGTCGACCTCGATACCCTGACGGTCGAGGTCGTGCGCTCATGGACGGCAGGCGACCGCCTGCTGCTGAATGGCAAGCTGCTCACCGGCCGCGATGCCGCGCACAAGCGCATCGCCGACCTCTACGCGAGCGGCCAAGGGCTCCCGGAAGGCGTGGACTTCACCAACCGCGTCATCTACTATGTCGGGCCGGTGGATCCCGTGCGCGATGAGGCCGTGGGACCGGCAGGCCCGACCACCGCCACGCGCATGGACAAGTTCACCGAAATGATGCTCGAGAAGACGGGCTTGATCGCGATGATCGGCAAGGCCGAGCGTGGACCAACGGGGCTCGAAGCCATCCGCAAGCACAAGGCGGCGTACTTGATGGCGGTCGGCGGCGCGGCGTATCTCGTGTCGAAGGCCATCCGCTCGTCACGCGTGGTCGCGTTCGAAGACCTCGGCATGGAAGCGATCTACGAGTTCGACGTGCATGACATGCCGGTGACCGTCGCGGTGGATGCGGCGGGGGCCAACGTGCACGAGACGGGGCCGAGGGAGTGGGCGGCGAAGATCCGACAGCTACCGGTGCTCGCCTCGTAGCGCTGCAAAGCGTCAGGGCGCGATCAGCGCCCTGACGCGCGCCGCGCCTCGTACGCCTTCAAGTGCGTGTAGGCCATCGAGAGCACCGCGTCGTCGAGCCGGTGCGCACGCGCATGGTCGAGCATGAAGCCGACGATGTGATCGCTCTCGACGCGTGCGCCGCCCTCGAGGTCGCGCAGCATCGAGGCCGTGAGCGCGCTCGACTTGTCGAGCAGCAGCTGCCGCGTGAATCCGATCGACGCCTCGCGCGGCGCGAATCCGGACTTGGTGGCGATCGCGATGTTGGTCGCGATCGTGCGTTCGACCGCCTCCGTTCCTCCCGGCACGCTGTTGATCTCGCCCACGGTCGCGCGGAAGAGGCAGGTAAGGGCCGCGAGCGCCGACAGCATGACGAGCTTCTCCCACATGTCCTGCTCGATGCGCTGCGAGTGCACGCCGTCGAGGCTCGTGCGCGCAAGCAGCGCGGCAAAGGCTGTGGCCGCTTCCGAGGCGACGGCTGGCGCGCCGCGCTCGCCGAAGATGAGCCGCGCCATCTTGCCGCGATGACGCACCGTGCCGTCCGCTTCGAGCGTGACGTTCATCTGGATCGCACCGCCCCAGACCTGCGTCGCGCCAAAGCGCGCATCCAGCATGGCCAGATGCGACATGCCGTTGAGCATGGGGAGCAGCATGCACCGTCCGTCCATGGCCGACGCGAGGTCTGTCATGGCCGCATCGAGGTCGTACGCCTTGCAGGTGAGAATCGCGACGTCAAAGCGGTGCTTGAGCTCGCGTGCGCTCACGGTCTGCACGGGGGTGGTGAAGTCGCCGAGCGGACTGACGACGTGCAGGCCGTCGCTCGCGAGTTGCGCGCGTCGGCGATCGCGAACGAGGAAGGTGACGTCGGCGCCGGCCTCGATGAGCCGCGCGCCCACATGACCACCAATGCCACCTGCGCCTACCACGAGCACCTTCATGCAATGGCTCCCCGGAAGCGTCGGTCGGCGCTCAGCGATCCATCACCGGCAGGTATGCGCGCCACGGCCCGATCGCTTCACGATACTGCTTGGCCATCACGCGCGACACCTGCGCGATGTGGCCGAGGTCGTGCGCGACCCACGTGGCAAGCAGTTGGCGCAGCGTGACGGAGCCGAACGCCGGGTGCTCGCCGGTGAGCGCCAGCTGCGTGTCGGTCAGGTTGAACGCCGCCAGCGTGCGCAGGTTGTGCGTGCGCAGCCGCGCGAACTCGTCGAGCAGGTACTCGAGGCTCGCCCCCGGATGCTCGCGGAACTGCGCCTCGCGGTCGTACGGCGTGAAGCGACGGTCCGCACCCTGCGCGAGGACGATCTCGACGCGCGGAATCCAGTCGGTGCGCTCGCCATGCAACAGGTGCCCGACAATCACGTACGGGCTCCACGTGCCGGGGCCCTCGGTGCCGTCGAGCCACGGGGCCGGCAACCCCGCGAGCATGGTGTGGAGCGTGGCTGGCGTGCGCTCGAGCACGGCCACGGCCTCGGCCAGCACGAAGCTCACGTCGCGTACTCCAGCATCACGATGCCGCTCGGCAGCACGCGGTGCGTCGTCAGGGTGAGTCGCGGCGAGTGGACCCCCGGCGGCAGCAGCGGGATCCCGTCGCTCAGCATGATGGGACAGACCGCGACCTCGACCACGTCCACGACTCCCGCGTCGAGCAGGGTGCGGAAGAGCTGACCACCGCCGAAGAGCCAGATGTCCTTGCCAGCGGTGCGCGTCTTGAGTTCGTGCATGACGCCAGCGGGCTCCTCGCTCGTCACGCGCACGCCCGGAAATGCGGCAGGGTCCAACGTGCGCGAGAACACGATCACGTCGCGCCCGATGGTGGGGTCGCCCGCGCCCTGCTTCCGAAGCGTCTCGAACGTCTTTCGTCCCATCACGAACGTGTCGAACTCCGCGAACAGCGCGTCGAAGTCGATCGTCGGGTCCATCGGGATCCAGTCGTAGCCGCCGTCGGTCGTCGCGATGAAGCCATCGAGGCTCATCGCCACGTTGTAGCGCAACCGTCTCATCGTGCGATCCTCCCGGCGGGTTCAGCCCTTGAGCGTTGCGTCCATCAGGCCGACGAGCGTCTGCCAGTGCCGCTCCTCGCCCGCCTGGTCGTAGATCGTGAAGTCGCGCAGCACCCAGCCGTGCTTCGCCTGGTACGTCTCGATCAGGTGAGGCACGCCGGCTGCCGTGTACGCCGCCTCGAGCCGCACCTTCATGTCGTCGGGGAATGACGCGTCCTCGATCGCACCCGCGACGTACACGCGCGCCGTCGTTGTCGGGGCCTTCAAGTGCGGACTGTCCGGCGCATCCGTCGCGAGGCGGCCGCCGTGGTACGACGCGGCGGCGCTGATGCGATCAGGATAGGTACCCGCCGCCGAGAGTGATGCCGCGCCGCCCATGCAGTATCCCGTCGTGCCCACGGGGCCCGGCTTCACGTCCGGTTGCGCCGCGATGTAGTCGAGGAAGAACTGCGTGTCCGACATCAGGTTGGGGAGCGGCGCCTTCGCGAAGAAGTGCTCGTACAGCCGCTTCTTCTGCTCAGGGACGACGAATACCGTTGCGGCGTTCATCGGCTCGTAGTCGCCCGAACGATAGAACAGGTCGGGCATCAGCACGAAATAGCCGTACGTCGAGAGGCGTTCGGCGAGTTCGAGCATCGCAGGGCGGATGCCGACGCCATCCATGAACACGAGTACGGCTGGCCAGGGGCCGACGCCGGCGGGACGGAAGACGAAACTGCGACAGCTGCCGTCGCGGGTGGTGATCGCGATCTGCGTGGGAGCCACGAGTCCGGACCGGCGTGGTGGGGAGGCCGAGCGATGCGCTCTCGGAAGCTGCGGCGTGCGCGCGTCGGGTCAAGCGCACGACAGGTGCACAGCCCGTCATCCGGGCTTCCGTGCCCGCGCGGCCGCACGTTTCATGTCGAGGTACATCGCTTCCACCTTCGTGCGTGCCCACGGCGTGCGCCGCAGAAACTTGAGGCTCGAGATCACGCTCGGTTCACTCAGGAAACACTGGATCTTCACGCGACGACCCATGCGCGCCCAGCCGAGCTGCGCTTCCATTTCGGTGAGCATGCGCTCGAGCGTGATGCCGTGGAGCGGATTGGTCGAGTGATCGTGCGCGTCGCTCACGTGGTCGGCCGCGCCGCATGGAGAAAGCGCGCGTAGCCGAGCTCCGCCGCATTCTTCGTGAGTTCGACAGTGGCCCACGCGATCACGTCGACGAACGGACGCTCCGCAAATGGCCAGTGCGTGCGCTCGTGCGACGCGAGCTCTTCGTCGGTCAGCGTTTCGAGGCGCGAGCGCCACTCCGAGGCGAAGCCGCCGATCCAGTCTCGCACGCCGTCGGCCGTACCGGGCCAGGCGACCTGCTCGCGCGTGAGCGCGGCGCCGCCGAACGAATGATCGAGCACCATCGACCACCAGAATCCCATGTGCCAGGTGATCCATGCGATGCTGGCGGGGCCGACGTCGTAGCCCTCGTGCGCCGGCCAGTCGGCGTGCCACGCACCGTCGGCGGATTGCTGCACGTGCAGCCCCGCTCGCGCAGGGCGCCAGAGGCATTCTTCGGTGGTGAGGCCACCAAGGTGATACTGCGTGAGCTTCCACGCGGTGTCGAACTGCTTGAGCAGGGCGTCGCGAAGCAGGTCGGCCATCAGTGCCGCTCCAACCAGCCGGCGATCGTGCGCGACACGAACTCCCCCGCGTCATGCTGGACGAAGTGTCCGGCGTTGGGCACGGTCACGATCGTCAGGTCGCGTTCGACGAACTCCCACGTGCCGTTGAGCGCGCCAGCGAGCAGGAAGCGGTCGTTCAAGCCGTGAATCATGAGCACCGGTGCCTTGACCTTGATGACCGCCGTGGTGTCAAGCGCGTACGGCTCTCGCGGGTAGTTGCGCTGGTAGTAGCTCACCATCGCGGCGGTGCTCGAGCGCGAGAACGCTTCCACGTAGCGCTTGCGAGCCACAGTGTCCGCCACCCAGGCGGCCAGCACCTGCGGCGTGAGCGCTGCCTCCGAGCCGGGCTGCTGCATACGCCGCGCATACGCACTGTTGGCGCGCTGCGTCGGGTTGTTCACCAACTCGCGCGTGAGCGCGCGAATGTGCGGCAGGTTGAGGATGACAAGCTTGTCGACCACCTGCGGCTGATACGTGGCCACCGCCCATGCGACGGCGCCGCCCCAATCGTGCCCGACCACGACGGCCTTCTCGCGGCCGACTGCGTGGATGACCGCCACCACGTCGCCGACGAGCAGCGGCATCTCGTATGACTCGGCGCCCGCCGGCTGGTCGGAGAGGTTGTACCCGCGCTGGTCCATCGCGACCACATAGTGCGTCGCCGCCAACGCGTCCATCTGATCACGCCACGTGAACCAGAAGTCGGGGAAGCCGTGGATCATCACGACGAGCGGCTTGGCCGGATCGCCGAGCGCCGCGTAGTGGATCTTCACGCCGCCGGAGTTGGCGTAGCCGTGCGTGACGCGCGCTTCGATATCGCCGCGCTGCGCGGGAATGCGCGTGGGCGCCGACACGGGAGGCTGCACGGACGCCTGCGCGGGCAAGGCGGCGCCCCACGCGACGTACGCCATCGCGCACAGAACGAGCTGCCGAGTGCTCACGCGCCCTTGGGCTTGAAGAGCGCCGCGTCGATGATCGACCAGAAGTGGACGGCCCAGCCAAGCAGGAAGAACCAGAGCACGCCGGCGAGGACGAACTGGAAACCCGCCATGAGGAGGCGTCCCTGAAGCAGCTGGCCCAATCCGGGAATGAAGAAGCTGCAGAGCGCGGCAATGACGTTGCCGGTGGAGCCTTGGCCAGCCATGGGAGTCTCCGGGAGGGCGGTTGCGTGACGCGCTCAGCCAATATCGCGAGCGACGGGCAACTCGGACAGTCACGTGCGCGACGGTTCGCCTCCGCGTCACGCGGACGAGCCGCATTGCGCGCCTCTGCGGCCAGCCACAGCTTTGCACACCCATGTCCACTATCGAGGCTACGCTCGTCGCCGCACTGGCGGACCACTACCGCCTCACGCGCGAACTGGGCGCCGGCGGCATGGCTACCGTCTACCTCGCCGACGACCTCAAGCACCAGCGACAGGTTGCGGTCAAGGTGCTGCGCCCCGAGCTTGCCGCCGCGCTCGGCGCCGAGCGGTTCCTACGCGAGATCACCACGACGGCCAACCTTCGGCACCCCAACATTCTGCCGCTGTTCGATTCGGGCGAGGGGGCCGGGTTCCTGTACTACGTGATGCCGTTCATCGAGGGCGAGACGCTGCGTGCGCGCCTCGCACGCGAGTCGCAACTGCCGCTCGCGGACGCGCTCCGCATTGCCGACGAAGTGGCAGACGCGCTCGGCTACGCGCACGGGCGCGGCGTCGTCCACCGCGACATCAAGCCCGAGAACATCATGCTCGAAAACGGGCATGCCGTGGTCGCGGACTTCGGCATCGCCCACGCCGTGTCCGCCGCCGGCGACGAGAAGCTGACGTCCGTGGGCATGGCGCTCGGCACGCCGCACTACATGAGCCCCGAGCAGGCGAGTGGCGACGAGGTGGACGCGCGTTCGGACCTCTATGCGCTCGCGTGCGTCACCTACGAGATGCTCGCCGGTGCGCCGCCGTTCACCGGGCGCAATGCGATGGCGATCATGGCGCGCCACGCCATGGACCCCGTTCCGTCGCTCGCCACGGTACGGACGAATGTCTCCGGCGAGGTCAGTGCGGCCATCGAGCGTGCGCTCGCCAAGGCGCCGGCTGATCGCTACGCGACGCTGGCCGAGTGGCGTGCAGCCATCGGCGC
>JAYTVE010000001.1:0-2802 GCA_043744185.1 Gemmatimonadota bacterium | reverse complement strand
AGTCGCGCCGTGGCCGATTCGCCCGCGCCTACTTGCCCGAGTCGGCGCCGCCGCCGGCACCGCCGCTGGCGCTCTCGCTCGTCGAACTGATGACCGCCGTCGATCGCGTGCTGCGCGTCACCAGGCAGCCCACGCTCCACGAGGTAATCGCCCGCGCGCTCGACGTGCCGGGTGCGATTGCCACCGTCCGTTCCGTCCTCCTCCTCCGGGAGCACCTGCGCTGGCGCGACGTGATCGTGCCGCAGGCCGAACCGTGGCAGGTGCTTTCCGTACTGCTCGCGCTGCTCGAACTCGCCAAGCTCGGCGAGCTCAAGCTGGCCCAACCGAAACCGTTCGCCGACGTGGAGATATCCCGTGACGCCGCTGGCGAAGCTGCTTGAAGCCGCGCTCTTCGCGAGCGCCCGCCCCATTCCGACCGACGAACTCGCGACCCTCGACGCCGAGGCCTCGCCTGCGGGCGTGCGCGCGGCGCTCGACGAGCTTCGCGAAACGCTCGACAACGATGGCCACGGCGTCGAGCTCGTAGAGCTCGGCGACGGCTGGCAGTTGCTCACGCGCCCCGAGTACACCGAAGCGATCGAGCGTGCGCAGCTCGCGCTCCGGCCGCAGCGCCTCTCCGGTGCGTCGCTCGAGACGCTCGCGATTATCGCCTATCGCCAGCCGATCGGCCGCTCCGAGATCGAGGAGATCCGCGGCGTGGCCGTGGGCTCCGTGCTCAAGGCGCTGGTAGAGCGCGGACTGATCGACATCGTCGGCCGCGCCGAGGGACTCGGGCGGCCGCTGCTGTACGGCACGACGCCACTCTTCCTCGAGCACTTCGCGTTGCGTCACCTGGGCGAGCTGCCGCGCGCGGATGAGCTTGCGGTGGCGCTCCGGCCGCTGGTACGTGTGGAAGAGGACGAGCCGGATCTCTCGGAAGCGGGCGATGCCGACGCCGAGCCCGAGCTCGGCCTCAGTGCGGCCGGGGACGCCGCCTCCTGATGGCCGGCGAACCGATGCGCATCCAGCGCGCCCTCGCGCGCGCGGGCGTCGCGTCCCGCCGATCGGCGGAGGCGCTCGTCGCGGCCGGACGCGTGCGCATCAACGGGAAGGTCGCGATCATCGGCGTCTCGTGCGATCCGAGCGTCGACCATATCACCGTTGATGGCAAGCCGATCGAGACGCCGACGACGTCCACCTGGCTCGTGCTCAACAAGCCGGCCGGTGTGATCACGAGTCGCAAGGATCCGGAAGGGCGCCAGACGGTGTTCGATCTCATCGGCGGTCGTGATGCACCGGGGCTCACGTACGTGGGGCGACTGGACTTCCTCACCGAAGGCGTGCTCCTGCTCACGAACGACGGCGATGCGGCGCACCGGCTCACGCATCCGAGCCGCGAGGTGGAGCGCACGTACGTGGCCACGGTCAAGGGCAACGCCGTGGCGGCCGCCACGGAGATGCGCCGCGGTGTGCAGCTCGAGGATGGACTCGCGAAGGCGACCGACGTGTCCGTGCAACCTGCCGAGCAGCCGCGCACCTGGCTGATCGAGCTCACCTTGGCGGAGGGGCGACACCACGAGGTGCGTCGCATGTGTCAGGCGCTCGGCCTCGAGGTGCGGCGCCTCGTGCGCACGCACTACGGGCCGGTGAGCCTCGGTGACCTCAAGCCGGGCACGACGCGCTCGCTCACGTCGCGCGAGCGTGCCATGATCGACGCCATCACCCTCGAGTAAACGCCCCGCATGACGACTCCCGCGGTGATCGCGCGCGACGGCACGTTGGCGCAGCAGGTGGTGGCGCAGGTGGCGCGCCGCGTGGTGGGTCAGGATGCGATGGTCGAGCGGCTGCTCGTGAGCCTGCTGACCGGCGGTCACGTGCTGCTCGAAGGGGTGCCCGGGTTGGCCAAGACGCTGGCCGTGCGCACGCTCGCGGAAACGGTGGACGCGACGTTCCGTCGCATCCAGTTCACCCCCGATCTCTTGCCGGCCGACATCCTTGGCACGCAGGTGTACGACCAGCACACGGGGCGCTTCGAGGTGAAGGCGGGCCCCATCTTCGCGAACATCCTGCTGGCCGACGAGATCAACCGCGCGCCAGCCAAGGTGCAGAGCGCGCTGCTCGAAGCGATGCAGGAGAAGCAGGTGACGATCGGTGGCACCACCTTTCCGCTCGAGGAGCCGTTCCTCGTGCTCGCGACGCAGAACCCGATCGAGCAGGAAGGCACCTACCCGCTGCCGGAAGCGCAGGTGGACCGCTTCATGATGAAGCTCCGCGTGCGCTATCCGACGCGCGACGAAGAGCGCGAGATCATGCGACGCATGGCGGGTGGCGAGAGCATCAAGGTGGACGCGGTGGCGACGCCACAGGCGATCATGGCCGCGCGCGAGCAGGTGAGGGGCCTCTACCTCGATGCGCGCGTGGCGGATTACATCGTCGACCTCGTGCACGCTTCGCGTGATCCCAAGGCGGCCGGTGCCGCGGCGCTCGCGCCGCTCATCGAGTACGGCGCCAGCCCGCGCGCGACGATTGCCCTCGCACAGGCGTCGCGGGCGCTGGCCTTCCTGCGCGGGCGGTCGTTTGTCTCTCCCGACGACGTGAAGGCGATCGCGCCCGACGTGCTTCGACACCGTATCCTGCTCACGTTCGAGGCGGAGGCCGAGGCGGTCACCAGCGACGACGTGGTCGCGCGCCTGCTCGCCGCCGTCCCCGCGCCGTGACCGACGCGGCGGTCGGCGCGCCCCGCGCGCCGTCGGCCGACGTCCTTCGCCAGGTCCGCCGCCTCGAACTCACCGCGCGCGGTCTCGTGAACGCCGCGTTCGCCGG